>NZ_QFRW01000238.1 GCF_003265355.1 Glycomyces dulcitolivorans | reverse complement strand
GGCCCCGACGCCGCGCCGCGCCAGGCGGGCCCGCAGCTCGCCCCGCGCGACCCCGAGTCGAAGCTGTCCGCCTCGGACAGCCGCCTCCTCGCGTTCGAGGCGCGCTGGTGGCGCGCCTCGGGCGCGAAGACCCAGGCCATCGCCGACGAGCTGGAGCTCACACCCGAGCGGTACTACCAGCACCTGGCCCGCCTCATCGACCACCCGGAGGCGGCCGCGGAGCAGCCCGCGGTCGTCAGGCGGCTCCGGGCGGCCCGGGACGCGCGGCGCGCCGCTCGTTAAGCGTCCTTGCGCCGCTCCGTGACCCAGAACCAGGCGGCCCCGACGGCGAACACCGCGAGGCCGCCGAGCACGGACGCGAGCGGCAGGCTCGCGGCCACGAGCACGCACCCGGCGAGCCCCAGCCACGGCAGCGGGGCCCGTGTGTCGAGCGTGATCGCGGAGGCGTTCGCGACCGCGTAGTAGACGAGGACGCAGAAACTGGAGAACCCGATCGCCCCCGCCAAGTCCAGTGTGGACACCAGGAGGAGGACGAGGGCGCTCGCGGCGATCTCGGCCGCCCACGGGACCCCGAACCGCTGCGACACGGCCGCGAGCGGGCCCGGCAGGCGCCGGTCGCGGGCCATCGCGAGCGCGGTCCGGCCGATCCCGGCCAGGAGGCTCAAGAGCACTCCGGCGACGGCGATCCCCGCGCCGACCGCCACGAGCGGCTTGATCGCGGGCGCACCGGCCCCGGCCAGGTCCGACAGGGGCGCAGTCGATCCGGCGAGCGTGCCCGCGCCGAGGACGCTCAGCGCGGTCACCGCGACCGCCGCGTACACGAGCGCGGTGGCGCCGAGGCTGATCGCGACCGCGCGCGGAATCGTCTTCTCCGGGCGCGCGACCTCCTCGCCGAGGGTCGCGATCCGCGCGTACCCGGCGAACGCGAAGAATACGAACCCGGCCGCCGTCAGGACCCCCCACGGGTGCGTGTCCCCCAGCGGCCGGGCCGCGACCGGCCCGGTGAGCCCGGCGGTGACGACCAGGGCGAGCACCGCGAGCGTGATCCCCGCGAACACCGCCGAGGCGAGCGCGGTCCGGTGGACGCCGAGGAGGTTCACGGCGCAGAACGCGACGACCGCCGCGGCGGCGAGCGGCCGCGGCTGCTCCGGGGTCAGGTACGCGCCGAGCGTCAGGGCCATGGCCGCGCCGGAGGCGGTCTTGCCGACCAGGAACGCCCAGCCCGCGGCGAACCCGGCGGCCGGGTGGAGCCGCACCGTCCCGTACACGTACGCGCCGCCCGACTGCGGGTAGAGGGCGGCGAGGCGGGCGGAGGAGCGGGCGTTGCAGTAGGCGATGAATGCGGCGATCCCTAGGGCCGCAAGGAGTCCCGGACCCGATCCGGCGGCCCGGGTCGCGGGCCCCCAGACGGCGAAGACGCCCGCGCCGAGCATCGAGGCGAGCCCGATCGCGATCGCGGAAGGGAGGCCGAGGCGGCGCTTGAGGGGCGGCCGTTCTCGCGGGGGAGTGGGCATGTCTGAGAAGATACCGCGCCCGCGTTACGGAGACGGGCGCTGCGGAACCCGCCTACCGGTAGCGCCGCTCCGGCTCCAGCCACAGCGGCAGTCGCACTGTCGCCCAAGGGATCCGGTACATGAGCCTGACGATGATCACGCCGATGAACAGCCCCGCGAGCGAGTCGGTGAGCCAGTGGAAGCCCAGGTAGGTCGTCGAGAAGAACACGATCACGACCGGCGCGATCAAGAGCAGCCGGCGCTGCCAGGTCTTGAGGAGCGCGCCGACGAGCAGCATCAGGAGCCCGTACCAGACGAACGCGTTCACCACGTGCCCCGACGGGTACGCGCCGACCGCCGAGTCGCCCAGGCTCCCCAGCTCGGACCGGTCGGGGACGAACAGGAGCGCCTGCGAGGCGTCGGCGTACGGGCCCGGGTCGGGCCGCGGCCAGTGCGGGTAGATCCGCGGGAACGCGAGTTTCAGGACCAGGACCAGCCCGGCCATCCCGTACATGACGAGGAACGCGATCATCGGCCGGACCGTGTGCTTCCGGTACGCGAGGATCGCGGCGACGCCGAGCGCGACCGCGCTGAGGATGCCGCCCTGCCCGAGCTTGTTCGTGTACACCAGGAGCGTGTCGAACCACGGCGGCCGGTTCGCGTCCGAGAAGTCCCGCAGCCAGATGTCGAGGTCGATCAGGGGGCTGTGGAACGCCGACAGCCACGTGCACACCCCGAACGCGACGAGCATGGCGATCTCCAGCCACCACGACCCCGGACGCCTCGCCACGAAGGGCTCCCATTCGCCCGGGCGGGTCCGATCCATGCGCTGCCTCTTGACCGTCACGGGCGTAAGCCTAGCGACGACCGATCAGGGCCCGGAGCCATGTCGGAGACGCGGGAGGGGCGCCCGCGGCGGCGGACGCCCCTCCCGACGACGTGTTACAGCGTGGCGACGTCGGCCTGCTTGGCGCGGACGGCCTCGGCGGCCTCCTTCAGGTTCGCCAGCTCGCCGTCCGTCAGGGGGGTCTCGACGACCTCCTTGACGCCCTCGGCGCCGATCTTCGCGTTCACGCCCAGGTAGACGCCGGAGATCCCGTACTCGCCGTCGACCCACGCGCACACCGGCAGCACCGCGCCGGAGTCCTCGGCGACGGCCTTCGCCATGCGCGCGGCCGCGGCCGACGGCGCGTAGTAGGCCGAACCGGTCTTCAGCAGCGCCACGATCTCGGCGCCGCCGTTGCGGGTCTTGGTCACCAGCTCCTCGACCTTGTCGGCCGGGAGGAGGTCCGCGAGCGGCTTGCCGTCGACGGAGGACTGGCTGGGGACGGGCACCATGGTGTCGCCGTGCGAGCCGAGCGTCAGGGTCGTCACGGACTTGACGGGGACCTGGAGCTCCTCGGCCACGAAGTTCGTGAACCGCGCGGTGTCGAGCATCCCGGCCTGGCCGAGGACCCGGTTCTTGGGGAAGCCGGAGGCGAGCTGCGCGAGCGCGGTCATCTCGTCGAGCGGGTTGGAGACGACGATGATCACGGCGTTCGGGGAGTGCTTGACCAGGTTCTCGGTCACGCCGCGCACGATGCGGGCGTTCACTTCGAGGAGGTCCATGCGGCTCATGCCGGGCTTGCGCGGCAGGCCGGCGGTGATGACGATGACGTCGGACCCGGCGGTCTTCTCGTAGCCGTTGCCGTCGTTGTCGGTCGTGGCGCCGACGACCTTGGTCTCGAAGCCCTCGATGGTGCGGGACTGGTTCATGTCGAGGGCGATGCCCTCGGGCTTGCCCTCGACGATGTCGGTGAGGACGACCTCGTCGAAGACGTCGTACTCGGCCAGGCGCTGGGCGGTGGTGGAGCCGTAGAAACCGGCGCCGACGACCGTGACCTTCTTACCCATCGAATGCTCCTCTGCATTTCTGGTACGCCTGTGCACTGCGGCAGGCGATGGTGGTTGCCGGTAGGGGCTACGCGAGCGTAACCAGGACCGTTCCCCCACGCTATGACCCTGGTCTCGCCCAGTGCATCCGGCCCCTCACCGGGTGGCGGGGACCTCCATAACCGCCGGTCCCGGCCTGTGCGAGACGCCTCCGGGCGGCTCGTCGGCGGCGACTATCCTGGGTCGGTCCGAACCCGAGGGAGCCACGCGTCATGACCCCGATCGCCGTCGCCACCGCCGCCGCAGCGGGCCTGGTCGCCCAGCTCCTCGACGGCGGCCTCGGCATGGGCTTCGGCACGGTCGCCACCGCCCTCCTCGCCGGCATCGGCCTCGCCCCGGTCGTCGTCGCGGCAGCCGCGGCCTCCGCCGCACTCGTCGCCGGCATCGTCAGCACCGCCGCCCACACCCGCTTCGGCAACGTCCACTGGCCCACGGCACTCCCCCTCGGCGCGGCCGGCGCGGCAGGCGGCTTCACCGGCGCCTGGGCCCTCTCATCCCTCGCCGGCCTCGACGCCGCCACTCCCGTCACGAGCGCCGCCCTGATGGCGGTCGGCGCGGTCCTGGCCTGGCGCGGCTACAAAGGCGACCTCCCGATCGGCAAGCCCCGCAAAGGCTTCGCCGTCCCGACCGGCCTGGTGGGCGGCTTCGCAGGAGCGGTAAGCGGAGGATGGGGCCCCGTCACAGTCCCGATCCTCATGTCAGTCTCAAGACTCGAACCCCGAAAAGTCATCGGCTCGGCGGCATTCGCACAGACCCTTGCCGCAGCAGGCGCTCTCCTCAGCTTCTGGCTCTTCGCCCCGCAGAGCCTCGGCGTCGCCATGCCCCTCGCCGAAGGCCTCGCGATCGGCGCCGTCATCGCGGCCCCCGTCGCCGCCTGGCTCACCGGCCGCCTCCCGGCCGCCAAACTCACCGCCACCATCGGCATGCTCACCATCGCCCTCCACCTCCGCACCCTCCTGACCGACCTCCCCCTCCCCTGGCCCGCCGCAACCGCCCTCTACCTCGCCCTGGCCGCAGCCTGGGCCCTCGCCCTCGTCGGCCCCCGCAAGCGCCCAACCCCCCAGATCCCCGAACAACGCCCCGCCCCGGCCGAAGCCGAGGCATAGAAAAAGGCGGGTCCCGGAGGACCCGCCTGCTCCCTCATGAAGCTCTAGAACGCGTTGCCGCGCTGGAGTTCTCGGGCGATGACGATGCGTTGGACCTGGTTGGTGCCCTCGTAGATCTGGGTGATCTTGGCGTCGCGCATCATGCGCTCCAGGGGGAAGTCGCGGGTGTAGCCGTAGCCGCCGAGGATCTGGACCATGTCGGTGGTGATCTGCATGGCGGCGTCGGAGGCGAAGCACTTGGCGGCGGCGCCGAAGTAGGTGAGGTCGGCGGTAGTGCGTTCGGAGCGGGCGGCGGCGGCGTAGGTGAGTTCCCTTGCGGCGCTGATCTTCATGGCGGCGTCGGCGAGGAGGAACTGGACGCCCTGGAAGGCGGCGATCGGCTTGCCGAACTGCTCGCGCTCGGCGGCGTAGGCGGTGGCGGCGTCGAGGGCGCCCTGGGCGATGCCGAGGGCCTGCGCGGCGATGGTGACGCGGGTGTGGTCGAGGGTGCGCATGGCGAGCGAGAACCCTTGGCCTTCTTCGCCGATGAGGCGGCCGGCGGGGATGCGCACGGAGTCGAAGTAGACCTCGGCGGTCGGGGAGCCCTTGATGCCGAGCTTCTTCTCGGGCTTGCCGAAGGAGACGCCTGCGTCGGACTTCTCCACGACGAACGCGCTGATCCCCTTGGCGCCCTTGCCGGGCTCGGTCACGGCGAAGACCGTGTAGTACTCGCTGACGCCCGCGTTGGTGATCCAGCGCTTGACGCCGTCGAGGACCCACTCATCGCCTTCGCGGACGGCGCGGGTGGTCATCGAGGCGGCGTCGGAGCCGGCCTCGGGCTCGGAGAGGCAGTACGAGAACATCGCGTCCCCCGCGGCCACCGGCGGCAGGTATCGCCGCTTGAGCTCCTCGGAGCCGTCGAGGAGGACCGGCAGGGAGCCGAGCTTGTTGACGGCCGGGATGAGCGAGGAGGACGCGCACGCGCGGGCGACCTCTTCGATGACGATGGCGGTGCCGAGCGCGTCGATGCCCGCGCCGCCGTACTCGGCGGGGATGTGCGGGGCGTGCAGGTCGGCGGACTTGAGCGCCTCGTAGGACTGCTCGGGGAACGTCGCCGTCTCGTCGGCCTCGGCCGCGTGGGGGGCGACCCCGGCGTCGCAGACGCCGCGCGCGGCGGCGCGGATGTCGGCGTACTCGTCTGGCAGCTGGTAGGGGCTGAACCCGGTGGACATCGACGGCTCCCGGCTGTAGTCGCTGACTGTTGTTACTGATGAGTAATACTCGGCGAGTCTAGCCCATGGATCGTCGCACCGGTGATGGCCGCCACGGTGAATTATCCGCCGCTTCCCCGCAACGTCACCCGAAGTTCATGCGTGGAGCTGAATATACGATGGCGCAGGCCATAGGGGCGTTCACGTACAATTCGAGGTCGCCGCGCGATGCGGGATCATTCGTACGGGCGCCGCCGCACCCCCGGACCCGCACCCCCGACCAGCACTGCACCGATCACAGACAGGGCACGCATCTGATGGCCAACGCGAACCAGACCCCCTCGCAGAACCCGACGACCCGTCCGCGCATCTCCTTCCTGGGCTGCGGCTACCTCGGGGCGACCTACGCGATCTGCTTCGCGGAGCTGGGCTACGAGGTGATCGGGTACGACGTCGACACCGCGAAGATCGAGTCCTTCGCCTCCGGCACCGTCCCCTTCCACGAGCCGGGCCTGCCCGAGCTGCTCAAGAAGAACCTGGAGTCGGGCCGCCTGCGGTTCACGACCGACGTCCAGGCCGTCGCCGACTTCGCCGACGTCCACTTCATCTGCGTGGGCACCCCCCAGCGCAAGGGCGAGCACGGCGCGGACCTCTCCTACATCGAGTCGGCCGTGGTCGACCTCGCCAAGCACCTGACGCGCAAGGTCCTCATCGTCGGCAAGTCCACCGTGCCCGTCGGCACCGCCTCCTGGGTCCAGGAGCTGGTCGACCGCCACGCCCCCGCGGGGCTCGGCGTCGAGGTCGGGTGGAGCCCGGAGTTCCTCCAGGAGTCGAACGCGATGCACGACGTCCTGCGTCCCAACCGGATCGTCTACGCCTCCCAGTCGGAGTGGGCCTCGCAGCTGCTCAAGGACGTCCACCGCGGCATCCTCGAACTCGCCGCGGTCGAGGACCGCGAGGTGCCGGTCGTCGAGACCGACCTGGCCACGGCCGAGCTGGTGAAGGTCGCGGCGAACGCGTTCCTCGCCACCAAGATCTCCTTCATCAACGCGATGGCCGACCTGAGCGAGGCGGCCGGGGCCGACGTCGCCGACCTGGCCAAGGCCATCGGCTACGACCAGCGCATCGGCAACAAGTTCCTGCGCGCCGGCATCGGCTTCGGCGGCGGCTGCCTGCCCAAGGACATCCGGGCGCTCTCGGCGCGCGCCGGCGAGCTCGGGGTCGGGGAGTCGTTCCGGTTCCTCGACGAGGTCGACGCGGTCAACACGCGCCGTCGCACGCACACCGTGCGCGCCGTGGCGAACCTGGTCGGGCGCACCCCGGGCCCGAACGGGCCGGACCTGTCGGGCGTGCGCGTGGCGTATCTGGGCGCGACCTTCAAGCCCGACACCGACGACATCCGCGACTCGCCCGCGCTCGACATCGCCCGGCGCCTGCGCGCCGCGCGCGCCGACGTGGTCGTCTACGACCCCGAGGGCCTGGAGAACGCGAAGGCGTACGCGCCCGAGCTGAGCTTCGTGAAGACCCTCGCCGAGGCCGTGGCGGGCGCCGACGTGGTGTGCGCGATGGTCCCGTGGGAGGAGTTCCGCACCCTCGACCCGGAGGCCCTGGGCCGCCAGGTCGCCGAGCGCCGCCTCCTCGACGGCATGAACGCCTACGACCCGGAGCAGTGGCGCAAGCACGGCTGGACATACCAGGGCATCGGCCGCTAAAGCCACATTTCGGACTCTAGAGGGACCCCTGGGTCAATACTGACACGGGGGTCCGACAAGACCTCTTTCGAACAAGTCGCAACGAACGCTCGCAAAAGGCCGGGCCCGGCAAGCGGTCCCCGGTTCAGGTCGCGAAGTTCACCCGTGTGAACGGCCACGCGTGCGGCGCCCGCTCGATGAGCTCCTCCGGAGGGTCCGGGAGCCGCCGCGGGGGCTCGTCGCCGACCGCGATGACGACGACGCGGTCGCCCGAGACGAACACCTCGGTGCGGACCGCGGGGTCGGCGACCGCGCGCACGCCCTCGTCGAGGACCCAGCGCAGCAGTTCCGCGCCGCGCCCCTCGGCGGCCTTGGCCTCCCACATCAGGGTGTCCACCGGCTACTCCTCACTCCAAGGGGTCAGTGGAACCATTGTCGCCCAAGCCGTCCCAGCGCCGCGCCTTGGAGTAGTCGAGTCCGAACTGGTCGAGGGTGCGCGCCACGACGTGGTCGACGATGTCGTCGATCGTCTCGGGCCGGTTGTAGAACGCCGGGACCGGCGGGAGCACGACCGCGCCCATCCGCGAGAGCGCGAGCAGGTTCTCCAGGTGGATCTCCGAGAGCGGGCTCTCGCGCGCCAGCAGCACGAGCCGCCGCCGCTCCTTCAGCGTCACGTCCGCCGCGCGCCCGATGAGGCCCTCGGTGTACCCCGTGCGCACGGCCGCGACGGTCTTCATCGAGCACGGCGCGATGATCATGCCGTCGGTGCGGAACGACCCCGAGGAGATCGGCGCGGCCTGCTCGTTCGGCCCCCACGTGAAATCGGCGAGTGCCGCGACCTCGGCGACCGTGTACGGGGTCTCCAGCCGCAGCGTGGTGCGCGCCCACCGGCTCATCACCAGGTGCGTCTCGACGGTCCCGGTCGCGCGCAGCGCCTGGAGCAGGCGCACCCCGAACACCGCCCCGGTCGCCCCCGTCATCCCCACGACCAGTCGCATGCGCGCCTCCTCGAATCACCGGACAGATGGCCCGGCACACCTACAATCACGACATGGGACGCCACAAGTACGGCATCGCGGCCGCGCTCCTCGCGCTGTTCGTTCTCGCGTGGCTGTGGCCCGAGGGCGAGACGCCGCCGGCCGGGACCCTGACCGCGAACGAGCCTACCGGGGCGGAGGCCCCCGCGTCCTCCGCCGAGGAGGAGGCACCGGCCACCGAGGACGAGTCCTCGGCCGAACCGGAGACGAGCGCCGCGCCCGAGACGACCCCGGCCGCGACGCCGACGCCGACGTCGGACGTCCCCGAGTCGCCGTCGTCGGCGCCCGCCGCCGAGCCCGCCTCGAACGCGTACGACGGGCCGCTGGGCACCCGCAACCACACCGGGGACGACTCGGTCGCGCTCACCTTCGACGACGGGCCCTCGCCCGAGTGGACGCCGAAGGTCCTCGACATGCTCCGCGAGCGCGGCATCAAGGCCACGTTCTGCGTCATCGGCGCCTACGCCGAGGCGTACCCCGAGCTCGTCGCCGACATCGCGCGCGAGGGCCACACCCTGTGCAACCACTCCTGGTACCACGAGTTCGACCTCGGCACCTGGAGCGAGGACGAGATCCGCGCGAACCTCCAGCGCACCAACGACGCGATCCTCAAGGCCGCGCCGGGCGCCGAGATCGCGTACTTCCGCCACCCGGGCGGGCAGTGGACGGACCGGGCGATCGCGGTCGCCGCGGAGCTCGGCATGGAGTCGCTGCACTGGGCCGTGGACCCCTCGGACTGGGACAACGAGACGACGGAGAAGCAGATCAAGGACCACGTGCTCGACAAGACCGGGCCGGGCGCGATCATCCTGCTGCACGACGGGGCGTCGAACCAGAAGGACATGTGCGGGGCCCTGGAGTCGATCCTCGACGAGTTCGAGCAGCGCGGCTACACGTACTCGGGGTTGTAGCTACCGCAGGTCGGCGGGCATGCGGCGGCCCGGCAGGAGCGCGAGGAACGCGAGCGCCAGGAGGCCGACGCTCATGCCGGCCTGCACGGGGAACGCGAGGCCGAGGATCCCGCCGGAGGAGTTCTCGCCGCCGTCGACCGGGCCGGAGCCGGGCTGGCCCGCCTCGCCGGTGGGGCCGTCGCCGCCGGAGCCGTCGGAGCCGTTCCCGTCGTCCTCAGGGCCGTCCTCGGTGCCGTCGCCGTCGTAGCTGGGGCTCTCGGTCGCGTCGGAGCCGGGCGGCCACGGGTTCGTCTCGTCCGCGTTCACCCAGTCCACTTGGGACACTGAGGATTCGTCCCGCGGTTCGGATGCGCCGTACCAGGGCAGGGAGAGCAGGCCCACCGCCCCGATCACGGACGCGACGAGCACCAGACGCCGGAGCCCACACTTGCGCACACGTACACCTTAGTCGCGGGCGGCCAGGACCGCTCGCCTGTCGGGGCATGTAAGCCGAACGAGTTCGCTTGACCGTCAACGGGGAACACGGGCGGGGGCGGGACGGGGTCAGGCCGCGGCGGCGCGGGAGGCGCGCACGGTGCCGGCCACGACCGCGCCGACGAACACCGACGCGACGTACACCGCGAGCACTCCGTAGACCACTGTGGCCACGACCGGGCTCGTGGCGACGGCGACCGCGGCGGCGCCGATCGCGATGAGGCTCCGTGCGGGCCAGCCGAGGCCGAGGTCGCGGCGGGCCACCGGCGAGGCGGCCTTGTCGAGGCCCGCGGCGAGGTCGTAGAAGTACAGGGCGATCACCGTGAGCAGCAGGTACAGGACCGGCCAGGCGACTTCGGCCGCGATCCCGGCGGCGCAGATCGCGCCGAGTTCGACGGCGCGCAGCCCGGCCGGGATGTACCAGTCGAGGATGCCCTCGTGGTCGGTGCGGGCGACCGATCCGGCGAGGACGAGCGCGAGGGCGGCGAGCCCGAACGGGACCCACGGGGCCGTCCCGAGCGCGGCGGCGAGCACGGCCCCGCCGGCCGAGAGGACGGCGGCGGCGGTCGCGGCGAACGGCGTCATGTCCCCGCCGAGGCTGGTGCGCGGGACGAGGCGCGCGAGCGG
>NZ_QFRW01000237.1 GCF_003265355.1 Glycomyces dulcitolivorans | reverse complement strand
GGGTCCGCGGCCGCGGCCGACCGGCTCGGGGGCCGGCGGCGGGGGGGCCATCTCGCGGGCGGCCATCATCTCCTGCGCGGGGATGACCTGGGTCGCCTGCGATTCGGGGGCGCGGCGCGATCCGGGGCCCGGCTGCATCGGGGGCTCGTCGAAGCCGCGGCCGCCGTGCGGGGCCGAGGCGGATTCGGGCTTGCCGTAGTCGGGAGCGGGGGCGGTGCCGAGAACGCCGCGCTCCTCCAGTTCGGCGAGCTGACGCGCGACCCGGTCGAGGTAGACGTCGACCTGCCACTCGTCGTAGCCGCCGAAGCGGACCCTGAAGACGACGTCGTCGACCTCGTCCGCCGAGACGGGGCTGCCCACCGGCTCACCGGCGAGCGTCGCCTCAACGCGGTCCAGGAACGCGTCGACCTCGTCGACCTTGTAGCCCCGGCTCAACGCCCGGCGCCGGAACCGGTCACCATGACTCGCCACTACCAAGCCACCCTTTCCGCCTACTCCGCGGCGCCGGAGGCGCCGAGCGGCTTCGCACCGGCGCGGCCGGGCGTACCGGCCTCCCGGACCGAAGCGGCCAGCTGCCCGCAAGCGCCGTCGATCTCTTGGCCGCGCGTATCGCGCACCGTCGTGGACACGCCCGCTTCGCGGAGGCGCCGCACGAACTCCGCCTCAACCGGCTTGGGACTGGCGTCCCACCGGCTCCCCGGCGTGGGGTTCAAGGGAATCAGGTTGACGTGGACCAGCTTGCCCTTCAAGAGCTTTCCCAGCAGGTCGGCCCGCCACGGCTGGTCGTTCACGTCCCTGATCATCGCGTACTCGATCGAGACGCGACGTTTCGTCACCCGAGCGTACTCCCAGGCCGCGTCGAGGACCTCGGCGACCTTCCAGCGGGTGTTGATGGGGACGAGCTCGTCGCGCAGCTCGTCGTCGGGCGCGTGGAGCGAGACGGCCAGCCGCACCGGCAGGCCCTCCTCCGCGAGCTTCTTGATGGTGGGCACCAGGCCGACCGTGGAGACGGTGACGTTCCGGGCCGAGATGCCGATCCCGTCGGGCACCGGCTTGGTGATGAGGTGCAGGGCGGCCTTGAGCCGGGCCCAGTTCGCGAGCGGCTCGCCCATGCCCATGAACACGATGTTCGACAGGCGCCCCAGTCCGCGCTCCTCGGCGAGCCGCGCGGCGTTGACCACCTGGTCGACGATCTCGGCGGTCGTGAGGTTGCGGTCGAGGCCGCCCTGGCCGGTGGCGCAGAACGGGCAGGCCATCCCGCAGCCGGCCTGCGACGACACGCAGGCGGTCACCCGGTCGGGGTAGGCCATGATGACCGATTCGACCAGCGCGCCGTCGTACAGGCGCCACACGGCCTTCACGGTCTTGCCGTTGTCGCACGAGTCGACGCGGATCGGCTGGAGGAGCCGCGGGAGCAGCGCCTCGCCGATGGCTTCTCGCGCGGCGGCGGGGAGGTCGGTCATCTGGGAGGCGTCGCCGACGTGGCGGCCGAAGTACTGCTGTCGCAGCTGCTTGGCGCGGAAGGCGGGCTGCCCGATCTCGGAGAGGACGGACTGGCACCCGGCCAGGTCGAGGTCGGCGAGGTGGCGCGGCGCAGCCTTGCGGGGGCGCGGTTCGGTCAACGTGAGTGCTACAGACATGTCACGACCTAGTCTCGCATGACAGGCCCGCGACCCGCCAACCCCGGATCGTCGAATTCACCCCGGGCCCTCCTTCATCGGATACACCAATCAGGACACATCACCCGAGCAGGTAACGGAACCACACATAGGCCACGGGGGCCACCATGAGGATCGAGTCGAGCCGGTCCATGACCCCGCCGTGGCCGGGGATGAGATTGCTCATGTCCTTGATGCCGAGGTCCCGCTTCAGCAGCGAGACGGACAGGTCCCCCAACGTAGCGGCCAGGGCGACGCAGACGCCGAACGCCACGCCCAGGGGGAAGGACACGCCGAAGAACGCCCAGAGGGTGATCGAGCCGCCGAGGGCGGCGGCCACGACCGAGCCGGCGAGGCCCTCCCAGGACTTCTTGGGGCTGATGCGCGGCGTCATCTGGTGGCGGCCGAACAGCACGCCGGCGGTGTAGCCGCCGGTGTCGGACATGACGACGGTGAACAGGTAGATGAGGACCTGCGCGGCGGCGCCGTCGATGAGGCGGGCGTCGCCGGCCTCCGAGGTCGCCAGGAGCGCCACGAACCCGGCCAGGAACGGGACCTGGACGAGCACGAGGGCGGACGCGGCGAGGTCGGTGCGGTAGCCGGTGGCGCCGTCGGAGAGCCGCCACACGTACAGGGCGGCGACGGCGACGGCGGTGCCCAGGAGCAGGCCGGTGGCCCCGCCGAACCAGGCGAGGACGACGATGAGCGCCCCGGCGGCCGCGAGCGGGATCACCGGGACGTTCTTGCCGCCCTTGCGCATCGCGTTGCCGGTCTCCCAGCAGGCGACGGCGACGGCGACGACCGCGAAGGCGAGGAAGCCGAGCGGCTGGAACACGATCGAGGCGATGACGACCGCGGAGATGCCGAGGCCGACGCCGATCGCGACGGGGAGGTTGCGGCCGGCCTTGGGCTTGGGATCGGGGCCGGCCTCGGCGGTGTCGCGCCCCCGCCCGGGCCCGTCGGGCGACGGGTGGGGGCGACGGCCGGGCGCACCGTCGGGAATCGCGCTCATCAGATCTCGAGCAGCTCGGACTCTTTGGCCGCGACGAGCTCGTCCACCTGGCCGGTGAAGCGGCCGGTGAGGTCGTCGAGCTCCTTCTCGCCGGAGCGGCCCTCGTCCTCGGAGACCTCGCCGTCCTTGACGAACTTGCCGATCTCGTCCTTGGCCTTGCGGCGGACGTTGCGGATGGCGATCTTGGCGTCCTCGCCCTTGGTGCGGACGATCTTGATCATCTCGCGGCGGCGCTCCTCGGTCATGGGGGGCAGGTTCAGGCGCAGCTGGGTGCCCTCGTTCGAGGGGTTGACGCCCAGGTTCGAGTTGCGGATCGCGTCCTCGATGTCCTTCATCTGGGAGGCGTCGAAGGGCTTGACGATCACCATGCGGGGCTCGGGGATCGCGATGGAGGCCACCTGGGGGATCGGGGTGGGCGCGCCGTAGTAGTCGACGGTGATCCGGTTGAACATGGCGGAGGAGGCGCGGCCGGTGCGGACGGCGGCGAATTCCTCCTTGGCGTGCTCGATGGCCCGCTCCATCTTCTCCTCGGCTTCGAGGAGGGTGTCGTCAATCACGGCTCTCTCACAATCTCTCGCGGCCTGACAGCACTTCTGACCGTACCGTCCCGCCGTCGGTCCTCGGTGGCGCGGACGTCCCCCTTGGCGGGGTCCGCCTCGCCGGGGTCAGTCCTCGGCGGCGTGGATGAGGGTCCCGATCTGCTCGCCGATGATCGCGCGGCGCAGGTTCCCCTCGTCGTCGGCGCCGAAGACGCGCATCGGCAGGGCGTTGTCCTTGCAGAGGCTGAAGGCGGCCTGGTCGACGACCATGAGCTCGCGCTTGAGGGCCTCGTCGAAGGTGATGTCGTCGAGGCGCTGCGCGTCGGGGTCGGTCTTGGGGTCGGCCGTGTAGACCGCGTCGACGCCGTTCTTGGAGACGAGCACTTCGAGCGCGCCGATCTCCAGGGCGCGCTGGGCGGCGACGGTGTCGGTGGAGAAGTACGGCATGCCGGCGCCGGCGCCGAAGATGACGACGCGGCCCTTCTCCAGGTGGCGGATGGCGCGCAGCGGCAGGTAGGCCTCGGCGACCTGGGCCATGGCGATGGCGGTCTGGACGCGCGTGTCGACGCCCTCCTTCTCCAGGAAGTCCTGGAGGGCGAGGCAGTTCATGACGGTGCCGAGCATGCCCATGTAGTCGGCGCGGGCGCGCTCCATGCCGCGGCGCTGGAGTTCGGCGCCGCGGAAGAAGTTGCCGCCGCCGACGACCACGGCCACCTGGACGCCCTCGGCGACACCGGCGGCGATCTGCCGGGCGACGCTCTGGACGACGTCGGGGTCGACGCCGACGGAACCGCCGCCGAAGGACTCGCCGGACAGCTTCAGCACGACCCGGCGGAACTTGGCTTGACTCATGGCACTCCCTGCTCTGAACTTTCCTTCAGCGGCCGCTGACCAGTGGCGCGGTGTCTTGGTCGGGACATGGAACGAGGCGGCGGCCTGCGCCGCCGCCCCTTCCCGTGCTTACGGCTGGAGCCAGTCTAGTCCGCGGCCGCGGACCGCTTGCTACTCCTGGCCGACTTCGAAGCGGATGAAGCCGGTGACCTCGGTGCCGGCGTCGGCCAGCACCTGCTTCACGGTCTTCTTGTTGTCGAGGACCGAGGTCTGGTCGAGGAGGACGAAGTCGCGGTAGTAGGCCCCGACCTTGCCTTCGACGATCTTGTCCCAGGCGCGCTCGGGCTTGCCCTCTTCCTTGGCGGTCTCGAGTGCGACGCGCTTCTCGGTCTCGATGATCTCGGCCGGGACCTCTTCGCGGGTGAGGTACTTCGGACGCATCGCGGCGGCCTGCATGCCGGCCTGGCGGGCGGCCTCGGCGTCACCGGTGTACGAGACGAGGATGCCCACGGCGGGCGGGAGGTCGGCGGCCTTGCGGTGCAGGTACACCGAGACGTCGCCCTCCAGCGAGCCGACGCGGCCCAGGGCGATCTTCTCGCCCAGCTTCACCGACTCGTCGGCGATGACCTGGGCGACCGTGGTGCCGTTGAGCTCGGCCTGCTCGAAGGCGGGTCCGTCGGCGGCGCGGACCTGGTCCGCGCGCTCCACCAGGGTCTGCGCGAGCTCGATGAACGCGCCGTTCTTGGCGACGAAGTCGGTCTCGCACAGCAGCTCGAGAATGGTGTTGCCGGACTGGGCGACCAGGCCCTGGGCGGTGGTGCGCTCGGCGCGCTTGCCCACGTCCTTGGCGCCCTTGATGCGCAGCGCCTCAAGGGCGGTGTCGTAGTCGCCGTCAGCCGCTTCGAGGGCCTTCTTGACGTCCATCATCCCGGAGCCCGTGGCTTCCCGGAGCTTCTTGACGTCAGCCATCGTGAAGTTGGCCATTGCTCCCCTTCTAACTTCTCGTGAGGGCCGATTACTCGGCGGAGGTCTGCTCGGTCGCCTCGGCCTCGGCGGCCGGGGCCTCGGCGGCGGGCTTGTCCTCGACGAGGAGCTCCTTCTCCCACTCGGCGAGCGGCTCGCCCTCGGCCTTCTCGCCCTGGCCGCCGGAGCGGGCCAGGAGGCCCTCGGCGGCGCCGTCGGCGATGACCTTGGTCAGCAGGGCGACGGAGCGGATCGCGTCGTCGTTGCCGGGGATCGGGAAGTCGACCTCGTCGGGGTCGCAGTTGGTGTCGAGGATCGCGACGATCGGGATCCCGAGCTTGCGGGCCTCGTCGACGGCGATGTGCTCCTTCTTGGTGTCCACGATCCAGATCGCGGCCGGGGTCTTCTCCATGTCGCGGAGGCCGCCGAGCGTGCGCTCGAGCTTGTCCTTCTCGCGCATGAGCTGGAGCATTTCCTTCTTGGTGCGGTTGGCCGCACCGTTGGTCTCGATGATCTCGAGTTCCTTGAGGCGCATGAGGCGCTTCTGGATGGTCTGGAAGTTCGTGAGCATGCCGCCGAGCCAGCGGTGGTTCACGAAGGGCATCCCGACGCGCAGGGCCTGCTCGGCCACGGCCTCCTGGGCCTGCTTCTTGGTGCCGACGAAGAGGACCTCGCCGCCCTCGGCGACGACGTTCTTGACGAAGTCGTGGGCCTTGGCCGCGTAGTCGACCGACTGGCGCAGGTCGATGATGTAGATGCCGTTGCGGTCGGTGAGGATGAACCGCTTCATCTTCGGGTTCCAGCGACGGGTCTGGTGACCGAAGTGCACGCCGCTCTCGAGGAGCTGACGCATGGTGACAACCGACACGGTTGTATTCCTTTCGTTCCCTGGTTCATTCGCGGGAGGCGCCCGAAGTCCGGGCGTCCCGCGCCTGGCACCCGCCTCCGGCGGTCCGCAACCGGGAAGGACCCGGACCTGGGAGACCGCGAGGGCCTGACCGCGTCCACCGCAGGGCTCGGATACCGAGCCGGCAATGGAGGTCTGGCCGCGACGAGTGCGCGAAGTCGGTCCGGCGCACAGTGGTGCCGTACCGCTTTGATCAGTGTACTTGGGCCCGCGGGGCCCCCGCGAAGGCGGTGGACCGCAGTGACTGAGGCAATGCGCCGCCCCGCGGCAGAACCACCCGGAGAACCCGCCGGACGACAAACCATCCAGGCAGGCAGACAGGCCGCCAACAAAGTTATCCACAGCCTCAAAAGTTTTTCTGGACGATACCGCCCACCCGCTCCAACCTTGAGTAATGCACCAGCTATGCAAGGCGACGACGCTCAGCCTCATCATCACCGTGATCCTCACCGCCACCGCCCTCTTCCACCCCGCTCCAGCCCTCGCAGAGCACCGGGACCACTCGCCGCCGGGCCCGTGGCGCCCGCCCACCGGCGGGCTCGACCTGCGCACTGCCTTCGACCCGCCGCCGCTCCCCTGGATGCCCGGCCACCGCGGCGTCGACCTCGGGGCGACCGACGCGCAGACCGTGGTCGCCGCCGGCCCCGGCACGGTGATGTTCGCCGACGACCTCGCCGGACGCGGCGTCGTCAGCATCGCCCACCCCAACGGCCTGCGGACCACCTACGAACCGGTCGAACCGTCGGTCGCCGCAGGCGAGACCGTGGTCGCGGGCCAGCCGATCGGCACCCTGCAACCGGGCCACGCCTCCTGCCCCAGCGCGGTCTGCCTCCACCTCGGCCTCAAACGCGGACCGCTCTACCTCGACCCGATGCTGCTGTTCGGCGCGGGCAAGGTTCGCCTCCTCCCCCGCCCCGGCCGCGATCTCGCGGCGCCCCTCGCGACGGGAGCACGGCAGTGAACATCACGCGAACTCTCGAACCGCCGCCGAATGTGACCGGCATCGACCTGCGCCGCCTGACCCCGCACCAGCTCGGCCGCCTCGGCGAACGGCTTGCCGCGGCCCACCTCCAGCGCCACCGCATGCAGATCCTGGCCCGCAACTGGCGCCACCGCACCGGCGAACTCGACCTCGTCGCCCGCAGCGCCGACATCGTCGTCGTCTGCGAGGTGAAGACCCGCCGCTCCGAACGCTTCGGCGGCCCGCTCGGCGCCGTCGACGGCGAGAAGGTCCACCGCCTCGAACGCCTCGCCAGGACCTGGCTGCGCGGCCACTGCCGCCCCGACCAGCCCTGGCGCCTCGACCGGCTCGCCCTCACCGTCACGGGCAGGGCGCATCTGGCTCTCGAACACCGCCAAGGAGAACGCCGTGGGTTACGCACGCACCAACACCGTCTGCATGGTCGGCGCCTCGGCCGTCACGGTCACCGTCGAGGCCTCGGTCTTCAAGTCCTCGTCCAAGGGCGCGGACACGGTCCGCATGTCGGGCCTCCCCGACAACGTCGTCAACCAGGCCCAGACCAGGGTCCGCTCGGCGATGGCGAACTCCGCACTCCGCTTCCCCGACAAGTCGATCAGCGTGAACTTCGCCCCGGCCTCAGTGCCGACGACCGGCTCCGCCGCCGACCTCGCACTCGCCGTGACCATCATGTGCGCCGACGACCTGCTCCCGGTCGAACGCCTCGCCGACGCGGTCCTGCTCGCGGAACTCGGCCTCGACGGCAGCCTGCGGGCCGTCCCGGGCACGCTCCCGGCGCTCATGGAGGCCCGCCGCAGCGGCCTGAAAACCGCGATCGTCGCCCCGGAGAACGCCGCCGAAGCCGCCATGGTCGAGAACCTGACGATCCTCGCCCCGCGCGACCTCGCCACCCTCGTCGCCTGGGTCTTCGGCCAGACCCCCCTCGACCCGGTCCCCCGCCCGCCGACGCCCGAACCACCGCGCCTCCCGGACCTCTCCGACGTCCGCGGCCAACCACTCGCAAGGCGCGCCTTGGAGATCGCCGCCGCGGGAGGCCACCACATGCTCATGATCGGCCCGCCCGGCGCCGGCAAGACGATGCTCGCCGAACGCCTCCCATCGATCCTCCCGCCGCTCTCCGACGCCGAAGCGGTCGAAGTGACCTCCCTGCACTCACTACGGGGCAGGTTCACCGGCGGCGCGGCCTCGCTCCTCCACCACGCGCCGTTCGAGGCGCCGCACCACTCGATCACCATGCAGGCCTTGGTCGGAGGAGGCGCAGGCAACATCGGCCCAGGCTCCCTCGCCCTAGCCCATCGCGGCGTGCTCTTCATCGACGAAGCCCCGGAATGGCCAAGATCGGTCCTCGACTCCCTCCGCCAACCGC
Source organism: Glycomyces dulcitolivorans (assembly GCF_003265355.1). Taxonomy (GTDB): domain Bacteria; phylum Actinomycetota; class Actinomycetes; order Mycobacteriales; family Micromonosporaceae; genus Glycomyces; species Glycomyces dulcitolivorans. The sequence continues at coordinate 2,040 of NZ_QFRW01000237.1, read as the reverse complement.
TCGAATCCGGCGAAGTCCGAATCCGAAGAGCGAACACCGCGATCAGCTACCCCGCCAAAGTGACGCTCGTTCTCGCCGCGAACCCGTGCCCCTGTGCACCGAACAAGCCCGTCGACTGCACCTGCCCGCCGCTGAAGCGCCGCAGCTACCTCACCCGGATCTCGCGGCCGCTGATGGACCGCATCGACCTGCGGGTCTATCTGCCACCGGTGCCGCCCTCGGCGATCCTGACCGACATCACCGAGGCAGAGCCGTCGGGCTCGGTGGCGAAGCGGGTCCTGCGGGCGCGGGAGGCGGCCGCCTCCCGCTGGTCCGAAGCGGGCGAACCCTGGGGCCTCAACAGCGAAGTGTCGGGACCGGCGCTCCGGTCCACCCGTTGGCGATTGCCACCACCCGTCCGGAAGTACGTCGACGACCTCCTGCTGAAGGAGCGCATCACGGCCCGCGGCTACGACCGGGTCCTGAAGCTGGCGTGGACGATCGCCGACTTGCGCGAACACGACAGCCCGACTGCTGACGACGTCGCCGAGGCCAGCGAGCTGAGGCTCGGCTACCCACTGAGATGACCCGTTGCGACACAGAACAACCGCCGAACTGCGGTAGCGATAAGGAGGAATAGTGACGAATCTGCCGAACAACCCGCGAAACGCCTTGATGCTGCTGTCCGAACTGGTGGAGCCGGGAGACGCCGAACTCGACGACCTCCTCGCGGAGACCGAGCCGATCGAGGCGGTCAAAAAGATCTGGGAAGGCGACGTGCCGGACCGGTTGCGCCGCCTCACCAGCGCCTCCGTGTCCTGCACCCCAGACCCAGCCGACCGCGCGGACCAGATCGCCGCGGCGACCGAGGCCTGCGGCGCACGGGTCCTGGCTCCCGGCGATCCCGACTGGCCCGAACAGCTCCGCGATCTCCACTTGGTATGCGACGCCGACGAACCGCATGTGCGCCCGCCCCGCTGTCTTTGGGTGAGAGGCCGGCACGACCTGGCGGAGCTGTGCAGCCGCTCGGTGGCGATCGTCGGCTCCCGGGCCGCCAGCGAATACGGCCAGCACCTGGCCGACGACCTCGCAGCGGACCTGACCGTGGAGGGCTGGAGCATCGTTTCAGGAGGAGCCCTGGGCATCGACCGCGCTGCGCACCTGGGCTCACTCGCCCGCGGCGGCGCGACCGTGGCAGTACTCGCCTGCGGGGTGGAACTGCCGTACCCCAAGGCGAACCATTCGATGTTCAACCTGATCGCCGAACAGGGAATGCTCCTGAGCGAGTGGCCGCCGGGTTCATCGGCGATGAAGCACCGCTTCCTGACCCGGAACCGCGTGATCGCGGCGCTGACGGCAGGGACAGTGGTCGTCGAGGCCGCCGACCGCTCAGGGGCGCGCAACACGGCCCGCTACGCGGCCGAGCTCGGACGGGTCCTGATGTTCACACCGGGCCCGGTCACCTCGTCGCAATCGATCGGCGTCCACCGCCTGGCAAGGGAGCCTTGGGAAGCGCGCCTGGTCACCAACGCTGAAGAGGTCATCGAGGACCTGACCGGCATCGGCGGCCCGCTCGCAAGCGCACCCCCACCACAGCGCCGCCCCATCGACCGCCTCACCGAAATCGAGGCCCGCCTGGTCGAGTCCCTCCCCCGCGGCTACGTGGTCGAAACGGCCCGCCTCGCAGCCGTCGCCGGCCTCCCCACAGAAGTGGCAACCGAAACCCTCGAACGGCTCCAACGAATGCGCTGGGTCGACCGAATAGACAACCGCTGGCGACTCTCAAGAACGCCACAGCCCTGACTCGAAACCACTTCAGACCGAAAGGAGCCAAGCCATCCTGAGAATCCGAACCCACTGAGACCGAAAGGAGTCCGACCTTGACCCGAATCCGAGCCCCGCCCCGCGACCCGTCGACCACGGTCAGCCGAGCCCGGCACCCAGCCGGGTCGAACGGACCCGACCGAACCGAGCGCTCCGATCCCGAGGATCACTCCGAGCGCGATTGGCCAGCAGCGCGGTGCACCGCGCCCGAAATTCGATGGGTGGGAGGGGGGTGGG
>NZ_QFRW01000236.1 GCF_003265355.1 Glycomyces dulcitolivorans | reverse complement strand
GGGTCGGCCGAGGTCGGTGCGGCGGCGGCCGCGCCGCCGACGGCGGGCGCGGCGAGGAGCCCGGCCAGTCCGGCGGACCCGATGAGGAGTCGGCGGCGTCCGAGCGTGTGCAGTTGTTCTGGCATATGGATCGCTTTCAAGGGAGGAGGCGGCCGCCCGTGGCCCCGGGCCGCGTCGACGGGGTGTTCCGTATCGGGGCGAAGCCTCATCAGGGTAGGTGAACGGGAGGTTGCGGACAAGGGACCGGGGTCGGGACGCGCCGTCGCGGTTCGGGCTCGTAGGCCGTTTCGTTGCGGCATCGACACCCGTCGTTCAAGATGGGGTCATGGGATGACACCCGAGGTCAGGTGCAATACTCCAGGCATCCCTCGCATATCCCCGGTGCTGAGTTAAGGAGCAACCCCGAATGGCAGTCAACCGCAGAACCCTCCTCGGCGCATCGGCCGCCGGGGCCGCGGCCGCCGTCGCCGCCGCCTCGCCCGCCGCGGCGAAGCAGTCCACCAAGCGCTACTCGTTCACCGTCATGGGCACCACCGACCTCCACGGGAACGTCTTCAACTGGGACTACTTCAAGGACGCCGCCTACAGCGACGCCGCCGGCAACACCCGCGGCCTCGCCCGCGTCGCCACCCTCGTCGAGCAGGTCCGCGAGGAGGTCGGCAAGAAGAACACCATCCTCATCGACGCCGGCGACACCATCCAGGGCACGCCCCTCGCGTACTACTACGCGCGCGTCGACCCCATCGCCGAGGACGGCGGCCCCGTCCACCCCATGGCCCAGGCCATGAACGCGATCGACTACGACGCCGCCGCGCTCGGCAACCACGAGTTCAACTACGGCCTCGACACGCTCCGCAAGTTCGAGTCCCAGCTCGACTTCCCGCTCCTGGGCGCCAACGTCATCGACACCGAGACCGGCCGCCCCGCCTTCCCGCCGTACCACATCGTGCGCCTGCGCACCCCGCGCGGCCGCGACGTCAAGGTCGCCATCCTCGGCCTGTGCACCCCCGGCGTGACCATCTGGGACAAGGCCATCGTCGACGGCGTCCTGGAGTTCCCCAGCCTCGAATCCGAGGCCGCGTACTGGGTCAAGCACCTCCGCGAGGAGAAGTGCGTCGACGTCGTCGTCATCTCCGCCCACTCGGGCACCTCCGGCACCTCCGCCTACGACACCTCCACGGGCCTGGGCATCGAGAACGCCTCCAAGATCGTCGCCGAGACCGTCCCCGGCATCGACGCGATCCTGGTGGGCCACGCCCACATCGAGATCCCCGAGACCCGCGTGGCCGGCCCCGACGGCGGCGAGGTCGTCCTCTCCGAGCCGCTCTGCTACGGCCAGCGCCTCACCCGCTTCGACTTCGAGCTGGTGTGGGAACGCGGGCAGTGGAAGGTCGAGTCCGTCGGCGCCTCCGTGCTCAACTCGAACACCGTCGAGGAGCACGAGCGGATCACCGAGATCCTCACCGACGAGCACGACGAGGTCGTCGCCTACGTCAACCAGGTCGTCGGCCAGGCGTCGATCGACCTCGTCACGGCCGAGGCCCGCTACAAGGACGAGCCGATCATCGACCTGATCACGAAGGTCCAGGAAGACGTCGTCAAGGCGGCGCTGGCCGGGACCGAGCACGCGGACCTGCCGGTGGTGTCGCAGGCGTCGCCGTTCTCGCGGACCTCGCTGATCCCGCAGGGCGACGTGAAGATCAAGGACCTCTCCAGCCTGTACATCTACGACAACACGCTGGTGGCGAAGCTGCTGACGGGCGCGCAGATCCGGGCGTACCTGGAGTACTCGGCGCAGTACTTCGTGCAGACGGCCGCGGGCGCGCCGGTGACGCCGGACGCGATCACGAACCAGGGCGGTCGCCCGGACTACAACTACGACTACGTCTCGGGCTTCACGTACGAGATCGACATCGCCAAGGCCGCGGGGTCGCGCATCGCGAACCTGAAGTACGCGGGCGCCGACGTCGACGACACGCAGCGGTTCGTGTTCGCGGTCAACAACTACCGCGCGAACGGCGGCGGGAACTTCCCGCACGTGGCCGCCGCCGAGGAGCTGTGGAGCGAGTCGATCGAGATCCGCACGCGCATCATCGAGTGGGTGACCGCGAAGGGCGCGCTCGACCCGGCCGAGTTCGCGTCGGTCGACTGGGTGCTGACCCGCGACGGCGTGCCGGTGTTCTAGCAGGTCTTCGAAGGCGCCGCGGGTCGTTCCGCGGCGCCTTTCACGTTTGCGGGCCGGGCGTGGCAGTATTGCGTCCACCAGGCAAACTGACCGCCCGGCTAGCAACGAGAACCCAATATGCCAGGAGCGCACATGGACTTCCGGGAAGAGGCCGCCGCCATCGAAGGCGACCTGATCGCGCTGCGCCGCGAACTCCACCAGATCCCCGAGATCGGGCTCGACCTGCCCAAGACGCAGGCGGCCGTCCTCGCAGCGCTGGAGGGCCTGCCGCTGGAGATCACCCTCGGGCAGAGCTCGACCGCCGTCACCGCGGTGCTCCGCGGCGGCAAGCCGGGGCCGGCCGTGCTGCTGCGCGGCGACATGGACGCGCTGCCGGTCACCGAGGAGAACGACGCCGACTACGTCTCGAAGCACGTCGGGACCATGCACGCGTGCGGGCACGACCTCCACACCGCCGGGCTCGTCGGCGCCGCGAGGCTGCTCGCCGCCCGCCAGGCGGAGCTCGCGGGCGACGTCGTGTTCATGTTCCAGCCCGGCGAAGAGGGCTGGGACGGCGCGGGCCACATGATCGCCGAGGGCGTCCTCGAAGCGGCCGGCCGCAAGGTCGACGCCGCCTACGGGCTGCACGTCATCTCCGACACGGTCCCGCGCGGGGTGTTCACCACCAAGCCGGGCCCGATGATGGCCGCGTCCTCGGGGCTGTTCGTGAACGTGGTCGGCAAGGGCGGCCACGGCTCGCGCCCGCACGCGACCCTCGACCCGATCCCGGTCGCGGCCGAGATCGTCACGGCCCTCCAGAACCTCATCACCCGCCGCTTCAGCGTGTTCGAGCCGATCGTCATCACCGTCGGCACGTTCCACGCCGGGACCCGGCACAACATCATCCCGGACAACGCGAAGTTCGAGGCCACGGTGCGGACGTTCTCTGAGGAGGCGCTCGCGCAGGTCGAGAAGGAGTCGGTGAAGCTCGCCGAGGACATCGCGACGGCGCACGGCCTCCACGCGGAGGTCCGGTTCGAGCGGGAGTACCCGGCGACGATCAACAACGCCGACGAGGCCGCGTTCATCGCCGAGACCGTCAAGGACCTGTTCGGCGAGGACCGCTACGCCGAGATGCCCGAGCCGGTCATGGGCTCGGAGGACTTCTCGCGGGTTCTCGACGCGGTCCCGGGCAGCTACATGTTCTACGGCGCCACGGTGAAGGACGACCCGAACGACGCGGCCTCGAACCACTCCCCGCGCGCGGCGTTCGACGACTCGGTGCTGGCCGACGGCGCGGCGCTCCTCGCGGAGCTGGCGGTCCGCCGCCTCAACCGCGGTTAGTTAGAACTGGCACGGGGGCGGGCCTTGTCGGCCCGCCCCCGTTGCGCTACTTCAGGAACGCGGCGATCTGGGAGACGAGTTCGTCAGGGGTGTCGGCGATGTCGAGGGTGACGCCGTCCTCGCCCGCGACGAGGGGCTCCAGGGCGGCCAGCTGGGTGTCGAGGAGGGCGGGCGGCATGAAGTGGCCGGTGCGGTGGTCCAGGCGCGAGGCGATCAGTTCCCGACTGCCGTCGAGGTGGGCGAACCGCATCCGGGCGCTCGACTCGCGCAGGACGTCCCGGTAGCGGTGGCGCAGCGCCGAACACGTCACCACGGTGGAGCGGCCCTCGTCGGCGCGGTCGCTGATCCAGTCGCGGAGCTTGCGCAGCCACGGCTCCCGGTCGGCGTCGGTCAGGGGCACGCCCGCGTGCATCTTCTTGATGTTGACCGCGGAGTGGAACTCGTCGCCCTCGGCGAACACCCAGTCGAGCCGCTCCGCGAGGAGCTTCGCGACCGTGGTCTTCCCCGAGCCCGAGACCCCCATGACCACCAGGCACGTCGCCGCCATGTCACTCCCCGTCGATAGGTGATGGTCCGGAGAACCTAACACCGCCCTCAGGTTTGGCGACCGCGAGAGGGAGGCAACTGTAATGAACTCCGAGAGCGCCTTCCACTCGGAAGGGACGCAACCCGTTCGCATTCCGAACACCCACGGCCACTCGCGCGGCCCCCCACCCCATGCCGCGCACCGGGCTACAGCATCGGCGGCCGCGGCGTGTTTGGGCGGCGACACGGCGTTTCTCCTGGTCTGAACATAGAAGTACACGCAGTAACCGATTAGCATGAGCCCCAACACCACCACGGCTCACAAGGCCGAGACTCCACCGCAGATCGGACTAGCCATGCCCGAGTTCGCACCCGTGCGATTGCCGCACTACGACGGCCGGGGCTCCGGCCCCCGCTCGCTGCTTGAGGACGTCGCCGCCTGGGTCGAATCCGAACCCATGCGCGAGCTCCTGCGCCGCCACGGCGGGTCCCTCCCCGGGACCGGGACGGCGACCGATCTGGCGTACCTGGAGGCGTTCTCCGCCGTCCACTGGGACTTCCGCGCCGGCCGCGAGCGCCACGAGACCGCCCCGCAGCCGTTCGACCCCGAGCAGGAGCTCGCCGTCACCGAGGCGGCCCTGGCCCTCGGGCTCGGCGCCGAGCTGAAGCCGCGGCTGGAGCACTACACGCACGTGCTCGTCCTCGGCGGGCTCGTCGCCTCCTGCCTGTTCCGCACCCGCTTCGCCGCCGAGCTGCTCGCGGCCGGGACGGGCGCCGACAACGTCACCGGCGTGGGCGGCTTCCGCCCGCTGGGCCCGGCCGACCTCGAATCGGCGGCGCTCTCGGGGCTCCACTGCGGGGCCTTCGAGGTCGACGCGATCGAGGCGAGCCTCAAGCGCGCCTTCGCGATCGAGGGCGAGCCGCGCATCGACGCCGGCGGCGACCCGCACCGCGAACCGGGCCGGTCGTGGAAGGTCGCGACCTACGAGGCCGGTCCGGTGACCGTGCGCGCCGTCGCCGCCCCGTCCTCGGTCCCCGACCGCCGCCGTGCGGACACTGTGGATACGTGCCGGTTCTGGGCCGACGAGGTCGCCGACCTCGCCCCCGGCGACTCGGTCCTGGTGGTGACCTCCGCGCCGTACACGGCGTTCCAGCACTGCGACGCGATCGCCCACATGGGACTCCCCTACGGCGTCGTCATCGACACGGTCGGCGTCGACCCCGCCGCGCTGCCCGAGCCGCACTTCCGCAAGCAGCACACCGCCAGCGGCTACCTCCAGGAGATCCGCTCGGCCATCCGCTCGATGCGCCGCCTCCACTACGCGGCCGCCACCGCCGAGGCGGAGCTCGCGGTCGAGGCCGCGCGGGCATTAATAGATCCGGACGAAAGCGCTTGAGCCCCTAGGGAACCAGAGGCTCTTACATCGACACCGATATATCTCTATATGTCCCGGGGGCGGCCGACCCCGCGCGCCAGCAGGCGGGGTCGGCCGAGGGGGTCGGCCCTCAGATGAGGAACCGGGTGTACGCGGGCAGGGTGAGGAACGTCGGGTAGTCCTCGCCCAGCGCGCACTCGGTGAAGACCGACAGGGCGTCGTCGAAGCGGTCGCCTTCGAAGCGCTGGAGCGAGCCGAACTCGTCCTTGAGCAGCTGCTCGACCCATTCGCGGGTCACGGTGCGGCCATCGCTCGTGGTCGAGCCGGCGTTGATCCACTGCCAGACCTGCGAGCGCGAGATCTCGGCGGTCGCGGCGTCCTCCATGAGGTTGTTGATCGCCGCGGCGCCCACGCCGCGCAGCCACGACTCGATGTACCGCACGCCCACTTCGAGGTTCTTGCGGATGCCGCCCTCGGTGATCTCCCCCGGGGTCGCCGCGACCTCAAGCAGCGCAGCCGCATTGGGAATGACGTCCTCGCGCTGCCGGTCGATCTGGTTCGGCAGGCCGCCGAGCGTCTCGTCGAACACGGCCATCGCCACGGGCACGAGGTCGGGGTGGGCGACCCAGGAGCCGTCGAAGCCGTCGTCGGCCTCGCGGGTCTTGTCGGCCCGGACCTTCTCCAGCGCAACGGCATTGGCCTCGGGGTCGCGGCGGCTGGGGATGAACGCGGCCATCCCGCCGATCGCGGAGGCGCTGCGCCGGTGGCAGGTCCGCACCAGCAGCTCGGTGTAGGCGCGCATGAACGGCGCGGTCATCGTCACCTGGTCCCGGTCGGGGAGCACGAAACGGGGTCCCCGCTCGCGGAAGTTCTTGATGACCGAGAAGATGTAGTCCCAGCGCCCGGCGTTCAGGCCCGAGGAGTGGCGGCGCAGCTCGTAGAGGATCTCCTCCATCTCGAACGCCGCGGTGATCGTCTCGATGAGGACCGTGGCGCGGATGGTGCCGCGCGGGATGCCGAGGAGGTCCTGGGCGGTGTCGAACACGTCGTTCCACAGGCGCGCTTCGAGATGCGATTCGAGCTTCGGCAGGTAGAAGTACGGCCCGCGGCCCAGTTCCAGCAGCCGGTGCGCGTTGTGGAAGAAGTACAGCCCGAAGTCCACAAGCGACCCGGCGACGGGCAGGCCGTCGACGCGCAGGTGCAGCTCGGCCAGATGCCAGCCGCGCGGCCGCACGATGATCGTGGGCAGGTCCGTCAGGGTCTCACCCGACAGCTTGTACTCCTTGCCCTGATCGCTCGTGAAGTCGATGCGCCGCTCGATCGCGTCCCGCAGGTTGATCTGCGAGTCGATGACGTTGTGCCAGTTCGGGGTCGACGAGTCCTCCAGATCCGCCATCCAGCACTTCGCGCCCGAGTTCAGCGCGTTGATCGTCATCTTCCGGTCGCACGGGCCGGTGATCTCGACCCGGCGGTCCTCCAGGCCCGGGGCGAGGGTCGCGACGCTCCACGAGAAGTCGTCGCGCACGTCGGCGGTCTCGGGGAGGAAGCCGGGGTCGACCCCGTTGGCGATCCGGGTGCGGCGCTGCTGCCGGGCCTGGAGGATCTCCTGGCGGCGGGGCGCGAACTTCCGGTGCAGGGCGGCGACGAACGCGAGCGCCTCGGGCGTGAGGACCTCGTCCTCGCGCTCGACGCGGGGCCCGTTGACCGTGATCCCCGCGTCGGTGCGGGTCGGTGAAGTGGTGACCACTGAGAACTCCTTATGTGGCTGGGGCGGGGTGCGAACCCCGCCCCGACGGACTTGGTCGCTGGGCAGCTAGTGAAATTGTCCCTGCTCGGTCGACCCGGCGAGCGCGAGCGTCTCAGATTTCGGGTTGAGCGCGGACGTGACGAGGTCGAAGTAGCCGGTCCCGACCTCTCGCTGGTGCTTCGTGGCGGTGTACCCGCGGTCCTCCGAGGCGAACTCGCGCTCCTGGAGGTCCACGTACGCGGTCATGCCCTCCCGGGCGTACCCGTGCGCGAGGTCGAACATCGAGTGGTTGAGCGCGTGGAACCCGGCGAGGGTGATGAACTGGAACGTGAAGCCCATCGACCCGAGCTCGCGCTGGAACTTCGCGATCGTGTCGTCGTCGAGGTGGCGCTTCCAGTTGAACGACGGCGAGCAGTTGTACGCGAGCATCTGGTCGGGGTGCTCGGCCTTGATCGCCTCCGCGAACTTCCGCGCCACTTCGAGGTCGGGGGTGCCGGTCTCCATCCACAGCAGGTCCGCGTACGGCGCGTAGGCCCGGCCGCGGGCGATGCACGACTCGATGCCGTTCGTGACCCGGTAGTAGCCCTCGGCGGTGCGCTCCCCGGTGAGGAACGGGCGGTCGCGCTCGTCCACGTCGGAGGTCAGCAGCGTCGCGGCCTCGGCGTCGGTGCGGGCCACGATCACGCTGGGCACGCCCTCGACGTCGGCGGCCAGCCTGGCCGCGTTCAGGGTCCGGACGTGCTGCCCGGTCGGGATCAGCACCTTCCCGCCCAGGTGCCCGCACTTCTTCTCGGAGGCGAGCTGGTCCTCCCAGTGGACGCCGGCCGCGCCCGCCGCGATCATGCCCTTCATGAGCTCGAACGCGTTGAGCGGCCCGCCGAACCCGGCCTCGGCGTCGGCGACGATCGGCACCAGCCAGTCGTCCACCGACTGGACGCCCTCGGCGGCCTCGATCTGGTCGGCCCGCATGAGCGCGTTGTTGATGCGCCGCACCACCTGCGGAACCGAGTTCGCCGGGTACAGCGACTGGTCGGGGTAGGTCTGCCCGGCCAGGTTCGCGTCGGCCGCGACCTGCCAGCCGGACAGGTAGATCGCGTGCAGCCCGCCCTTGACCTGCTCGACGGCCTGGCCGCCGGTCATGGCCCCGAGCGCGTGGGTGTACCCGCCGGTGGCGGCGTCCTCGGTGAGCCGGGACCAGAGGCGCTCGGCGCCGCGGCGGGCGAGGGTGTGCTCCTCGGTGACGCGGCCGCGCAGGCGCACCACGTCCTCGGCGCTGTAGTCGCGGACGGTGTTCGCCCATCGCGGGTCCGAGGCCCACTCGATGGAGAGGCGCTCGGCGGCGAGTTGCGTTTCGATCGCTTGAGGGTCGCGCTGGCTGTCGGACATCGTCGGCTCCGAGAAGTCGGGACCGCATCGGCGGTCATTACTTGCAGGTAACAGAAATCTTTCACGTCTGGCCACGCCTGGGGAGCCGTTCCCGGTGGAAAGAATCGCGTTTCTTCGCAATACTGGGGAAATGACGAACCTGCCTCCGCTCCCGTCGGACTCCCCGCACCGCCCCTGGGGCGCGGCCGAGGCCGCCGAGCTGGCCGCCGACGACGTCTCGGTCGACCTCATCAGCCTCGGCAAGCAGATCCGGCACCTGCGCAAACAGCGCGAGATGAGCCTGGAGGACCTGGGCGCGGCGGTCGGCGCGGCGCCTTCGCAGCTGTCGCTGATCGAGAACGGGAAGAAGGAGCCGAAGCTGTCTATGCTGCGGGCGCTCGCGAAGGCGTTCGGCGTTTCTTCCGACGAGCTCCTGGGCGCGGAGCCGCCGAACCGGCGCGTTGCGCTGGAAATTGAGCTGGAAAGGGCCCAGCGCAGTTCGCAGTACCGCTCGCTGGGCCTCCCGTCGGTCAAACCGTCGACCCGCCTCCCGACTGAGGCCCTGGAAGCCCTGGTGGGGCTCCATCGTGAGGTGGACCGCCAGGTCAACCTCCACACGGCCACACCCGAAGAGGCCCGCCGAGCGAACACCGAACTGCGCCGCCGGATGCGCGACAAGGACAACTACTTCGCCGACATCGAGGCCGAGGCCCGCACGCTCCTAGGGAAGGTCGACTACGCGGGCGGCCCGCTCTCACAGCACCAGATCGCCGACCTCGCCGCGCACCTGCGGTTCACGCTGCACCACGTCGACGACCTCCCGCACTCGACCCGCTCGGTCACCGACCTGAAGCACCGCCGGATCTACCTGACGCAGGTGGGCACGGGCTCGCACGACCCGCGGACCGTGCTGCTCCAGGCATTGGCGAGCTACGTGCTGGAACACGAAGTCCCCAGGACCTATCTGGAATTCCTGGGCCAAAGAGTCTCCACGAACTACCTCGCCGCGGCTCTGCTGATCCCAGAGTCAAGCGCGGTGGCCTTCCTAAGAAACGCCATGTCCGACAAGGAAGTAGCGGTGGAAGACCTGCGAGACAACTTCGCGGTGTCCTACGAAGCCGCGGCCCACCGCTTCACCAACCTGGCGACGCACCACCTCGGCATCAGGACCCACTTCCAGAAGGTCCACAAATCCGGGATCATCTTCAAGGCCTACGAGAACGACGACGTCGCCTTCCCCGCCGACCCGACCGGCGCGATCGAGGGCCAGCCGATCTGCCGGTACTGGACGAGCCGCCAGGTGTTCGACGTGCCCGACAAGTTCAACGCGTTCAACCAGTACACCGACACCGCGACCGGCACGTATTGGTGCACGGCCCGCACCGAGCGCAGCGCCGACGGCCTGTTCTCCCTCTCCATCGGCGTGCCGTATGAATCGGCGAAGTGGTTCCGCGGCAAGGAGACCAAGGCCCGCTCGGTCTCCCGCTGCCCCGACCCCGACTGCTGCCGCAACCCCCCGCGACAGCTTGCGAAGGTCTGGGCCGGCCAAGTCTGGCCCACCGCCCGAGCCGCCAGCTCCCAACTCGCCGCAATGCCCCTGGGCTCCTTCCCAGGCGTCGACGAAACCGAGGTCTACCAGTTCCTGGAGCGCCACTCCAAGGGCTAGCGATCGGCAGTCCGCGGACGGGCTCGCGCCCGTCCGCGGAC
>NZ_QFRW01000235.1 GCF_003265355.1 Glycomyces dulcitolivorans | reverse complement strand
CGAGGAGGGGCGCGGCGGCGGCCGCGGCCGCCGCCGCCGCGATCCGCTTGAGGGCCGTGCGCCTGGACTGTGGTGCGTGCATGTCGAACCGCCTTCGGTGCGTGGCGATGCGACCGCACCGGGAGGAATGCGATCACATCGAACCTTTTCAATATATGGTGCGGATCGGGCGCACATTTGTCAACGGGTTCCTACGCGTTCACCCGCCCACGGCGACGGCGATCATCGCGGCGGCGGCGATGACGTCGAGGAAGAGGCAGAACTCGGTCATCGAGCGGACCACGACGCGGCCGGTCTGGCGGTGCCAGACGTCCCAGGCGGCGTGGGCGAGCAGGCCCGCGGCCACCAGGTAGGCGGCCGTGTCGCCGCCGATGGCGAGGACGGCGACCGAGGCCGCGCCGAGGACGACCATCGCCAGGGACTGGAGCGGGAACCCCTCGAAGGGGCGGACCGCGCCGCGGATCAGGCCGTAGAGCGCGAAGGCCGCGGCGATGCCGAGCAGGACCCAGGTGGTGGCGTCCTCCCAGGGCGTGAACCCGGCGGCGCCGATGATCACGAAGGTCAGCCAGAACACCGGCCAGGCGGCGCGGGGCCGCTTGAGCGCGGCCGCGCCGAGGTAGACGAGGCCGGAGGCGGTGAGCACGGGCGCGAGGTCGGCGCCGGTGGCGAGGTCGTAGGAGACGAACGCACCGAAGGCGATGCCTGCGGCGACGGGCCAGAACCGGAGGACTTTGTTGCGGGCGAGTTCAGGGGCGGCGGTCGACATTGGAAGCTCCTCGTATACCTGGAGGGGGTATCTGACGAGTTCTACGATCCGCCTGCGGAACCTCCGGGTCAAGCCGGGAGGACGCCGAGGTCCGAAATCTTGGGATCCTGGTCTTCCGGACCCCGCCCCATCGGTTCTAGGCTGGAGGCATGGACCCGCACCGCGTGGTCGTCGTCGGCTACGACGACGCCGAACTCCTCGACATCGCCTGCGTCACCACCACACTCGACGCCGTCCGCCACATCGACCCGCGGCTGCGCTACGACATCGCGCTCGCCACTCCCGGCGGCGGCCCGATCACCTGCACCTCGGGCCTGGTCCTGGGCGGCCAGACCGCACTTGAAAGGGTCCGCGGCCCCATCGGGACGCTCATCGTCTCCGGCGGCCTCGGGCACACCGGCGCCGCCGACGACGAGCGGATCGTCGGCCACGTGCGCCGCCTCGCCCGCGAGAGCGACCGCGTCGCGTCCCTGTGCACCGGCGCGAGCGTCCTCGCCGCGGCCGGGCTCCTCGACGGCAGGCGCGCGACCACCCACTGGCGCTTCGCCGACGAGCTCGCCGCGGCCTTCCCGAAGGTCACCGTGGACCCGCGGCCGATCTGGGTCAAGGACGGGAACGTCTACACCGCAGCGGGGGTCACCAGCGCGCTCGACCTCTCGCTGTCGTTCATCGAGGCCGACTTCGGCGCCGACATGGCCCGCTGGGTCTCCCGCGCCATGGTCACCTACCTGCACCGGCCCGGGAACCAGGCGCAGATGAGCATGTTCACCGCCGCGCCCGCGGCCGACCACGACATGGTCCGCAAGGTCACCGACCACATCTCGGGGGCGCTCGACGCCGACCTCTCGACCGAGGCGCTGGCCCGGCTCGCGCGGGTGAGCCCGCGGCACCTGACGCGGCTGTTCCGCGCCCACCTGCGCCAGAGCCCCGGCCGCTACGTCAGGAAGGCCCGCGTCACCTCCGCGGCACAGCTGCTGACGACCACCGACCTGCCGGTGGCGCGCATCGCCGCGCGCTGCGGGTTCGCCTCGGCCGAGGCGCTGCGCCAGGCCTTCGCGAAGGAGTACGGGATCGCGCCCTCGCAGTACCGGACGGTGTCCTCAACGGCCGGTTGAGATCCGGTGCCGGTGCTCGGCGGCACGGTGAGGGGCTAGGGCACGGATTTGATGGGCCACACCAGGATGCCGCCGAGGAGGGTGACGCCGGCGGCGACGGCGTAGAGGCCGGCGTAGCCGCCGAAGCCGGCGATGATCGGGGCGGCGAGGGCGGGGCCGAGGACCTGGGGGACGGTGGAGGCGATGTTGATGATGCCGAGGTCCTTGGCCCGGTCGGAGGCGGCGGGCAGGACCTGGGTGATCAGGGCCTGGTCGACCGAGAGGTAGACGCCGAAGCCGGCGCCCATGATCGCGGCGGCGGCGATGGCGGCGGGCCAGGTGTGCCAGAACGTCAGGATGAGCGCCGCGATGGTGATGACCACTGAGGACGCGGTGACGAGGGCCTTGCGGCGGCCGATGCGGTCGGAGACGATGCCGCCGGCGACGGCGGTGGCGATGACGCCGCCGGTGTAGAGGAGCGTCAGGATGAGGACGCCTTCCTCGGGGTTCGGGTAGCCGACGGCGTCGTCGAGGAAGTACAGCAGGTAGAGGGTGCCGGTGGCGTTGCCGAGCATGACGAGGAAGCGCGTGAACCAGGCCCACGCGAAGTCGGGGTGGGCGCGCGGGGAGACCCAGAACGTGTCGAGGAGGGCCCTCCAGGAGAAGGCGGGGCGGGCCTGGCGCGGCAGCGGCGGGTCGGGGGTGGCCAGGACGAAGGGGAGGGCCATGGCGACGGCGGCGAGGCCGATCACGAGGTAGCCCGCGGGGATGTCGGTGACGAGCATGGTGACGATGACGGCGCCGACGACGAGGCCGAGGGCCTGCGGGAAGCCGATCCAGCCGGAGACGACGGCCCTTTGGCGGACGGGGACGTGGTCGGGGATGCCGGCGTTGAGGCTGGCGTATCCGGCGTTGAGGGCGGCCTGGGCGAGACACCAGAACAGCAGGACGCCGAGGACGGTGGTCTGGGTGCCCAGGAGGCACAGGGCGACCGCGCCGAGGGCGATGCCGCCGATCGTCCAGGGGTGGCGGCGGCCGAAGCGGCCGGTGGTGCGGTCGGACAGGGCCCCGGCGAGGGGGTTGGCGACGACGGCGACGAGCGCGCCGACGCCGGTGACGAGGCCGAAGGCGGCGACCTTGCCGTCCTCGTCGATGTCGGCCAGTTGCAGCGGGAGGAGCACCTGGATCGGGGTGAAGAAGGCCATGTAGAGGCCGAGCATGGCGGTGGTGATGCCGCCGATCCAGACGCGGCCGACGTTCTGCTCGGGCTCGGCGAGGGCGGGGTGGGGGGCGGGCGGGGCGGCGGTCATGGGCGCTGTTCTCTGATCAGTTCGGCGTACCGGTCGAAGGAGTCCTTCGGGGTGCGCGCCTGGGTGTCGAAGTCGACGTGAACGAGGCCGAAGCGCTGGTGGTAGCCCTCGGCCCACTCGAAGTTGTCGAGGAGGCTCCACACGAGGTACCCGCGGACGTCGGCGCCCTGCTCGACGGCGGCGGCCATGGCCCTGACGTGGGCGTCGAGGTAGTCGATGCGGGCCTGGTCGCGGATGCGGCCCTCAGCGTCGGGGGCGACGTCGTAGGAGCAGCCGTTCTCGGTGACCCACAGGGGCGGGAGGGCGTCGCCGTAGTCGGCGGTGAGGTCGAGGAGGGTCTGCGTGAGGCCGGAGGGGATGACGGGCCAGCCGAAGTCGGTGGTGTTCACGTGCTCGAACTCGGCGAGTTCGAACGGGAGCGGGGTGGTGCCGGGTTCGGGGGCGACGACGCGGGTGGGGTTGTAGTAGTTGACGCCGAGGCCGTCGAGGGGCTGGGCGATGGCGTCGAGGTCGCCGTCCTTGATGAACGGGAGGGGCCCGTCGAGGCCGAAGCCGCCGAGGTCGGGGTAGGCGCCGAGGAGGACGGGGTCGGTGAAGACGCGGCGGTGGAGGGTGTCGTAGGCGAGGGCGGCCTCGGTGTCGGCGGCGCTGCCGCTGTAGGGGATCGCGGGCGTGTAGGAGTTGGTGAGCATGACGTGCGGGGCCCCGGCGCCGCGGAGCGCGGCGGTGGCGAGGCCGTGGCCGAGGAGCTGGTGGTGGGCGACGGGGAGCGCGTCGAGGAGGTAGGTGTGGCCGGGGGCGTGCTGGCCGAGCGCGTGGCCGAGGGCCATGTGCTCGAAGGGTTCGTTGAGGGTGATCCAGTGGGGCACGCGGTCGCCGAGGCGCTCGGCCACGATGGCGGCGTAGTCGGCGAAGCGGTGGGCGGTGTCGCGGTCGAGCCAGCCGCCGCGGTCTTCGAGGGCCTGCGGGAGGTCCCAGTGGAAGAGGGTGGGCATGGGGGCGATGCCGGAGGCGAGGAGGGCGTCGACGAGGCGGTCGTAGAAGGCGAGGCCCCTTTCTTCGGCGGGGCCGGTGCCGTCGGGCTGGATGCGGGTCCAGGCGATGGAGAAGCGGTAGGCGTCGACGCCGAGGCGCGCCAGGAGGGCGACGTCCTCTTCGTAGCGGTGGTAGTGGTCGCAGGCGGTGTCGGCGGTGTGGCCGTCGCGGATCTTGCCGGGGGTCGCGGTGAACGTGTCCCACACGGACGTGCCGCGGCCGTCCTCGGTGGTGGCGCCTTCGATCTGGAACGCCGACGTGGCGGCGCCCCATGTGAATCCGCTGGGCAGGCGCGGCATCGCGACCACGGGCACCTCCGAAAGTGACGTGAGTAACGTTCGTGAAGATACCAGGTTGCGAACCGGCCGGTAACCCCTCTTCAGCTGCTGTTGCTGCGCCCGCCGGTCGTGGCCCGGTTCGGCGCAGGCGGGCGCGGCGGTGGGCGGCCATGCGGACGGGCGAGTTGAGGGCGCCGTAGCCGGTGTAGCCGCCGAGGCGCTGGACCGCTTCGAAGAAGACGCGGGAGCCGAGCACGGGCGTGTAGCAGTGCAGGAGTTCGCCGTGGTCGTCGCGGTCGTACAGGAGCGAGTGGGTGCGGAGCCGCTCCAGGAGCGCGGGGGCGATGCCGCGGGCGTCGAGGTCGTCGTAGTAGTTGTCGGGGATCGGCAGCAGGAGTCCGGCGTCGTGCAGTCGTGCCGCGACCTGGCCGATGTCCTTGGTGGCGAAGGCGACGTGCTGGGGGTCGGGGACGCCGGGGGCCCAGTCGCCGCGGCGGACCGCGGCCACGCTCAGGGCGATGCGGACCCGGCGTTCGGCGTCGGTCATCGAGAGGTTGCGCACGAGCCCGAAGGGGGCCGCGACCTCGGCGGGGACCTCGGGGTGGAGGCCGAAGACGGCCCGGTAGAACAGGGCGGCGCCGTCGAAGTCGTCGGTGCCCTGGGTGAGGGCGACGTGGTCGACGGCCAGGCCGGTGCCGGGGGCCGCGCCGGTGCCGTCGAAGTCGGCGCGCCAGCCGGTGCCAGTGCCGGTATCAGTGTCGGTGCGGCAGAAGAACACCGGGGTCCCGTCGAGGGCGGCGATGGCGGCGAGGTCGGCCTCGTCGGCGCGGTGCTCGCGGGGCAGGACGGGGGCGAGGAACCGCTCGGCGCGGCGCGCGGAGGCGGCCGGGTCGGGGCTCTCGACGGCGATCGCGGCGACCTCGGTCTCCTCCCCCGCGCGGGCGGCGGTGTTGACCAGGACGCGGGCGTTCCCGCTCTCCCACAAGGCGACCGGTTTGGACCGGTGGCGGCCGGTCTCGGCGAGGCCGAGCGCGGCCAGGGCCGCGGCGACCTCGGGCGCGGCCGCGGGCCCGGCGCCGATCTCGGTGAACGCGAAGCCGCGCAATGGAAGCGGCGGCTCGGCGGCGGGGTCGACGGCCTCGTGGAGGCTCAGGAGCGACCGCTTGGCGTCGACGGCGGCCGTTCGCGGGTCGGACTGGCGGAACACGTCGTTGAACACTTCGAGCGACAGCGGCCCGGCGTATCCGGTCTCCAGGACGGTGCGCAGGAACCGGGCGAGGTCGAAGGCGCCCTGGCCGGGGAAGAGCCGGTGGTGGCGGCTCCACTGGAGGACGTCCATGTCCAGGTGCGGGGCGTCGGCGAGCTGGAGGAAGAACAGCTTCTCGGGTGGGATGACGCGGATCGGGGAAATGTCGGACCCCCGAGAGAGGATGTGGAAGCTGTCCAGGCACAGGCCGAGGTTCGGGTGGTCGGCGCGGCGCACGATCCTCCAGGCCCGGTCGAAGGTCGAGACGTGGCGGCCCCACGCGAGGGCCTCGTAGGCGATGCGCACGCCGTGGGCGGCGGCGCGTTCGGAGAGGAGGTGCAGGTGCTCGGCGGCCAGGTCGTCGTCGTCCACTGAGTCCGGATGGACGGTGGAGCACACGAGCATGAGGTCGGCGCCCAGGCGCTCCATGACCGCGAACTTGCGTTCGGCGCGGTGCAGGTTGGCGCGCAGCAGCTCGGGAGGGACTGCCTCGAAGTCGCGGAACGGCTGGTAGAGGTCGATGCTCAGGCCCAGGTCGGCGCAGCGGGCTCTGACCTCCTCGGGGCCGTCGGCCGCGGCGACGAGGTCGGGTTCGAAGACCTCGACGCCGTCGAAGCCCGCGGCGGCGGCCGCGGTGAGCTTGTCGTCGAGGGTACCGGAGAGGCAGACGGTGGCGATGCCGAAGCGGGGCATGGGTTCCTCCTCAGCGCGCGGCGGCGAGCAGGTCGAAGTGGCGGAGCATCCGGTCGGCGTCGGGTTCGGCGCCGGTGAACAGGCGGAATGAGTCCACGGCCTGGAAGACGGCCATGCGGCCGCCGTCCAGGACGCGGCAGCCGGCGGCGCGGGCGGCGGCGAGCAGCTCGGTCTCCAGCGGGAAGTAGACGACCTCGGCGACCCACAGGTCCGGGCGCAGCAACTCCGACGGCACCGCCGTGCCGGGATGCTCGGCCATGCCGGTGGGCGTGGCGTGGACGAGGCCGTCGGCCTCGGCGATCGCGGCGTCGAGGTCGGCGACGGGGCCGGCGCTGATGCGGTCGCGTCCGAAGTGGGCGCCGAGCGCGTCCACGAGCCGGGCGGCCCGGTTCCGGTCGAGGTCGAGGACCCGCACGTGCCCGGCGCCGATCCCCAAGAGCGCGTGGGCGACCGCGGCCCCCGCGCCGCCCGCGCCAAGGAGGACGACCCGGTCGAGTGCGGCCCCGGCGAGGCCGCCCATCGCGCTGCGGGCGAACCCGGAGGCGTCGGTGTTGTAGCCGACCGCCTTGCCGCCCTTGAACAGGACGGTGTTGACCGCGCCGAGGACCGCGGCCTCCTCGGAGAGCCCGTCGAGGTGCGCGATGACGGCCTGCTTGACCGGGTGGGTGACGTTCAGGCCGGTGTAGCCGGTCAGCTGCGCGGCCGCCAGCAGGTCCCCGATCCGGTCGGCCCCGACCCCGATTTCGAGGAGGTCCAGGCGCCGGTACTGGTAGCGCAGGCCCAGCGCGTCGGCCTCGCGCTCGTGGAGCGCGGGACTGAGGGAGGGCCCGATCCCGGCGCCGATGAGGCCGATGAGGTGCGCGCCGGGAGCGCCGAAGTCAGTGGGCACGGGGGCCTCCTCGCAGTGCGGCAACAATGTACTAACTGGTTACTTCAACTTAGCAACCTTGTGCGCGTTTGGAAAGGCCCCCTCGCATCGGCGTGCGGCCCAAGGCACCGCGCCGACCCGCGGCTTGGCGGGTTAGAGTTGCGAGTCCGCCACCCGTCGACATGGGGGTCCGCTTGAGCACCCAGCCGCCCGGCACCGCGCCGGCCCCGAGCGCCGACCGCGTCCGCGACCCCCAGCGCACCCGGGCCGAGATCCTCGACGTGGCCACCAACGAGTTCGCCGCCAACGGCTACGCGGGCGCGCGGGTCGACGAGATCGCGGCCAAGACCCGCACCACCAAGCGGATGATCTACTACTACTTCGAGAGCAAGCAGGGGCTCTACCTGGCGGTCCTGGAGCAGGCCTACTCGGTCATCCGGTCCCTGGAGCGGCAGGTCGACGTCGAGCACCTCGACCCGCTCGCCGCGCTCCGCGAGCTCGCCGAGCTGACCTTCGACCACCACGAGTCGCACCCGGACTTCATCCGCCTGGTCAGCATCGAGAACATCCACGGCGCCAGGCACCTCGCCCAGTCCGAGATGCTCCCGAGCCTGGCGGCGCCGGTCCCCGAGCTCATCGGGCGCATCCTGGAGCGCGGCTGGGCCGCCGGCGTGCTCCGCGAGGACGTCGACGCCCTCGACGTCCACATGCTCATCAGCTCCTACTGCGTCTTCCGGATCGCCAACCGGCACACCTGGAGCACCATCTTCGGCCGCGACATGCTCGACCCGGGCCGCCGCGAGCACTACCGGACGATGCTCGGCGACATGGTCGTCGACTACCTCTCCAAGCGCTGACCACACCGGCCACTCCCGCAACATCGAAGGGCCGCAATGCATGCTGCCCGCCGACCAGCGCGTACTCGTCCGCTTCGCCCCCTTGACAGCGCCGCCGCGCTCGCGAATGATCGGATATTAACCAAGCAGTACATAACTATCCAGTACGTTCATCGTCGTGCCGATGGGATGACTGCACCCCGCCGCCCATGCAATGGCGCACAGCCGGAGGAGAACACCGTGTCCGACCACCCCGCCCCTCAAGCCCCGCAGCACCGGGGCGCCCCCAGGAAGACCGCCGTCGCCGCCTGGATCGGCTCCGCCCTGGAGTACTACGACTTCTTCATCTACGGGACCGCCGCCGCCCTCGTGTTCGGCCAGGTCTTCTTCCCCGCCTCGCACCCCGCGACCGGGACCCTGCTCGCCCTCGCCACCTTCGGCGTCGGCTACGCCGCCCGCCCGATCGGCGCGGTCATCCTCGGACACGTCGGCGACCGCTTCGGCCGCAAGAAGGTCCTCGTCTTCACCCTCCTGCTCATGGGCGCCTCGACGTTCCTCGTCGGGTGCCTGCCGAGCTACGAGTCCATCGGCGTCGCCGCGCCGGTCCTCCTCGTCGCGCTGCGGCTCCTCCAGGGCCTGTCGGCCGCGGGCGAGCAGGCCAGCGCGAACTCGATGAGCCTGGAGCACGCGCCCGCGCACCGCCGGGCGTTCTTCACCAGCTGGACGCTGAGCGGCACGCAGGCCGGGCAGCTCATCGCGACCGCGGCGTTCCTGCCGGTGGCGGCCCTGCCGGAGGAGGCGCTGCTGTCGTGGGGCTGGCGCGTCCCGTTCTGGGCCAGCGTGGTCATGGTCGTGGTCGGGTACGTCATCCGCCGGAAGCTGGAGGAGACGCCGGTGTTCGAGGACGCGGCGAAGTCCGGCGAGGTCGTGAAGCTGCCGCTGGCGGTGCTGCTGCGCGACCACTGGGCGGACGTGCTGCGCGTGGTGTGCGCGGCGCTCATCGCGTCGGTCTCGACGATCTTCACCGTCTACGCGCTGACGTACGCGGTGAACACGGTGGGGCTGGAGCGGACGCCGATGCTGTGGGTCGGGGTCGCGGCGAACATCCTGGCGGTGGCGCTGATCCCGCTGTGGGGCAACGCGGCCGACCGGTTCGGTCGCAAGCCGGTGTTCCTGACCGGGTCGATCGGGTGCGGGATCCTGATCTTCCCGTACCTGTGGGCGATCTCGACGGGGAACTGGCCGCTGATCTTCGGGCTTGGGGTCCTGCTGTTCGGTCTGGTGTACCAGGCGGCGAACGCGACGTGGCCGTCGTTCTACGGGGAGATGTTCACCGCGCGGGTGCGCTTGTCGGGCATGGCGATCGGGACGCAGATCGGGTTCGCGATCAGCGGGTTCCTGCCGACGATCGCGGTCGCGCTGGAGGGCGCGGACAAGGGCGCGTGGGTGCGGGTGGCCGTGTTCACGGCGGTCATGTGCCTGGTCAACGCCATCGCGGTGGCGACGGCGCGGGAGACGTCGAAGGTGCCGACCGAGCGGCTGGGCCTGAAGGAGACGCCCGCGCGGGTGGGCTGACCCGTTTCGCCCTCGCCTCGGTCGAATCCGCACTACCGTGGCGAGGGCGTTCTCCTGGAGTTCACTCGACGTTGGTGGAACCGCCCACCCCTGCCGCATAGCGTCCGGGGCGAGAGACAACCGAACGCGACGAGACCCCCGCGCGCGTTCCCCATCGGACTGCCATGGAGAAGCGAATGCAACCCCAGAACCCGGAGCGCCGCCGCTTGCAGCTGTTCCCGTCCGTGCACGGCTCGCGCTCGGCGATCACCTGCATGTACCGCTGCGGCGACGCCTGTAGCCACCCGGTTCCGAACACCTCCGACAACGAGTACCTGGGCGACGTGATCGCCAAGGCCGTGTCGCGCCGCGGCCTGTTCAAGGGCGGCGTGGCGGCGGGCCTGGTGGTGGGTGCGACCGGTGCGGTCGCCGCGCCGGCCTTCGCGGCGGACGCCGACGGTTCGGCGGCCTCGGCGCGCTGGGGCCGGGGCCCGCGGGGCCTGGAC
>NZ_QFRW01000234.1 GCF_003265355.1 Glycomyces dulcitolivorans | reverse complement strand
GCTGTCGCCGCCGAGGCCGGGCCGCTCGACCGGGCCGACCCCGAGGTGCGCGCCGCGATCGAGGCGCTCACCGCCGCCCAGCGTCCCGTCCCCGACGCCGACCCCGCCGACCTGCCCGCGCTGCTGACCGCCCCGCCGTGGGCCTCCAAGCGCCGCAAGCCGAAGCCGCTGGTGCTCGAACTCGTGCCCGTAGGGGAGCCGCGCCTGGTCCGGAGCGAGGCCGAGGCCTCGATCTGGGAGGGCATCGGGGCCCGCTACGACGGCGACCCCGCGCAGTTGGAGCGGTGGAAAGCCTATGCGCGCCACAGGACCCCGGGCACGTACGACTACGAGCTGTCGGTCATCGTCGCCTCCGCGCCCGCCGACCTCGCCGACGGCCTGCTCCCTGAGTGGACCGCGCATGCGGGCGACACGGGCCCGGGCCGGGTGTACCCCGGTGAGGTGTACCCGATCCTCCACCGCTACGGCGCCAAGGCGTTCGAGGCGGCTCTCAAGGTGGCCGAGTACTGGGGCTTCGAGAGCTACCTGCTCCCCATGTTCAGCGTCGAGACCGCCAGGTTCGTCGCCGGCCGGCTCGCCCGCCGCAAGGCCGAGCGCGCCGCGACCGTCGAATGGTTCGAGCGCCACGGCCTCGCCGCCGCGACCGCGCTCGTCCCCGACGCCCTCGGTGCGGACAAGAAGCGCCGCGAGGCGGCCGAGATCGCGCTGTTCCACCTCGCGTCCGTCCACGGCGACGCGGCCGTCGCCGCCGCCGCCGAACCCTATGGGCCCGAAGCGGTCACCGCGATCGGGGCGCTCTTCGAGGGCGACCCGCTCGAACCCCGCGGCGTGAAGATCCCCAAGCCCGGCCCGTGGGCCGCGCCCGTGATGTTCCCGCAGGTCCTCCTCAAGGACGGCGACCGGGCGCTGCCGGAGGACTCGGTGCGCCACCTCCTCACCGTCCTCGCGCTAGCCACCCCCGACTACCCGTACCCCGGGCTCGACGTCGTCGCCGCGACCTGCGACCGCGCCTCCCTCTCGCGCTTCAGCCGCGCCGTCTTCGAGCAGTGGCTCGCCGTCGGCGCGCCGCCGAAGGACCAGTGGGCGCTCACGCAGCTCGCGCACTTCGCCGAGGACGAGACGGTGTGGATGCTCGCGCCGCAGCTGCGCCGGTGGCCCGGCGACGGCCAGCACAAGCGGGCCGTCACCGGTCTCGGCGTGCTCGGCGCGATCGGCACCGAGGAGGCCCTGCGCGCCATCCAGACCACCGCCGACAAGGTGACCTTCAAGGCGCTCAAGGAGGAGGCCGACGTCCAGATCGAGCGGATCGCCGAGGAGCTGGGCCTGTCCCGCGACCAGCTCGCCGACCGCCTCGTGCCCGACTTCGGCCTCGCCGACGCGGACGCGCGCGTCCTCGAATACGGCCCGCGGAAGTTCACCGTCGCCTTCGACGAGCAGTTGCGGCCCTTCGTGATCGACGACGCCGGCAAGGCCCGC
Organism: Glycomyces dulcitolivorans; assembly: GCF_003265355.1. Taxonomy (GTDB): domain Bacteria; phylum Actinomycetota; class Actinomycetes; order Mycobacteriales; family Micromonosporaceae; genus Glycomyces; species Glycomyces dulcitolivorans. The sequence goes on along the minus strand of NZ_QFRW01000234.1, from coordinate 8,532 downwards.
AAGGCCCTGCCGAAACCCGGCGTCAAGGACGACGCGCTCGTCGCCGACGACGCCTACCAGCGCTTCCAGGCCCTCCGCAAGGAGCTCAAGACCGTTGCGGCCGAGCAGGTCTCCCGCCTGGAGACCGCCATGGTCGCCGGCCGCACCTGGACCGCCGGCGAGTTCCAGCGGTTCCACGTCGAGCACGCCCTCACCGGCCTGCTCGCCCGCCGCCTCGTCTGGCTCTCCGTCCATGATGGAGTATCGACGGCGTTCCGCATCGCCGAGGACGGCACGTTCGGCGACGCCGCCGACGACGCGTTCGACCTCCCCGCAACGGCATCGGTCCGCCTCGCCCACCCGGCGCTCCTCGGCGAGGACGTCGGCACCTGGGCCGAGACCCTCGCCGACTACGAGATCCTCCAGCCGTTCGACCAGCTCGCCCGGCCCGTCATGGACTTCACCGCCGAGGAGCTGGCGACCGGCCGCCTGCCCCGCTTCGAGGGCGCCACGGTCGAGACCGGCCGCGTCCTCGGCCTCGCCAAGCGCGGCTGGCGCCGCGCCTACCCCGGCGACGGCGGGCTCGTCCCCGGCTTCACCTACGCCCTCGCGAGCCGCTGCTTCCTGGTCCTCACCGTGGAGCCCGGCATCCCGATCGGCTACGCCGCCGAGTACCCGCAGCAGACCGTCGCCTCCGTGCAGTTCTGCGACCTGGAGTCCTTCGGCGCCGACCCCGTCCCGCCGACCGCCGACATCGACACCGTCGCCGCCGCCGAGGCGCTCGGCTCCCTCGCCCGCCTCGTCCGCGCCTGATCCCTTGAAGGACCACCGATGACCGAATACGACGCCTCCCAAGAGGACCGCATCCAGCTCCCCACCTACTGGGAGCCCGAGTCGGTCCCGCGCCGCGCCGACCCCCGCGAGCCGGTCGAGCTCGACCCCGAGGGGCCCGCGAAGGTCGCGGAATCCCTGCGCTGGAACGAGGACGATCTCCGGTACGCGCTTGCCCAGCCCGCCCACGCCCAGTACGCCCCGGCGGCGCTGCGCCACCTCGACGGTGAGCCCGACGCCGAGGGCGCGGGCATCGTCTCGGCGGTCATGCACACGCGGGTGCGCAACGGCCAGGACTCCACGCTGCGCCCTGAGATCGACGCCTGGGTCGCCGAGCACGGCCTCGCGTTCGCGGCCGCCGCCGCGGTCGTGCGCCTGAGCCTGTACAGCTGGCGCCAGTACAAGGGCACCATGCGCGACTGCATCCTGCGGCCGCTCACGGTGGCGGAGATGCACACGCTCCGCTGGGAGCTCGACCGCGGCATCGGCGTGCTCCGCGGCCTCCTCGCCCACGCCTCCGAGGCCGACTACGCGGCCGCCGTCGCCGCGGTCGAGGAGCACCGGAACTCGGCGGCCGAGCGGTTCATCGCCATGGTCCTCTTCCCCGACGAGGCCGCCTGGGCCGAGGAGGCCTGCCGCGAGTACCCGGGCCTGGGCAACACCAGCGCCGACGTGATCCTGTGGCTCACCCTCGACCGGCCCGACCTCCTCGCCCTCGCCGGCGTCAAGAGCCTGGAGCCCTGGCACGTCTCGCGCGACCTGCTCGGCACGGTCATGCGGAACATAGGCGGCGCGGCCCTGCCGCTGTTCACCGCGACCCTGCGCCAGCAGATCGGGACCGACATCCGCCACATCCTCCTCGACGCGATCGCGATCCTGCCGACCGACGAGGCCGCGGCCCACCTGGTCTCGCGCCTCGGCGAAGAGCACGTCTACCAGGCCGCCTCCGAGGCCGCCAAGCGCTACCCGCGCCGCCTCCTGCGCACGATCGCCGCCGAGTCCGCGACCATCGCCGCCGAACTGCGGCCCCGCCTGGCCGCCCTCGCCGCGGACATCCCCGCCGAGCACCGGGCCGCACTGTCCGATGAGGACCGCGAGGCGATCGAGGCGCTCCTGGCGCCCTCCCTGACCCCGGTCGCCGACGCCGCGCAGCTGCCGGCGCTCCTGACCGCTCCGCCGTGGCTAGAAAAGGGCGCCAAGCGCAAGCCGAAGACCCTCGACCTCGTCGCGGACGCGAAGCCGCGCACGGTCTGGGCCGAGGGCGAGGCCGAGGCGTGGTCGAAGCCGAAGCACGACTACTTCTCGAACTACTCCGACGCCGACTGGGAGAAGACGCTCAGCCCGAAGAAGGAGGGCCGCGGCCGCGACAACTTCACGATGGTCGTCACCTACGGGCCCGCCTCGTTCGCCCTGCGCGCGCTGGAAAAGTGGGACGGCAAGTTCAGCCCCTACACGCACGGGGACCTCAAGGTCATCGTCGGCCGCTTCGGACCCCTCGCCGCCGACCAGATCGTCACCGCCCTGCGAGCCAACCCGAACTACCACGAGGCCCTGGTCCCGCTCCTGAGCACCGAGGCCGCCCGCCTCGCCGCCGACTGGTACGCCCGCCTCAAGGGCGCCCGCGCCAGCGCCGTCGCCTGGTTCGAGCGCCACGGCGCTGAAGGCGCGGCCCTGCTCGTCCCCGACTCCCTCGGCGCGGACAAGAAGCTCCGGAGCAATGCCGAAGGGGCCTTGTGGCACATCGCGCTCCGCGAGGGCGCCGAGGCCGTCGTCAAGTCCGCCGAGCCGTACGGACCCGAAGCGGCCGAAGCCGTCCGCGAACTCCTCGCGGGCGACCCGCTGGAGCCGCGCGGCGTCAAGCTCCCCAAGCCCGGCAACTGGGCCAACCCGATCATGCTCCCCGAGGTCCTGACCGCCTCCAAGGCCCATGCGCTGCCTGCGGACTCGGTGCGCCACCTCATCACCGTGATCGCCCTCGCCACGCCCGAGTACCCGTACGCCGGGCTCGACGTCGTCGCCGAGGCGCTCGACCGCGACTCGCTCACCCGCTTCGGCCGCGGCCTGTTCCAGCTGTGGCTCTCGATGGGTTCGCCTTCGAAGGACGGCTGGGCGCTCACGCAGCTCTCCCACTTCGCCGACGACGACACCGTGCGCCTGCTCGCCCCGCTCGTGCGCGAATGGCCCGGCCAGTCCCAGCACAAGCGGGCCGTGAACGGCCTGGGCGTGCTCGGCGCGATCGGCTCCGAGGAGGCGCTGCGCGCCATCCAGGGCATCGCCGACAAGGTGAAGTTCAAGGCGCTCAAGGAGGAGGCGCGCGTCCAGATCGCCGCCATCGCCGAGAGTCTCGGCCTGACCCGCGAGCAGCTCGCCGACCGGCTCCTCCCGGACTTCGGCCTCGGCGAGGAGGGCGCGCTCGTCCTCGACTACGGGCCGCGCTCGTTCACCGTCGTGTTCGACGAGCAGCTCAAGCCGTTCGTCAAGGACGAGACCGGGAAGCCCCGCAAGAGCCTCCCCAAGCCCGGCGCGAAGGACGACGCCGAGACCGCCGACGCCGCCTACAAGCGGTTCGCGGCCCTGAAGAAGGAGCTGCGCACCGTCGCCGCCGACCAGGTCCAGCGCCTGGAGGCCGCGATGGTCAACGGCCGCACCTGGACCAAGGACGAGTTCGAGCGCTACTACGTGCGCCACCCGCTCACCTGGCACCTCTCGCGCCGCCTGGTCTGGTCCGCCGAATCGGACGGCGTCTCGACGGGCTTCCGCGTCGCCGAGGACCGCACCTACACCGACTCCAGCGACGACGCCTACGACCTTCCGGACAACGCCGTCATTCGCCTCGACCACCCGATCCGCATGGGTGACAAGGCCGCCGACTGGGCCGAGCTGTTCGCCGACTACGAGATCCTCCAGCCCTTCGAGCAGCTCTCGCGCCCCGTCCTCGCCTTCACCCCCGAAGAGCTGGCGACCGGCCGCCTGGAGCGCTTCGAAGGCGCGAAGGTCGAGGTCGGGAAGCTCCTGGGACTCACCTCCCGCGGCTGGCACCGCTCCTCGCCCGAGGACGGCGGCGTCGAACCGGGCATCTACTTCCCGCTGCCCGCGGGCGGGTACATCACCGTGTCGCTCGACCCGGGCATCTGGGTCGGCATGGTCGGCGAGAACCCCATCCAGACCCTCGACGGCGTCCGCATCTCCGCCACCGAGGACTACTGGTGGACCCGGGCCGGCCGCGCCGGAGACGGCAACCACCCCAAGGACATCGACGCGGTCACCGCCTCCGAGGTCCTCGCCGCCCTCACCCGTATCACCGCGAAGGAGTGACCGTGGACCTCCCCGACGAGGACGCCTTCGCCCTCACCCCGGAGCAGCTCGCCGCCGCCGCACCCCGGCGCGGCGGGCGCTCCGCCCGCGCCTTCGAGCCGCGCCCCGACGACACCGAATGGTGGCGCTACACCGGTATCGAGCAGCGCCGGGACCACCTGCTGACGGCCGCGACCCACGCCGAGACCGACCCGCGGATCGCCGCCGCACTGCTGTCCTATCTCGACGGCGAACCGGACCCGCTCGGCGCCGCGACCGCGTTCCTCGTCGACGATGCGGTCGGCACCGGCTTCTGGCGCGACTCCGGCTACTGCCAGTACGACGCCTGGCTCGGCGAGCACGGCATCGAGTTCGCCGTGCGTGCCGTCATGGAGTACTTCACCGTCAAGACCGTCCACCCGGTACCGCGCGGCTCCTTCATCGACAACCCGGACCCGGTCCCGGTCGAAGCGGTCCCGGACGGCCCGGGCCGCACGCCCTGGCGCAGTCTCGGCGGGGAACTGCTCCGCCTCCGCACCCACCTCTCCGCGATGCCCGAACCTGAGTACCTGAGGATCGAGGCGATCCTCGAAGTCCAGGGCCGCAACCCGGTCCAGCGCGCCGTCCGCGCGTTCCTCATGCCCGGGCGCACCGACTGGCTCGACGAGGCCTGCACCGACCGGGCCGCCGGGCTGCTCGAAAGCCACGAGAGCGACCAGTGGCTCCTGCGGACCGCCGACTCGACCGACCGGCTCGCGAAGGCCGGGATCGCCGCCCTGCCGAACAACACCGCCAACCCGATGACGGTCAATTCCCTCCTCGAAGCCGCCGGGCTCGACTGCACGCCGCTCCTCGTCCAGGCCGTGACCCTCGCCGGGCTCCACGACAGCTGGCGCGAGACCCTGCTCGACACGCTCGCGACCCTGCCCCGCGACGAGGCCGTGCGGTTCTTCCTCGACAACATCGTCGAGCGCCGCACCTGGAACCGCCTCCAGGAGGTCGCCGACCGCTTCCCCGTCCGCACCCTCCGCGGGATCGCCGCCCTCGTCGAGGACGCCGACGACGCCCAGCGCGCCCGGTTCATCGGCCTCATCCGGTCCAAGCCGCTGCTCGACGGCCCCGCCCGCGACGCCCTCGGCCCCGCCGACCGCAACCGCGTCGACGCCCTCCTCTCATGGCGCGGCCACCCGCCCGAGACCGCCGACGTCCCTGCCGCGCTGGCGAACCCGCCGCAGGGCCGCCGCAAGGCCGCCCCGCCTTGGGCCGGCATGGTCACCGCGCTCCCGATCCTCACCAAGGGCCGCAAGGCCCGCCTCCCGCAGTCCGCCGCCGAGCACCTGCTCGCCGCGCTGGCCCTCGACACCCCGAGAAGCCCGCACCCCGCAGTCGACGCCGCCATCGCGCACTGCGACGCCGCAAGCCTCCGCGAGTTCTCCTGGGCCGTCTTCTCGACCTGGGACCTTGCTGCCGACCGCGCCAACCCGTGGGCGCTCGCGCAGCTCGGCCGCTTCGCCGACGACACCACCGTCCTCCGCCTCGAAGCGCTCATCCACGAATGGCCCGGCCAGAGCCTCCACAAGCGGGCCGTTCGCGGCCTCGAACTCCTCGGCGCCATCGGCACCGAGGAGGCCCTCGGCGCCGTCCACCGCGTCTCGAAGCAGGCGACCTTCAAGGGCCTCATGAAGGCCGCGCTGGCCGAAGTGGACCGGATCGCGGCACGCCTCGGCCTCGATCAGGACCGGCTCCTCGACCGGCTGGTGCCGGACTTCGAACTCGACTCTGACGGCCGCATGGAACTCGACTACGGGCCCAGGCAATTCACCGTGGGCTTCGACGAGCAGTTGCGGCCCAACGTCATCGATGCCAAGGGCACGGTGCGCCGGAGCCTCCCCAAGCCCGCCCGGACCGACGACCCCGAGGCCGCCGCCGAGGCGGCCGCCCGCTTCGACAAGCTCAAGCGCAGCCTCAAATCCGTCGGCACCGACCAGGTCAAGCGCCTGGAGAAGGCCATGACGTCCGGCCGGGTCTGGTCCCGGCCCGACTTCGAACGGTTCATCGCCGGGCACGCCCTCATGCGCCACCTCGCACGCCGCCTGGTCTGGCAGTACACGACCGGCAAGGCGTGGACCTCGTTCCGGGTCGCCGAGGACGGCAGCCTCGCCGACGTCCGCGACGACGCCCTGCGCCTGCCCGAGCGGTCCGCGGTGCGCCTGCCGCACCCGCTCCACCTCGGCAAGGAGACCGAGGCGTGGGCGGAGGTCTTCGCCGACTACGAAGTGGTGCAGCCGTTCGACCAGCTCGCCCGCGCCGCGTTCGCCCTCACCGCCGAGGAGGCCAGAACCGGCGGCATCGCCCGCTTCGAAGGCCGCACCGTCCACACCGGACCGCTGATCGGCCTCGCGAAGGGCCGCACCTTCTGGCGGTACACCTACGCCTTCAGCAGCGGCTCCTTGCCGCCCTTCGGCATGTGCCGGGAGATCCCCGACTTCGGCTTCCTCCTGCTCGACCTCCGGCCGGGCATCGACGTCGCCGATCCCGCCGCCGAACCGCACCAGACGCTGAACGCGGTCCGGTTCTCCACCACCGAGACCGCCGACGGCCCCGCCCCGCGCGACCTCGACCCGCTGCTCGTCTCCGAACTCCTCGCCCTCCTGGACCGCCACACTGTTCGATGACCGGAGCGGGGAGGCGTGTCGCACCCTGTCTCTATGATCTTGGGGAACCGACCGCCCCCGCGAAGGACTGAAATGACCGAACCCGTTGCAGCGCAAGAAGATCAGTTGATCCTTCCTGCCGAGTGGTCGGACCTGGTCCTGCCGCGGCGCGGGCACGCAACGGGCATTCGGGTCGAGTCGGACCCCGAGGCGTCCCAGAAGGTGGCCCAGGTCGTCGCCTCCCGGCGCGCGGACCTCGTCGCGGCCCTCGAACACCCCGACTGCGAACCGGACCTCGGCCGGGTCGGCATCGCGCACCTGAAGGGCGAGGCGAGCCCGCTCGGCGCCGCCGTCGTTCTCACCCTGCTGCGCTTCACCGAGGGCTACCGCGGCTCCCTGTTCCAGGGCGGCGGCGACCACGCCGCCGTCAACCGCGAGCTGTTCGCCGCCCTCGTCGCCGACTTCGGGCTCCCGTTCGCCGTCGCCGCGGCCGTCGAAGACCTCGCCGTCGACATCAGCTGGGGCACACCGGGAACCTGGGGCATGGGCGACATCCCCACCGCCGCCGTCGGCGAGTTCTCCACGCTCAAGTGGATGATCGTCTGGTCCGACCACGCGGGCGCCCTCCCGCTCGTCCGCGGACTCCTCGCCGACGCGACCGAAGACGAGTACCGGCGCGTCGTGGAGACCGTTGCGGTCCACCGCGACACCGTCTACAAGCGGGTCGCCGCCGCGATGCTGCTGCCCGACGAGCACGACTGGGTCGCCGAGGCGTGCGCGGCGCGCGGCCAGTACCGCGCCTATGCCGGGGCCGCCGCCCCCGAGCAGGCCGTCTGGCAGGCCCTCCGCACCGAGGACCACTTGAGGGAGTTCGGGCTCACCCGCCTGGCCCCGCACCACGTCCGGGACTCGCTCGTCGCCGAGCTCGTGCGCAACCTCGGCGCCGCCGCCCTCCCCGTCCTCGCCAAGAGCCTCGACACGCGCAGCCTCGAACTCGCCCAGCGCACCCTCTTGTTCAATGCCATCGCGCTGCTCCCCAGCGACGAGGCCGCGCAGTTCCTCGTGACCCGTTCCGGCGAACTGGGCGCGCTGGCCGCGGTCAAGCCCGCCGCCGCCCGGTTCCCGCACCGCTTCGCCCGCGCCGTCGTCGCCCAGCTCGCCGACGTCGAGCCGGTCGAGCGCTACCGCCTCGCCGGGGCTCTCCGCCAGGACGCCGTCCCCATCGACGATGTCCTCAAAGGACTCGATGACGCCGCCAGGGCCGCCGTCGAGGCGCTCCTCGCCGAGTCCGCCCCCGAGGTCGCGACCCCCGACCGGCTCCCCGCCGCCCTCGTCTCGCCCCCGTGGGCCGAGCGCCGCCGCCGGCCCGCCCCCGATCCCGTCCCCGGCCTCACCGCCCCCGAAGGCACCTCGCTCTGGTGGGGCCCAGGCGAACACGAGGCGGCCCTGGCGATCGAGCCGTCCTTCGCCGAATGGGACGACGCCGAGTTCTGGACCTCCGACAGCGAGGTCGGGCTCGGCTTCGCCGACCGCCTCCGCGGCCGCCTCGCCCGCGGCGGCGCCGCCGAAGCCGACGCGGTCCTCGCCAAGCTCCGCGAGGCCCCCAAGTACGCGTACGCGCTCGTCCCGATCCGCAGCGCCGAGGCCGCCGCGCTCGCCGCCGACTGGTTCGCGCGCCTCAAATCGGCGCGCGTCCACGCCGCCGACTGGCTCGACCGCCACGGCGAGCACGCCGTGCCCCTGCTCGTCCCGTGCGCCCTCGGCGACGACCGGC
>NZ_QFRW01000233.1 GCF_003265355.1 Glycomyces dulcitolivorans | reverse complement strand
CTGGGTCCGCCGCCGGGCCGCGAGCCTGGTGCGCTGCCGCCTGCTCACCGCCGCCGACCTGCGCGCGGTCGACGCGGCGGCCGCCCACGCCTGCGACCTGCTGGTCCCCGACGTCCCGGACCTGGTGGGCGCCTTCGGGGTCGACGAGGACTTCCTCGGCACGTTCGTCGCGGCCGAGGACCACCTGTCCGAGTTCGCGAAGCGCTTCGGCTTCTCCGATCTCTAGAGCTTCCAGACCCCGTTGGTGTTCAAGAGGATCGAGTACACCGAGTCGGTGGCGGTGACGAACAGGCGGTTGCGCTTGGGGCCGCCGAAGACCAGGTTGGAGACCGCGGGCTGGGGGATCGGCAGCGTCGCGAGATGGGTCCCGTCCGGGTCGAAGCAGTACACGTCCGCGGCGGCGGCCCAGACGCGGCCTTCAATGTCCACGCGCAGCCCGTCGAAGTTGCCGCCGGGGGACTCGGCGAACACGCCGCCGCCCGAGAGCCGCCCGTCCTCGACCGCGAAGCTCCGGAGGTGCCCGCCCGCGGTGTCGGCGATGTAGAGGGTCCGCTCGTCGGGGGAGAACGCGAGGCCGTTGGGCCGCTGGAAGTCGTCGGCGACCCGCGCCACCTCACCCGAACTCGGGTCGATCCGGTACACGTGGCAGCCGTCGATCTCCGGCTCCGCCCGGTGCCCTTCGTAGTCGCTGGTGATCCCGTAGGGCGGGTCGGTGAACCAGACCGCGCCGGTCGAGTCGACCACGACGTCGTTGGGGCTGTTGAACCGCTTGCCCTCCCACCGGTCGGCGAGGACGGTGACCGACCCGTCGAGCTCGGTCCGGGTCACGCGCCGCGCGCCGTGCTCGCAGGAGACGAGGCGGCCCTGCCGGTCGAGGGTGTGGCCGTTCGTGTACCCGGCGGGGGAGCGGAAGACGCTGACCGAGCCGTCGGTCTCGTCCCAGCGCAGGATGCGGTCGTTCGGGATGTCGCTGAACAGCAGGTACTTCCCGTGCGGGACGTACACCGGGCCCTCGGTCCAGCGGCCGCCGGAGAACAGGCGTTCGAGGTGGTCGTCGCCGCCGACGTCGAAGCGGGCGTCGTGCACCTCGAAACTCACGGGCGTCTTGCTCAACGGGAACCCCCTGGGGTCGCAGCAGTGTCGCCGCCGAATCTACGCCATCGACCGTGGTATCGATAGTTATCGATTTACTACTCTCTGGTCATTGTGTCGTCCGTGTTACCGCTCTACCCTGAGATTGCTGAGCCGGGACGGGCCCGGCCGCGTCAGACAGACGGGAACTGAATATGGGACCGGCACTCCCCACCAACCGCAGGCGAAGACTGATCATGGTCTTGGCGGGCATGGCATCCGTCATCACCGCCGCCAGCCTCGCCTCCTTCGCGATGAACCCCGCCTCGGCGCAGACCGCCGGGTGTGATGTGGAATACCAGCTCACGGCCCAGTGGCCGGGCGGCTTCAACGCCAATGTGGAGGTCACCAACCTCGGCGCCGCCGCGGTCGACCCCTGGCGCCTCGAATGGGACTACGCCAACGGCCAGAAGGTCACGAACGCGTGGAACACCACCGCGACCCAGTCCGGGGCGCACGTCACGGCCGTCGGCGTCGAGTACAACCGGCGCCTGACCACCGGCACCACGGTGAGCTTCGGCTTCTCCGGCACCACGACCGGCAGCACCAACGCCGTTCCGGCCGCCTTCTCGCTCAACGGGACCCGCTGCACCGGCCAGGTGACCCCGACGCCGACGCAGCCGACCTCCTCGCCGACGCCGACGGCCACGCCGACCGGCAACCCCGGCCAGGAGGACTGGAACCCGCCCGCGAACCTGGTGCAGCCGCTGAACGAGGTGTGGGCGCACGTCGAGGACACCTACAACCTCAACTTCCGCAACTTCGGCTGGGACCAGGTCATGGCCACCGGCGGCACCATCAACTACTGCGTCCGCTGGGACTCGCAGAACCCGGTGACCGCCCAGACCCGCGACCAGATCGCGGCGAAGCTCCAGGACCAGTACAACCGCTGGTTCGACCAGATGGCCGGCTGGAACGAGTGGCCGTTCGACGAGATCGAGGTGAACGTGGTCGGCTGGGCCGCCTACAGCCGCGACCTCCTCCAGTGGAGCGACAGCTCGGTCGACGTCTACATCGGGAACATCCGCGAGAACGCCCCGCAGTGCTCGGAGCAGTGCGGGCGCTTCTTCCACCAGGACGGCAACTACTCCCAGTGCCCCGGCGGCGCGGCGCGGCACTACGACCAGAGTCTGTGGCTCACCCAGGGCATGGGCGGCGGCGCGGGCGGCGACTGGGGCCAGCGCATGGGTCAGGAGTACTTCGTCAATAGCCTGAACTCGGCGCAGATCCACATCTACCTGCACGAGCTCGGCCACACCTTCGGCCTGGACGACTTCTACGACTGGACGCCGACGGGCCAGTGCTGCTTCATCATGAAGGCCGGCTCCTCCACCACGATCACCACCTTCGACCAGTGGATGCTCCGCGACTGGTGGCGCCACTTGAAGAGCCGCTACGGGTACTAGCGACTCTCCACTGACGGCGGCGGGCCCTCGGGCCCGCCGCCGTTCGCATTCCCATCGTCCGGTCGGGTGTGGTGTCGGACCCGATCTGGTCGGCAAGGGCCGATAGTGTTTAGCATTGTCGAACGCGGCGATTCCGAAGCCGCGATCGTGACGGGACCGGAACGGAGGCGGGCGGATGGCCAAGAACATCCAGTCGCTGGAGCGCGCGGCGGCCATGCTGCGGCTGCTCGCGGGCGGTGAGCGGCGCCTCGGCCTGTCGGACATCGCCTCGTCGCTGGGCCTGGCCAAGGCCACCGCGCACGGCATACTGCGCACGCTCCAGCACGAGGGATTCGTGGAGCAGGACCCCGGCTCGGGCCGCTACCAGCTGGGCGCCGAGCTGCTGCGCCTGGGCACGACCTACCTCGACGTGCACGAGCTGCGCGCCCGCGCGCTGGTGTGGACCGACGACCTGGCCCGCTCGGGCGGCGAGGCGGTCTACCTTGGGGTGGTCCACCAGCAGGGCGTCCTCATCGTCCACCACGTCTTCCGCCCCGACGACAGCCGCCAGGTCCTGGAGGTCGGCGCGATGCAGCCGATGCACTCGACCGCCCTCGGCAAGGTCCTGACCGCGTTCGACCCGGTCGCGCACGCCGAGCTGGTGGAGGCCGAGCGCGAGGCGTTCACCGCCCGCACGCTCACCGACCTGCCCGAGATCGAGCGGGTCCTGGAGCGGACGCGGGCCCAGGGCTACGCCACCGACCTGGACGAGACCTGGGAGGGCGTGGCCTCGGTGGCCGCGCCGATCTTCGACCGGCACCGCCTCCCGGTGGGCGCGGTCGGCATTACCGGCGCCGTCGAGCGGGTGTGCAGGGACGGCGACCTGCGTCCCGAGCTGGTCGCGGCCGTCCGCGACACCGCGCGCTCGGTCTCGCGCGATCTCGGGGCCAAGCCCTTCTAGGGATACGCCCTTTTTCTCCACTTTGCTGCGGGCCGCGTGTGGTCCTGCTATGCCTGTCTTGCAGGCGTTTCACATGGTTCGAGGAATGAGTTGTGGTGGTCATCACATACCTATTGACGAGCCCGTAACATAGGAGAACACTTTGCGTACATCGGTCGGCATTGTCGAACGCTTAACGGCTTGAGCGTTCGATCGGCTCGCCGACGTGAACAAAAGCCCTTCCAACGAGGCGGCGCCCCGGCACCGCTCTCGGGCACGGACAAAGGAGTCGCAAGTGTCCACCACAGACATCATCATCGGCGAGGTCGTCGGCACGGCCCTGCTGATCCTGCTCGGCGGCGGCGTGTGCGCCGCGGTCACCCTCAAGAAGTCCAAGGCCCAGAACGCCGGCTGGCTCGCGATCACCTTCGGGTGGGGCTTCGCGGTGCTCACCGCCGCCTACGTCTCGGCCGGGGTCTCGGGCGCCCACCTGAACCCCGCGGTCACCATCGGCCTCGCCGTCACCGGCGGCACCCCCTGGGACCAGGTCCCGATCTACATCGGCTCCCAGCTGGTCGGCGCCATGATCGGCGCGGCCCTCGTCTGGGTCGCCTACTACGGCCAGTTCCAGGCCCACATGGCCGAGGTCTCCCTCGAAGAGGCCAAGGCCGGCAAGGCCGGACCGGTCCTCGGCATCTTCTCCACCGGGCCCGAGGTCCGCAACGCCGCCATGAACCTCGCGACCGAGATCATCGGCACCTTCGTCCTCCTCATCGCGATCCTCACCCAGGGCCTCAACGGCTCCGGCCAGGGCCTGGGCACCCTCGGCGTGCTCATCACCGCCCTCGTCGTCGTCTCGATCGGCCTCTCCCTCGGCGGGCCCACCGGCTACGCGATCAACCCCGCCCGCGACCTCGGCCCGCGCATCGTCCACGCCCTGCTGCCCCTGAAGAACAAGGGCGGCTCGGACTGGGGCTACGCCTGGGTGCCCGTGGTCGGCCCCGTCATCGGCGCCGTCCTCGCCGGACTCCTCTACAACGTTGCCTTCGCCTAGCCATGACGACACAATCGACTTATCCCGCCTCGACAACGATGTTTTGGAGCGCACCATGACCGACTCGCACAGCGGCCCGTTCATCGCCGCAATCGACCAGGGCACCACCTCCAGCCGGTGCATCATCTTCGACCGCGACGGCCGCATCGTCGCCGTCGACCAGAAGGAGCACGCCCAGATCTTCCCGAAGCCGGGCTGGGTCGAGCACGACGCCGCCGAGATCTGGCGCAACGTCCAGGAAGTGGTCGCCGGGGCCATGGTCAAGGCCGGCGCCGGCCGCGAGGACATCCTCGCCATCGGCATCACCAACCAGCGCGAGACGACCATGCTGTGGGACAAGCGCACCGGCGAGCCGGTCCACAACGCCATCGTCTGGCAGGACACCCGCACCGACGTCCTCTGCAAGCAGCTCGGCGGCGACGCCGGCCAGGACCGCTGGCGCGCCGAGACCGGCCTGCCCCTCGCCGCCTACTTCGCCGGCCCCAAGATCGCCTGGCTCCTCGACAACGTCGAGGGCCTGCGCGCGCGGGCCGAGGCCGGCGACCTCCTCTTCGGCACCATGGACTCCTGGGTCGTCTGGAACCTCACCGGCGGCGTCAACGGCGGCGTCCACGTCACCGACGTCACCAACGCCTCCCGCACCCTCCTGATGAACCTCGAGAACCTCAGCTGGAACGAGGACATCGCCGCGGAGATGGGCGTCCCCCTCCAGGTCCTGCCCGAGATCCGCTCCTCCGCCGAGGTCTACGGCACCGTCACCGGCGGCTCCCTCGGCTCCCTCCTCGCGGGCGTCCCCGTCGCCTCCGCCCTCGGCGACCAGCAGGCCGCCCTGTTCGGGCAGACCTGCTTCGGCGTCGGCGAGGCCAAGTCCACGTACGGCACCGGCACGTTCATGCTCATGAACACCGGCGAGAAGCTCATCCACTCCGAGTCGGGCCTGCTGACCACCGTCGGCTACCGCATCGGCGAGCAGGACCCGGTCTACGCCCTCGAAGGCTCCATCGCCGTCACCGGCTCCCTCGTCCAGTGGATGCGCGACCAGATGGGCCTCATCAGCACCGCCGCCGAGATCGAGACCCTCGCGCTCTCGGTGGAGGACAACGGCGGCGCCTACTTCGTGCCGGCCTTCTCCGGGCTCTTCGCGCCCTACTGGCGCTCCGACGCCCGCGGCGTCATCGCGGGCCTCACCCGGTACGTCACCAAGGCCCACATCGCCCGCGCCGTCCTCGAAGCCACCGCCTGGCAGACCCGCGAGATCACCGACGCCATGACCAAGGACTCCGGCGTCGAGCTCTCCGCGCTCAAGGTCGACGGCGGCATGACCTCCAACAACCTCCTCATGCAGTTCCTCGCCGACGTCCTCGACGCCCCCGTCGTGCGCCCGATGGTCGCCGAGACCACGTGCCTCGGCGCCGCCTACGCGGCCGGGCTCGCCGTCGGCTTCTGGAACTCCACCGAGGACCTGCGCGCCAACTGGCGCCGGGCCGCCGAGTGGACCCCCGCCATGGACTCGGACCTGCGGGACCGCGAATACAAGAACTGGCTCAAGGCCGTCGAGCGCACCATGGGCTGGCTTGAGGACTAGGCGCAAAGCAATGAACACTGTGGAATGAGGAGTCGGCCATGACCACCTTGCAGCACCTCCCGGCCAACTGGGAGGACCCGACCGCGGTCCGCTTCACCGAGCGGGCCGACCGGGCCGAGCAGCGCGAGAACCTGTCCCGTACGACGTTCGACCTGCTCGTCATCGGCGGCGGCATCCTGGGCATCTCCACCGCCTGGCACGCCGCCCAGTCGGGACTGCGGGTGGCCCTGGTCGACTCCGGCGACTTCGCCGGAGCGACCTCCTCGGCCTCCTCCAAGCTCCTCCACGGCGGACTGCGCTACCTCCAGACCGGCGCCGTCAAACTCGTCGCCGAGAACCACTTCGAGCGCCGCGCCGTCACCCGCCAGGTGGCGCCGCACCTCTCCCGGCCGCTCACCTTCTACCTGCCCATCTACAAGAACGGCCCCCACGGCGCCGCCAAGATGGGCGCCGGCGTCTTCGCGTACTCCGCGCTCTCGGCCTTCGGCGACGGCGTCGGCCACCTCCTCAACCCGGTCAAGGCCCGCATGGCCGTGCCCGAACTGCGCATCGACGACCTCAAGGCCGTCGCCGTCTACGGCGACAGCCAGATGAACGACGCCCGCATGGCCCTCATGACCACTCGGGCCGCCGCCGATGCCGGAGCGGCCGTCCTCAACCATGCCGAAGTGACCGGCCTGCGGTTCACGCGCGGGCGCGTCAGCGGCGCCGAGCTGCGCGACCGCCTCACCGGCACCGAGTTCGGCGTCAACGCCCACGTCGTCCTCAACGCCACCGGCCCCTGGGTCGACCACCTGCGGCGCATGGAGGACGCGGGCGCCGACCCGTCGATCCGCCTCTCCAAGGGCGCCCACCTCGTCCTCAAGCGCACCTCCCACTGGCAGGCCGCGCTGGCGACGCCGATCGACAAGTACCGCATCACGTTCGCGCTGCCGTGGGAGGACATGCTCCTGCTCGGCACCACCGACGAGGAGTTCGAGGGCGACCCCGGCGACGTCGCGGTCAACGAGAAGGACGTCGCCCAGATCCTCGACGAGGCCGGCCACTCGGTCCGCCCCGAGCAGCTGCGGCGCGAGCTCATCACGTACTCGTTCGCCGGACTCCGGGTCCTGCCCGGCGGCCCCGGCAGCACCGCGAAGGCCAAGCGCGAGACCGTCGTGACCGAGGGCCGCGGCGGGATGCTCTCGGTGGCCGGCGGCAAGTGGACCACGTTCCGCCACATCGGACGGACCGTGATGAAGAAGCTCGCCGACATGCCCGGGTACACGATCGGCTCCGAGATGGAGCCCATGCGGAACCTGCCGCGGCGCCTTCCCCTGCCCGGCATCGCGAACCCGCACGCCGTGCAGCACCGGCTCCTCTCCGACGGCGGCGCGCCGCTGCCGAACCTCGGCGAGGACACCGCCAAGCACCTCGCGACCCACTACGGCTCCATCGCCTTCGACATCGCCCGCCTCGCGGGCGAGCACCCGGAGCTGGCCCGGCGCGTCCACCCGGACGCCCCCGAGATCTGGGCCCAGGTGGTCTACGCCCGCGACATGGAATGGGCCGAGACCCCCGACGACGTCCTGCGCCGCCGCACCACCCTCACCATCCGCGGCCTCGACACGCCCGAGATCCGCGCCAAGGTCCAGGAGCTCCTCGACCGGCGATAACAAGCTTTCTTCCACACACACGAGGCAGGAAACTGCCTCGACGGGCGGGACGGGGTCTGAGGGGTCCCCGTCCCGCTCTGCTATTCCCGCCCCGCGTCCGGGTGGATCGCCATGAACAGCGAGTACGGCCTGGCCCCCGGCCCCGGCTGCATCTCCGCGAGGTCGTCGAAGAGCACCTTGAACCGCTGGTTGATCTCCTCGTACTGCTCCTCGTTCAGCCGCAGCCCGAGCCGCCCGATGTTCACCTGCGACGGGTCGCCCAGCTCCGCCACCTCGCCGCGGAACGCGTCCAGCATCGCCGTCGACAGGTCCGACCAGAACTCCTCGCCCAGCCGCAGCGCCCACGACTTCCGCGTCGCCAGGTACGGGATCTCGCGCGACCCGCGCGCCCCCACCCGCTCCTCCTGCGGCTCAAGGAAACCCGTCTCCACGAGCTTGCGCACGTGGTGCAGCACCGTCGCCGGGTTCGAACCCAGCCGCAGCGCGATCTCCTTGTTCGTCAGCGGCTGGTCCAGGCACAGCCGCAGGATCCGCAGCCGCACCGCCGAGGCCACCGCCTTCGCCTCCGCCTCGGAAGCCAGCGGCCGGTCGTCCTTGAAGCCCTCGGATCTGCGCTGCTCTGCCACGCCTCCATCCTAGGCCATGGCCGATTGACAAAACTCAACTGATTGGGAATACTCAATCACATGATCTCCCTCGGCGACCCCGAACCTGCCGCGCCCGCGAAACGCGACCGTCTCGGCCTGCTCCGCGACCACGACTTCCGCGACCTCTTCCTCTCCACCACCGTCGCCAAGTTCGGCTACCAGATCACCTCCCTCGCGCTCCCGCTCGCGGCCGTCATCGCACTCGACGTCAGCGAGTTCGAAGTCGGCGTCCTCTCCGCGATGACGATGATCGCCTTCCTGCTCATCGGCCTCCCCGCGGGCGCGTGGGTCGACCGCATGCGCCGCCGCCGCGTCCTCATCGTCAGCGACGTCGTACGCGCCCTCGTCCTCCTCTCCGTGCCCGTCGCCTGGTGGGCCGACGCCCTCACCATCTGGCAGCTCTACGCCGTCGCCCTGCTCATCGGCGTCTTCACCGTCTTCTTCGACGTCGCCTACCAGAGCTACCTGCCGCATCTCGTCGGCCGCGACAAGCTCGTCGAAGGCAACGCCAAACTCGAAACCGTCCGCTCCACCGCCGAACTCGGCGGCCCCGTCCTCGCCGGGCAGCTCATCGAGTGGCTCACCGCCCCGGTGGCCCTGGCCTTCGACGCTGTCGCCATGGGCGCCTCCGCCCTCTTCCTCCTGCGCATCAGGCGACGCGAGTCGAAACCCGAGACCGCCCGCGACTCCAAACTCGGCGCCGAGATCAAGGACGGCCTCAAATTCGTCCTCCGCAACCGCATCCTCGCCTCGATCGTCGCCTGCACCGGCTCCTGGAACTTCTGGATGGGCGCCTTCATGGCGATGATCGTGGTCTTCCTGCCCCGCGACATGGGCATGAACCCCGGCGAGATCGGCCTGTTCTTCGCGCTCCTCGGCGTCGGCGGTGTCGCCGGGGCCTTCGCGGTCGGCACCGTCACGCGCTGGGTGGGGGAGGGGCGCGCCGTCTGGCTCTCGGTCGCCGTCACCTCGCCGTGGGTCCTCCTCATCCCCGCGGCCGAACCGGGCTGGCGCATCTGGATCGGCGCGCTCGCGATGGCCTTCGTCGGGGTCGGCGCCGTGGTCTACAACGTCACCCAGGTGAGCTTCCGCCAGCGTCTGACGCCCGACAACCTGCTCGGCCGCATGAACGCCACCGTCCGCTTCGTCGTGTTCGGCGCCTACGCGGTCGGCTCGATCCTCGGCGGCGCCCTCGGCCAGTACCTCGGCGCCCGGACCACGCTGTGGATCGCGGCGGCCGGGCTCTGCCTGGCGTTCCTCCCGGTCTTCTTCTCGCCCTTGCGAAACCTCCGCACGCTCCCCGACCCCGAACCGGAGCCCGCGGGCGTGGCCGCCTAGGCCCGCTCCAGCGCTTCCGCGAGCTCCAGGTACGTCGGTGCGAGCGTCCGCAGCGCGGCCGCCGCCTCCGCGGCCCGCCCGGCCGCGAGGTCGTACTGGAGCCCGCCCACCAGCCGGGCCTGCCTGGCGGCGATCGCCGATGCCTCGTCGGCGCCTGCCGCCGCCAGGCAG
>NZ_QFRW01000232.1 GCF_003265355.1 Glycomyces dulcitolivorans | reverse complement strand
GCCGCCGCGCGCTCCACGACGGCGACCACGCCGCCGCCGCGGCCGCGTTCCGCGAAGGCCTTGCGCTGTGGCGCGGGCCGGCCTTCGCCGGACTCGACGTCCCCGCTCTCCGCGGCCGCGCCCGCGCCCTCGACGAGCTGCGCTGCGACGTCCTCGAAGCCTGCATCGGCGCCGAGATGGAGTGCCGCGATGCGCCCGAGGCCCTCGCCGAACTCGAAGCGCTGGTCGCCGATCACCCACTGCGCGAAGAACCCTGGCGCCTGCTCATGCTCGGCCTCTACCGGGCCGGACGCCAGGCCGAGGCCCTGGAGGCCTACCGCCGCCTCTTCCGCGTCCTCGACGAGGAACTGGGCGTCCGCCCCTCACCCTCCATAGAGGAACTCCACCGCCGGATCCTCGCCGGCGAAGCGGCGCAGCCGAAACGAACCGCCCCGGTCGTCCCGCGCCAACTCCCCGCCGCCGCACCGTACTTCACCGGCCGCCGCGCCCAGGTCGTCGAACTCGACGCCCTCCTGCACGACGGCGCCGCCGTCGCCCTCCTCACCGGCACCGCCGGGATCGGCAAGACCACCCTCGCCGTCCAATGGGCCCACCGCGTCGCCGACCGGTTCCCCGACGGGCAGCTCTACGCCAACCTCCGCGGCTACGACCCCGCGGGCCGACCCACCGAACCCGCCGAAGTCCTCCACGGCTTCATCACCGCCCTCGGCGCTCCACAGGAGACCATCCCCGACGGCCTCGACGCCCGCGCGGGCCTCTACCGCACCCTCACCGCCAACCTGCGCCTCCTGGTCGTCCTCGACAACGCCCGCGGCGTCGAACAGGTTCTCCCGCTCCTGCCGAGCGCGCCCCGCGCCACGGCCCTGGTCACCAGCCGCAACCGCCTCTCCGGCCTCATCGCCCACGGCGCCGCCCCCGTCCCGCTCCCGGTCCTCGCCGCCGACGAGGCCGCGCGCTTCATGGAGACCCGCCTGCGCGAACCGCGGACCGCCGCCGAACCGCAGGCCGTCCGCGACATCGTCGCCGCCTGCGCCGGACTCCCGCTCGCACTGGCGATCGCCGCCGCGCGCGCCGCGGCCGACCCGCACTTCCCCCTCGCCGAACTCGCCGCCCAGATGCGCGACGCCGGCGACCGCCTCGACGCCCTCGCCGACCCCGACCAGGCCGCCGACCTCCGCGCCGTCTTCTCCTGGTCCTACCGGTCCCTCACCCCCGACGCCGCCCGCCTCTTCCGCCGGCTCAGCCTCCACCCCGGCCCCGAACTGCCGACCGCCGCAGCGGCCGCCGCCGCAGGAGCGCCCCCGCGCCAGACGTCCCGCCTGCTCACCGAACTGACCCGCGCCCACCTGCTCGCCGAACCCCGGCCCGGCCGGTTCACGTTCCACGACCTGCTGCGCGCCTACGCCGCCGAACTCTCCGAAACCGAAGACCCGCAAGCGGACCGGACCGCGACCGTGCGGCGGATACTGGACTTCTACCTGCACTCCGCCTATGCCGCCCACCGCCTCATCGAACCCGCCCGCGACCGCATCGACCTAGTCCCCGTCTCCGATGACGTCCAGCCCGCCGCCGTCGCCGAAGTCCCCGCCGCCCTCGCCTGGTTCGACACCGAAGGCCCGACACTCACCGCGGCCGTCCGGTTCGCCGCCGACTGGGGCCTCGACGAGCACTGCTGGCAACTCGCCTGGACCCTGCGCGACCACCTCGGCCGGGGCCGCAGGCCCGAGCTGGCGGCCGTCATGGCGCAGGGACTGGCCGCCGCCGAACGCCTCGACGACGCCCCGACCCGGACCCGCCTGGGCATCATCCTCGCCCAGACCCTCACCCACCTGGGGCGCATCGACGAAGCACGCGCAAACCTCGACCGGTCGCTCACCCTGTCCCGCGACCTCGGCGACGCCGCGATGCAGGCGCACGCCCACCACGTCCACGCCCGCATCTCGATGAGCGAGGGCCGGACCGCCGACGCCATCGCCAGCGGCCGACGCGCCCTCGACCTGTTCCGCACCGCCGGACACCTCGGCGGACAGTCCCACGCGCTCAACTCGATCGGATGGTGGCAGGCCACAACGGGGGAGCTTCCGGCGGCGCTGCGCCACTGCGAGGAGGCGCTGGCCCTCGCGGTGAAGATCGGCGACCGCATCGGCCAGGCCGACACCGCCGACAGCCTCGGCCACATCCACATGCTCATGAACAACCACACCGAAGCCGTCGCGTACTGCCGCGAGGCCGTCGACGTCTACCGATCCCTGGGGGAGACCCGGGCCGAAGCCCTGACGCGCGTCAAACTCGGCGACGTCCACTGCGCCGCAGGCGATCCCGACGCGGCCCGCGCTGACTGGCAGCACGCCCTGGATCTCTTCACCGCCCTCAAACTCGACGCCCTCGCCGCAGAACCGCGCACGAAACTCGACGCCCTGCCCACGGGATGAGGGCCGACCCGAAGCCGGCCCTCACCGCACACTAACCGGCGCGGGCGTAGGCGGGCCCGCCCTCGTCGGCCGTGCCGACCTCGATGACGTCCTCTTCGGCCTCGTAGCGGAAGACCCACTCGGTCACGGTCTGGTCGTCGACCGATTCGAGCACCACGTCGTGGTCGGCGACCTCCCCGAGGGTCAGCACCCCGGCCCAGTCGCCGTCGACCGACGAGTAGTAGACGTCGCCGTCCCCGTCGATGCACAGCAGCGAGCCCTGCCCCTCGGAGTCCCCGAGGAACGACTCCTCGACGGCGGTCCACTCGCCGACCACCGACTCCAGCCGCGGGTCGGATGGTTCCGCGTCCGTCTCCAGGTCGCACGCGCCGATCGCGGACCCCTCGTCGGGTTCGTCCGTCGCGACTCCCGACTCGCCCTCCGCGGCGGTCTCCTCTGCCGCGGTCTCCTCGGCGGCGGCCGCCTCGGCGGGATCGTCCCCGCCCTCCTCGGCACCGCAGCCGGCGAGCCCGAAGGCCACACCGCAGACACCCACGGCGGCGGCCGCCCGAAGCGCGGCCTGCACAGATTGCCTCATGTTGTTCGTCCTCAAGAATTTCCATACGGGCGGCCCCCGGACACCGGGACCCGCGACGGGGCGGAGAGGCCGGCGCCACCGAGCGGGCGCCTCCTCCAGATGCGGCGAGATCGTGCCACGGCCAAGTGGAGAAAATATGGAGCCCCAGTGGAGCCCCGCCCGACCCTCGACCCGCCGGTAGCATCGGGGCCGGACCCGAGGGGGTTCGGTATGGGGGGAGTGGTTCATGAAGGTCGTCGTCATCGGGGGAAGCGGGCACATCGGCACGTTTCTCGTTCCGCGGCTCGTGCGGGCCGGGCATGAGGTCGTCAACATCAGCCGTGGGAAGCGGGACGCCTATGCGGGTGCGCCCGAGTGGGCGCAGGTCGAGCAGGTCACGGCCGACCGGGAGCAGCAGGACGCCGAGGGCGACTTCGGGGACACGGTGGCGGCGCTGCGGCCCGACGCCGTGGTCGACCTGGTGTGCTTCACGCCCGAATCCGCTGCGGCGCTGGTGGAACGGCTGCGCGGGGAGACCGGGCACCTGCTGCACTGCGGCACCGTGTGGCGCTACGGGGTGAGCCACAGCGTCCCGATCGCCGAAGGCGAGGGCACCGCCCCGTTCGGCGAGTACGGCATCCAGAAGGACCGGATCGCCAGGCTGCTCAAGGAGGAGACCGCGAACGGCGGGCTCGCCACGACCTCGCTGCACCCCGGGCACATCGTCGGCCCCGGCTGGCACCCGATCGGGCCGCTCGGGAACCTCGACCCCGAGGTCTGGCGCACCCTGTCCGCCGGGCGCGCACTGCGGATTCCGGGCATCGGCGCCGAGCACATGCACCACGTCCACGCCGACGACGTCGCGCAGGGCTTCGCGCTGGCGATCGAGCGGCCTGACGCGGCGCGCGGCGAGGACTTCCACGTCGTCGCCGCGACAGCGGTGAACGTGCGCGGCCTCGCGACCGCGGGGGCGTCCTGGTTCGGCCAGGAGGCGTCGCTGGAGAGCGTGAGCTGGGACGAGTTCAGGGCCGGGACGACCGCCGAGCACGCGGACGCGAGCTGGGAGCACCTGTCCCGCAGCCACGTGTGCAGCATCGAGAAGGCCCGCACCTTGCTCGGATACGCGCCCGCGTACACGCCCGAGGCCGCGATCCTGGAGTCGGTGCGCTGGCTGATCGACGACGATCGCATCGAAGTGGAGCGTCCGCTCGCGGTCTGACAAGCGGCTGTACGCCCGATGCCGGAGGGGCCGTTCGGCCGGGGGTGCCCAGGCGTAGAACTGGGAAATGCCCAACCCTGAATCGGACCAGTGGAATTCGGTCGACCTGCCGCTCCTGCGCGACCTGGTCGAGCTCTTCGACCACTATGGGGGATTCCTGCTCCGGCAGGAGTCCGTGCGGTCCGCGGCCGGGTTGTCGCCCATGGACTTCGCGTTCGCCGCGAAGCGCCTCGCCGACGCCGGGCGCATCGAGGCGCAGTACCGCGCCGGGGGATTCGTCCACGCGGTGAGCGGGATCCCCGAGCAGACCCGCCAGATGGTCTCCGCGCAGCTCGTGGACGCCTCCGTGCCCCGGCTCGACGCCCTCGACGACGGCCTGCAAGCCCTCCTCGTCCAGGTCGCCAGCGCCCTCCAGGCCGAGCCGCACCACCCCAGGGCCGCCGCCTGGCGCGCGTTCCTGAAGGCGGGCATGGACGTCGGCACCGACCTCACCGTCAAGTCGGTCAACGAGATCACCAAAGCATTGCTTGCAGGCCGCTCCTAGCCCGCCGCAGCCGAAGAGGCCGGACCCCGCGCCTGGGATCCGGCCTCGTCTCGGAAGGGGCCGTCCCTACTCCTCGACCTCCTGGAAGACGCAGTCGTTCGGCTCGGGGTCGTTCGCGCCGTCGACGGTGCAGACCTCCATCACGTACGCCTCGCCGGTCAGGACGTTCCACTGGAACGTCCTGAACTCGCCTGCGCCGAGACCGTTGTAGACGCTGTCGAGCAGGATCCACTCGCCGTCCTCGACCAGGTAGAGGCTGCCGCGCACGCCGTGGCCGTCCGGGTACCAGTCGTGGACGGAGAACACGTCGCCGTCGTCGTGGTGGATGATCTCGGCGACCAGGTCGTCCCCGACGTACATCTGGGCCTCGATGTCGGCGGCCTGTGCGGGGGCGGCGACGCTTGCGGCCAGCGCGAGGCCGGCGCCGAGCGCCAGACCGGTGCGGGCGATCCACTGCCTGTTCGTCATGGGGACTCCAATGTGCCAGTGGCGCAACCTGAATGGTGCGCCGTTCGTACCCACCAAGACGCGGATCCGCCGCGGTTTCCACACCCCTCCATTGTGGTGATCCACGTCTCAGTCGGATCGGCGCTCGGTCTGCTGGAGGACGACGGCGGCGCCGAGGGCGGCCGCCGCGGGGATGAACGGCCGCCCGTCGGCGCTGCGGTGGAGTGCGATGCCCTGGGTGCGAAAGTAGTCCTCGGTGGCGGCCAGGTCGGCGACGGTGATGGCGTACGCGCTCAAGCCCGGGACGGTGTGCGGCCGTTCGCCCGGCAGCCGCGCCGCGAGCCCGGCCGGGGTGGTCAGGGAGACGCGGCCGTTGGCGAGATCGAAGGTCGTACTTTCGTTGGTGTACTCCGGAGGCACTCCCAGGTACCGCTCGTAGCGCTCCGCGGCGGGCCGGAGCTCGTCCACGCAGACGATGCATTCGCGCAAGCCGTTGGCGCCGTTGGGATGGTCGAGGCCGACCTGCGCGTCGAGGAGTGCGGTCGGGGCGTCCTCGGCGGCGCCGACGCGGCCCTCCTCGACCAGGCCGGGCTCGGCGCCGTGGACCTCCAGAAACTTGATGGCGGCGAGTTGGACGCCGTCGGCGGTGGTGATCGGCCGCTGCGCCGTGCGGGCGCCGCTGGTGGCGATCCCGTTGGACTCCAGGCGGGTAGCGGTCTCGTCGGCGTCGCGGGTCGTGAGGACGAGGATGTGGGCGCCCTCGGCGGTGTCGAGCCGCGCGGCGAGGCCCTTGACGGTCTGCTCGATCACGGCCCGGGTCGCGGTGAGCTGGTCGTCGGGGACCTGCAACGGCACCAGGTTCGCGCCCGCCGGGAGCGACGCGCGCCCCTCCGGGGCGAACGCCAGCAGTTCGATGAAGCCGCGGGGGAAGTCGGCGTGGGCGTTGCCCGCGCCGACCGGCACCGGGTCCCCGCCCGGCACCAGTGGAATTCCCGGATACACCGGGTCGCCGATCCTGAAGCCGAGCCGCCGGAAGGCGGTGAGAGCAATGTCCATGTCGCGGACGACGAGTCCGATGTGGTGGATGCCGGTGATGTCGTTGTCGGCCATGGGGTCGGCTCCTTCGAGTGGGTGTTATTCGTTGTCGCCGTAGGCGGTGCGCCGGAACTGGTCGGCCAGAGCGGTGAAGGCCGCAAGGACCTGCGGTGCGGCGGCGCTGTAGCGCTCGGCCGAAGGCGCCTCGTCCGGCTCGAACGAGCGGCGCACGACCTCGGCGAGCTGGTCGGCGCGATGTTCGCGGCCGCGCTCCGGGCCGTCCTGGAACGGCTCGGAGGCGAAGAACCCGTAGGCGACCGCTTGAAGGCCGTAGTCCGCATCGGCCAGGTCCAGGCCGGGGCGCAGCAGGCCGTGGTCGGCCAAGGCACCGAGGTAGCCGTGCGCGGTGACGAGCTTGGTCTCGCGAAGACCCTCCCGCGCGGGCTGCCGGGCGAAGGCGTCCTTCTCGGCGCCTTCGGCATCGAAGATCAGCGCGAGGACCGGACGCCGCATCGCCTCCAGGAAGTGCCGCCGCAGGTACCGGTGCGGTGCGGCCTCGACGGGATCGGCCTCGATCGCGGCGATGACCGCGTCGAGCATCGCCGCCGCCTCGCGCGCGCCGACCGCCAGCAGCAGATGGTCGCGGCTGGCCCAGTGCAGGTAGACCGTCCCCTTGCCGACCCCCGCGCGGGCGGCGACCTCCTCGATGCGGATCCGGCGCGAACCGCCCGCGAGCAGCAGCGCCGTCGCGGCGTCCAGGAGCGCGTCGGCACGCTCCCGTAGATCGGCCCGCTGCGTCCTCGTCATGACCGCCTCCTCGACTCGTGACCAGAATAGCAGTCTGGTCACGAGTTTTCGGGCGCGCCGCCTAGCAGCGATTAAACGGCAGCCAACCGCGGCCCAACCCTCTCACGCAACACTGGTCACCGGCGGTCACCTCAGGACCGTCTCGACCCACTGACGAAGGACTGGTAGCCATGCCGAAGCACAACACCGAAATCGCCAAGGCCGTCAAGCCCGTTCAGGCTCCGGCGCGCAAGCTCGCCATCCGCGTGCTCGACAAGATCGAGACCACCAAGATCTGCACGATCACCGGCGACTAGCTTCACCCTTCCCTGCCGGCGGCGCCGCCTCGTGCGGCGCCGCCGGTGCGACCACGTCTCAAGGAGCCCAGCCATGGAGCGGCCGCGCATCAAGCCCGAGCACGACGCCTACCGCACCCGCGACGGCAACGTGCGCATCGGCGGCGGCGTGCACGGCCTCGCCGCGGAGATCGCCGACCCCGACGGCTGGGCCTGGTCGCTCGTCACCGCCTGCGACGGCACCCGCGGCCGCGCCGCGATCATCGCCGAGGTCCGCCGGTCCCACCCGGACCTGACGGAAGCCGATGTGGCGGAGGCGATCGAGGACCTCATCGCCGCCGGGCACGTCGAGGACGCCGCCGCACCGCCGCCCAGCGGCCTCAGCTCCCGCGAGCTCGAACGCTACGGTCGCAACGCGCAGTACTTCCGCTGGACCGATCCCCTTCCGCGCGAGACGATCTGGGACGTGCAGCTCAAGCTGAAGCGCTCGCGGGTCGTCGTCGTGGGCGTCGGCGGCGCGGGCGGTGCCGCCGCGATGTCCCTGGCCGCCGCCGGCGTCGGGCGCCTCCACTGCGTGGACTTCGACGTCGTCGAACTCTCCAACCTCAACCGGCAGCTCCTCTACACCGAGGCCGACATCGGCAGGCCCAAAGTGGACGCCGCGGTCGAGCGCCTGCGGCAGTTGAACTCCGACATCACCGTCACGGGCGAGCGGACCCGCATCGAGCGGCTGGAGGACTTCTTCCCGCTCCTTGAAGGCCGCGACCTCATGGTCCTCGGCGCGGACGGCCCGCCCGAGATCCGCCACTGGGCCAACCGCGCCTGCCTCAAGACCGGCACCCCCTGGGTCGAAGGCGGCTACCACGGCCCCCACATGGTCACCGGCGGCTACGTCCCCGGCCAGGGCCCCTGCTGGGAGTGCCTGCGGATCGCCGAGGACCGCCAGCTGGACCTGCGGCTCGGCTCGGGCGAGGACCAGGCCAAAGCCATGCCCAGCGCCCCCGGCCACCCCGTCATCGCCGTCACCGCCTCCATGTCCGGCCAGCTCAAGGCCCACTGGGCCATCGCGCTGCTGACCGGCGCGGCCCCCGTCACCCCCGGCTCGGCCTGGGGGATCAACCTGATGGCCCCGGGCGAGCCGCCCTTGGTGTCCTATCCGCGCCAAAGCGACTGCCCCGCCTGCGGCGACCCCGCATGACCGACCTCGCCGCGGCGATCGGCCCGGACTCGGTCGTCGCGTTCCACCCCCTCGCCCGGCGCGCCGATGGACCCGACGTCGTCATCGGCCGCAAGGGCTCCGACGTGTTCGTGTCCCTTCCGGACGTCGGCGCCGACGCGATCGCCCTGCTCGACACCGGCGCCACGATCGCCGAGGTCGAGGACCGGATCGAAGCCGGGACCGGCGAGCGCGTCGACGTCGCCGACCTCGCCGCGGCGCTCCTGGACCTCGGCATGGTCGCCGCGGTCGACGGCCGCGCCCTCCCCGCACCCGCGCCCGCCCGCGTCACGCTGCCGCGCCTGGGGCCCGAGCACGTCGGCTGGCTGCTGCACCGGCCCGTCCACGTCTTCCTCGACGCCGGGCTCGCGCTCCTGGTCCTCGCCGCGCTCGTCCTGGCCGTGCGCGCCGATGGCTCGCTTCCGGGCTACGAGAGTCTGCTGTGGACCGACAACGGGACGCTGGTGCTCGCGACCCAGGTCGTCGTCGGCTGGAGCCTGATCCTCGTCCATGAAGCGGCGCACCTCATCACGGCCCGCGCCGCGGGCGTCCCGGGCCGCGTCGAGTTCGGCACGCGCCTCCAGTTCCTGGTGGCCCAGACGAACGTGACGGGGATCTGGGCGGCGCCGCTGCGGCACCGCCTCGCCGTCTACTCCGCGGGCATGCGCACCGACCTGGCGATCGGCGCCTTCGCCCTCCTGGCCTCGACCTGGCTCGCACCCGGCGGCGTCCCGCAGCGCCTCGCCCTGGTCGTCGCCGTGCTCGCCGCGACCGGCCTGATCGTGCAGCTGCTCATCTTCATGCGGACCGACGTGTACTTCATCGTCCAAGACCTCACCCGCAGCCGCAACCTGTACGGCGACAGCGCCGCCTACGCCCGGTACCTCGCCCGCCGGGCCGCATCGCTCCTCCGCCCGCGCGACCTCGCGAACCCGCTGGCCGCCTTGGACGACCGCGAACGCCGCACCGTCCAGGGCTACACCGTGCTCCTCGTCGCGGGCACCGCCGTCTGCCTCGCCTACGCCGCGGTCGTCCTCGTGCCGTTCGCCGTGGGCCTCGTCCTCGGCGCGGTCGCGTCGATCGCCTCCGGCCGGCCCGCGGCGGTCCTCGACGGGGCCGTGGTCCTCGCGGTCCAGGGCGCACTCCTCGCCGTGTGGTCGCGGGCCTGGTGGGCCCGCCACGGCCACCGCCTCACCACTGCGGCATCGCGGTGAGCTTGGCGCGCACCGCCTCCGCCTGCCGGTGCCCGAGATCCTCGAAGGCCGCGAGCGCCGACCGCCAGGCCTCGGACGCGGCCTCGCGGTCCCCGGCCGCCAGGTGGGCGTCGCCGAGGCGGTGCCGCGCGGCGGCGGCGCGGA
>NZ_QFRW01000231.1 GCF_003265355.1 Glycomyces dulcitolivorans | reverse complement strand
CCCACGACCTGAAGTCGCTCTAGGCGACCCGCGACGCGAGGGGGCGGCCACCCGATCGGGTGGCCGCCCCCTCGCTCTGTCCCTACCTGCCGGATGTCCGCAGCAGCGAGGCCCAGTCGGCTCGGCTGGCGTGCAGGATCGGGCTCACCGTCAGCTTGGTGTCCCTGATCTCCACGCCCTCAACTGCGAGCCTGGCCTCCACACAGGCCCCGTTCGGGCCTGACCTGCTGCTCTTCCTCCATGTGTGGGTCAACATGGATCTCCTCCTTCCAAGGAGCATTCGAGTCCCCAGGACGGCTTTTACCATAGCCGCCGCATGGCAAGCGAAACGTCGACTATCCGTCACTATCAGGTTTTGGACAGTCCGGCAGACGGGTTCACCATTGCGGTGTACCGCAGTCGCCCTCGGCTCTCCCCGGCTCTGTGTGGACCGTCGCGCGCGCGTCCGCCGATTGTCCGCCCAGCGTCCGAAGACCGTCCCGGAGTGCCGCAAAGGAATCCGAGTCGGATTCAAGTACGGGATGGACGGTCGCGCGCCCCGCCCCGGCACCAAAGTCAACTCACGAAGACCATGAACCTCTTTCACTCCATCGAGTGCGCGCCCCGCGCCGGCCCGCCCGAACCCGGCCCCGGCCGTCCCGGGACGGTTACCCCGGCCGCCCCCGGGGAAGCCCCTCCGCTACCCCCGTTCCGCGGCTTTTTCCCGAGAATTCACGGAATCGCCGAACCAGGGGGACTTTCACAATTGCAGGGCAGGAATGGAATAATATTCAGACCAACACCACAAGCACTGGTCACGGGGGGTGACGATGAAAGACGCCATTGAAACCTCAACCATCGCGTTCGCCGCAATCGTCGCGATCGTCCTCATCTTCGCAGCGGTTCTGGGACTGCGGTCCTTCATCGAGACCAGGCGCCGGCGAAAAGCCCGGGCCAAGACCGACGCCGAGGCCTGGACGGAACTCCTCGGGAAGCAGCTCCAGATCGCCCCGGCCTCGGTCGGCGACACCGAGGCCGCCGCGGCCCTGGACCGCGCCCGCAAGCTCCACTACGGCGCCGTCCAGAAGCTCAAGACCGCCAAGAAGAGGAAGCAGTTCGAGCGCGTCCGAACCTACGCGCTCGCCGGACTGCACAACCTGAACATCATGCGCCGCCGCCTCGGCAAGGCCCCCGGACCGCAGGGGCCGATCCCGTTCAACGCGGGAGCCAAAGCGGCCAAGCGCGACGACAACATCCGCGACGTCGCGACCGGGCCGTCCACCGGACTGCCCTTCTAGACCGAGCAACGAGAAAAGGGGCGGCCCCGGGGCCGCCCCTTTCCGCATGCCTCGACTACGCCTCGACCTCGCGCCGCGGCGTCAGCAGGTCCATGACCCACATCGCGATCGACACGATGATCGCGCCCCAGAACGCCGGCCAGAAACCGTCCACGAAGAACCCCAGCGACAGCTTCTCCGACACCCAGCCGGTCAGCCAGAACATCAGAGCGTTCACCACCAGGCCGAACAGGCCCAGCGTCAGCACGTACAGCGCGCAGCCGACCATCATCACGATCGGCTTCACCAGCGTGTTCACGAGCGTGAAGATCAACGCCACCAACAGGAGCGACAAGAACTTCGCCCCCGCCGAATCGCCGTACAGGCTGATCCCCCCGACGATCGCCGTCGCGAGCCACAGCGCCAGCGCCGTCAGAACCAGGCGCACCAGAAAGCGGAACATAGCTGCCAGTATCGCCGCCGCCACCCGTCGGCGTCCAGTTTCCGCCGATTCGAATCCGGGCCCGCGCGTTCACCCCCGGTTCACCGGAGATCGAGACCGCCGCTACCGGCCCGACCTATCCTCGGCCCAGCCCTGCTTGACATCCCGAACTGCGTCCCTGCACAAGGAGCGATCATGAGCGACCAGGCACTGCCCGCGGCCCGCCCCACCGTCGACCCGCGGCGCCTCCACGCGGCCCCCCAGCCGGCGTACCAGCGGGCCCCCGGCGGCGGCGCGGACACCGAAACCGTCTTCGACATCAAGGACGTCGACGTCTTCTACGGCTCCTTCCACGCCGTCAAGAACGTCAACTTCACCGTCGCCAAGAACGAGATCACCGCCCTCATCGGCCCCTCCGGCTGCGGCAAGTCCACCCTCCTGCGCTCGCTCAACCGCATGAACGACCTCGTCCCCGGCGCCCGCGTCGCCGGCACGGTCGCCTACCGCGGCAAGAACATCTACGACCAGGGAGTCGACGCCGTCGAGGTCCGCCGCCGCATCGGCATGGTCTTCCAGAAGGCCAACCCCTTCCCGAAGTCCATCTTCGACAACGTCGCCTACGGCCCCCGCATCCACGGCGTCAAGCGCTCCGAGCTCGCCGACATCGTCGAGGACTCCCTCAAGAAGGCCGCCCTCTGGGACGAGGTCAAGGACAAACTCAAGCAGTCCGCGCTGGCCCTCTCCGGCGGCCAGCAGCAGCGCCTGTGCATCGCCCGCACGATCGCGCTCGCGCCCGAGGTGGTCCTCATGGACGAGCCGTGCTCGGCCCTCGACCCGATCGCGACCGCCCGCATCGAGGAGCTCATGGTCGACCTGGCCAAGCAGTTCACGATCGTGATCGTCACGCACAACATGCAGCAGGCCGCCCGCGTCTCCGACAAGACCGCGTTCTTCTCGACCGAGGTCAACGAGGTCAGCGACACCCGCACCGGCGTCCTCGTCGAGTTCGACGACACCCAGCGGATCTTCACGACCCCCTCGGACGAGCGCACCGAGAACTACGTGACCGGCCGCTTCGGCTAGAGAACACACCTGGAGAACGAGGAAGGGCCCCACCGTTTCCGGTGGGGCCCTTCCCTATTCGTGCGAGACCAGGTTCGCGGGCGCTAGCGCTTGTCGATGGCGAAGCGCGACGCGATGATCCGGGACAGGATGGTGAACACGAAGACGATGGCGATCAAGGTCAGGGCCGCACCCCAGGCGCGGTCCTGCGACGCCGCGAACGGCTGGCTCGCGTTGCGGAAGATCTGCGCCGCGAGCGTGGTGTTCGAGCCGTCGAACAGGTCGGGACGGTAGATGTAGGTCAGGCCCACCGTGACGATGATCGGCGCGGTCTCGCCCGCGGCGCGCGCCACGGCCAGCAGCGACCCCGAGGTGATGCCCGACGACGCCGCCGGGAGCACCACGCCCATCGTGGTGCGCCACTTGCGCGCGCCCAGGCCCGAGGACGCCTGCCGCAGCTCGTCGGGGACCAGCCGCAGCATCTCCTCGGTCGAGCGGATCACGATCGGCAGCATCAGGCACGCCAGGGCGAGCGCCCCGGCGAAGCCGTTCTGGTCGTCGATCACGGTCACGTAGCCGACGTAGATGAACAGGCCCATCATGATCGACGGGACGCCGGTCATGACGTCGGCCATGGTGCGGATGAACCGCGCCAGCGGCTTGTTCTTGCCGTACTCGTTCAGGTAGACCGCGCCGAGCACGCCGACCGGGATCGACAGCAGCGAGGCCATGCCGGTGATAGCGAGCGTGCCCACGATCGCCGGGCCCATGCCCGGGCCGTCGGTCCGGTAGTTCCGCGGGATCTCCTCGATGAACCAGTCCAGGCTCCACGTCGAGGCGCCCTTGGACAGGACCTGCCAGGCCACCAGCGCCAGCGGCAGCGCCGCCAGCAGCACGCACAGGCCGATGAGCACCGTCGCGGTCCGGTTCGCGAGGGCCCGCTTGAACGACAGGTTCCGGCCGGACAGGTCCGGCGGGGTCCGCCCTTCGAGGGTCGTCATGAGTGGGCACCCTTCATCTTGAGCTCCGCCCGGCGGACCACGACGCGGGCGAGGAAGTTGATCAGCACGGTGATCGCGAACAGCAGCACGCCGATCCCGATCAGCGCGTCGCGGTGGAGGCCGCCCGCCTCGCCCCACTGCTGGGCGATGACCGCGGCCATGGTGTTGCCGGGAGCGAACACGTTGGCGCTCATGCCGACCGCGCCGCCGATGACCAGCGACACGGCGATCGTCTCGCCCATCGCCCGGCCCAGGCCCAGCATCGAAGCGCCGACGAGGCCGCCGAAGGAGTGGGGGAGGATCGCGCCCTTGATCATCTCCCAGCGGGTCGCCCCGAGCGCGTACGCGCCCTGCTTGTCGATCTCGGGCACGGTCGCGAACACCTCCCGGGAGATCGAGGTGATGATCGGGATGCACATGACGGCCAGGATCAGGCCGGCCGTGAAGTAGTTCCGGCCGGTGTTCGTCTCGTCGAACACCGCGTTCAGACCCGGGATCGGGGCCACCAGGCCCGCGAACCACTGGTACACCGGGGTGATCCACGGGACCACCACCAGGCTGCCGACCAGGCCGAACACGACCGACGGAACCGTCGCCAGCAGGTCGATGACCGTGACGATGTACTTGCGCGAGCGCCGATGGGCGACCTCGGTGATGAACAGCGCGATGCCGATCGACACCGGGACCGCGATGAGCATGCCGATCAGCGAGGTCACCAGCGTGCCGTACAGGAACGGGAACGCCCCGAAGACCTCGTCGCTCGGCGACCAGCGCATGCCGGTCAGGAACTGGACCGGGTCCAGCGCCAGCGCCGGCCACGCCTGCACCGACGTCGTGATCAGGATCAGGCCGAGGACGATGAGCACGGTGAGGCCGGCGAAGGTCACCAGTCCGGTGAAGCCCTTGTCGGTCCGGCGGGAGCGGGCCTCCCCGCCGAGGTCCACCTGGGGGGGCGATTCGGGAGATGCCGTAGTGGTCAAGAGAGTCTCTCCGGTTTCGTGAGCGGAACGGCCGAAAACCCCAGCGGCGTCGCAGCCGTTGGGGTCATCGGATCCGTGGTCCTAGGCAATCGTCTCGTTCAGGGCGTCGATCGCCTGCTGACGAAGCTCGTCCGGCAGGGCGGCGTAGTTGTTCTCGGCCGCGATGTCCTGGCCGTCGGTGAGCAGGTAGTTCACGAACTCCTTGACACCCGCGGCGACGTTCTCGTCGTCGTACTCGGTGCGGATGAGGATGTAGGTCGGCGCGGTGATCGGGTAGGACTCGGCACCGGCCGCGTTCAGCGGGTTGTACGACAGGTCGTCGGCGATCTCGGCGCCGGCGAGGGCGGCGGTCGCGGCGTCGAGCGTCGGCTGCACGAAGGCGCCGTCGGCGTTCTCGATCGAAGCGGTCACCAGGCCCAGCTCAGCGGCGTCGGCGAGGTCGACGTAGCCGATCGCGCCCTCGGTCTGCGTGATGATGGTGGCGACACCGGTGTTCTTCTCGCCGCCGACCGAGGTGGCCGGCCACTCCAGCTCGTCCGAGGCCCCGAGGGTCCACGCGTCGGTGGCGTCGTCGAGGAAGGTCGAGAAGTTCTTGGTGGTGCCGGAGCCGTCCGAGCGGCGCGCGATCGTGATCGCCAGGTCGGGCAGCGTCGCGTCGGGGTTCGTCGCGGCGATCGCCGGGTCGTTCCAGTTCGTGATGGCGCCCTGGAAGATGTTGGCCAGCGTCTCCTGGTCGATCTGGAGACCCTCGACACCCGGCAGGTTGTAGGAGATCGTGATCGGGGCCGCAACGGTCGGGATGTACTGGAACGAGCCGGCCTCCGGGCCGTCGCCGTCCTTGACCAGCGAGTCGGTGCCCGCGAAGTCGTTCAGGTCCTGGCCGAAGGCCTCTTTGCCGGCGGAGGAGCCGTCGGCGCTGTAGGTCACGATGAGGTCGGGGTTCACTTCGGCGTAAGCCTCGATCGCCGCGGCGTAGTACGCGTCCGGGAAGGAAGCGCCCGAGCCGGTGATCTCGCCGGACACCAGTTCGCCGTCGCCGGCGCCCTCGTCGTCGCTGCCGCCGCCGCAGGCTGCCATGCTCATGGCGAGCGCACCCGCGGTGATGGTGCCGAAAATGGTCCGGCGGTTCAGTTTCATGTTCACAGCTGGTCTCTACTCCGTCTCCCGGAACAGACTCCCGGGTCGCTTATTCACTGTCCGCAGCCATCAAACCCAGACCCGGTGTTCACCCGCTGACTTGGAGTTGAACTCAAGGTGAACGACTGAGCGCGATTCGCAACAGTGACGGAGAGACCGAAAATCCGAGCCCCTGACCTGGCAGTTTAACCCGGTCTCGACTCGGCCGTGACCGGACCGTTATGAACGGTCGAGGTGCACGTCCCCTGTGACGGCATAGACCACCTGATGCGAGACGCGCACCGCGTGATCCCCGAACCGCTCGAAGAACCGCGTCAGCAGCGCCACGTCCACCGCCGTCTGCGGCCCGTACCCCAGCGTCGGCACCTGCGCGTGAATACGCTCCTGGATCGCGTCCAGCTCGTCGTCGTCCAGGCCCATCTGCGCCGCCTGCAACTGGTCCTGCTCCGCCAGGATCCCCACCAGCTTCTCCGAGATCCGCACCGCCGCGGCCCCCATCGCCGCGAAGTCCGCCCGCAGCGAATCCGGGATCACCGCCGCCGGCGCGCGCAGCAGCACCGACTTCGCGATGTGCTTCGCCAAGTCGCCCATCCGCTCCAGGTCCACCGAGATCCGCACCGCCCCCAGCACGAACCGCAGGTCCGACGCGACCGCGTCGTACTGCGTCATCAGCTCGATGATCCGGTCGTCGACCTTGAACTGGAGTGCGTTGACCTGCTCGTCACCGGCGACCACCAGTTCGGCCGCCGCGGTGTCGCCTTCGAGGAGGGCCGCGCTGGCCTGCTCCATCGCGACGCCGACGCGGCGCGCCATGTCGACGAGGAGGTCGTTGAGCTCGTCCAGGTGCTGGTGGAACGGGTTCTGCATGATCGGCCAATCGCGGTTCGGAAGGGCTGACGCGAGCCGCGTCGCGGGCCCCTCCAGTCTAGAGGGACCGCACTTCGCGCGCCGGAAGCGGCGTCCCCGGCGAAGCTCCGGGCGAACCTCCCTGGACGTCCGGCGTTACAGTGAGGGCGAAGCACGAACGATCCCCCAGGGAGTGGACCCGATGACCTACCCCTCGCAGCCCGGCTACCCGAGCCCGTACGGACAGCAGCTGCCTCCGAACGGTCGGCAGAACAACAACCTGTGGCTCATCGGCGGGTCCGTCGTGCTCGTGCTGGTCATCCTCATGACCGTGATCCTGCTCGTGGTCCAGCAGACGCAGAACGACAACTCCGCGGACGGCGGCACCGACGGCGGCGGCGACACCGACTACTCGGGCCTCGACAGCGTTCCGTTCGACAGCACCGCGTGCGACTCCTTCGACGCCTCCGGCTTCGCCGACGCCGTCGGCGACACGATCGACGAGGGCTCCAGCTCCAACTACTCGTCCAGCAGCGACTCGTACGACTCGATCACGTGCAGCTTCTACACGGCCGAGCAGTTCATCTACATCACCGCGAACTTCTACGACTACGGCACGCTCGACGAGGTCATGACCTACATCGACTACGACGACGAGATGTACGGCACCGACGCCGACTACGAGATGTCCGACTACACGGACCTCGGCGACGGCGGCAACGTCTACACGAACATCTCCGACCCCTCGTACCAGTCGACCTACATCCACGTCGCCCTCGGCAGCGTCGAGGCGTCCGTCTACGCCTCCTACGACGCCTCCACCACCGACAAGGACGCGGTGATCAACGGCCTCAGCGACATCATCGCCCAGGCCGACGCCCTGTTCGCGGACTACCAGTAGCGAGAAACGCCCCGGCGGCCTTCGGGCCGCCGGGGTGTTTCCCGCGCTTGTTCCACATAAACCAAAAGAGGCCCTGTGACCAGGACCTCTGTGTGGTGCGCCGCCAGGGACTCGAACCCCGAACCCGCTGATTAAGAGTCAGCTGCTCTGCCAGTTGAGCTAGCGGCGCAAGATGATTGAGCGACCACGACGCTTTCCGCCGGTGTCCCCCGCACGAGGAGAAACTTTAGCATGTGCTTCGGGCACCGTCTCCGGGGGTCCCGCGGGTGGCTACCCTTGTGCAGTGACAAGTTTCGTAGACCGCGTGAATCTCCAGGTCATTGCCGGTAAAGGTGGCAACGGCTGCGTGTCGGTCCACCGTGAGAAGTTCAAGCCGCTCGGCGGCCCCGACGGCGGCAACGGCGGCCACGGGGGTGATGTCGTCTTCGTCGTCGACCCCAACGTGCACACGCTGCTCGACTTCCACTTCCAGACGCGCCTCCAGGGAGGCAACGGCAGGCACGGCCAGGGCTCCAACCGCGACGGCGCCACGGGCGAGTCCATCAAGGTGTCCGTGCCCAACGGCACCGTCATCTACTCCAATGGCGAGATCCTCGCCGACCTCACCGGCGACGGCACCGAAGTGACCGTGGCCCAGGGCGGCCGCGGCGGCCGCGGCAACCGCGCCCTCGTCAGCTCCAAGCGCAAGGTCCCCGGCTTCGCCGAACTCGGCGAGTCCGGCGACGAGCTCGAAGTCGTCCTCGAACTCAAGAGCGTCGCCGACGTCGGCCTGGTGGGCTTCCCCTCTGCGGGCAAGTCCTCCCTCATCGCCGCGATGTCGGCCGCCCGGCCGAAGATCGCCGACTACCCGTTCACCACGCTGACCCCGAACCTCGGGGTCGTCTCCGCGGGTGAGACGACCTACACCATCGCCGACGTCCCGGGCCTCATCCCGGGCGCCGCCGCCGGCAAGGGCCTCGGCCTCGAATTCCTCCGGCACATCGAGCGCTGCGCGGTCCTCGCCCACGTGGTCGACTGCGCCAACCTCGAATCGGACCGCGACCCGGTCTCCGACATCGACGCCCTGGAGCACGAGCTCGCCGAGTACGGCGGCCTCTCCGACCGGCCGCGCATCATCGTCCTCAACAAGGTCGACGTCCCCGACGGGCGCGAGCTCGCCGAGTACGTCCGCGGCGACCTCGAGAAGTACGGGTGGCCGGTCTACCTCGTCAGCGCCGTCAGCCGCGAGGGCCTGAAGGAGCTGAACTTCGCCTTCGCAAAGGAAGTGCAGGAGTACCGCGCAGCCCTGCCCCCGGTCGAGGCGACCCGCATGGTCATCCGCCCGGCCGCGATCGACGACTCCGGCTTCACGATCAAGAAGCTCGTGCCGGCCTATGAAGGGGATGTCGAATTCCTCGTCTCTGGCGCCAAGCCCGAGCGCTGGATCGTCCAGACCAACTTCGAGAACGAAGAGGCCGTCGGCTACCTCGCCGACCGGCTCGCCGCTCTCGGCGTCGAAGACGCTCTCGTCAAGCACGGCGCGATCCCCGGCTCGATCGTCAAGATCGCCGACCACGAATTCGAGTGGCAGCCGACCGACCCGAACATCGTCGCGACCGTCGGCCCCCGCGGCACCGATGCCCGCTTCGAAGTGAGCGACCGCAAGGGCGCCGACGAACGCCTCGCCGAACGCAAGGAACGCCGGGCCGAACTGCTCGATCGCGTCGCCAAAGAGAAGGACGCCAAGGGCAAAAGCCGCCGCGGCTAAGCCCCATTTGCGGACTGAGCTGCGAAAACGCGGGGTTTGCAAGGGTGTGGCGCCGAGCACGCACCCCCCTTGCAAACCCCGGTTCTCCGTCGCGTAAATTTGTCTTTGCCCGAGGGGGAAACGGACAGGAAAGCCGAAAGGACCTGGACGAAAACCAAAAGGGCAAAACTCCGAACGAATCGATCGGGGGGCCAAAACGGCCCGAAAACCGGTCTGGTAAGTTACTGGAGCCGCTCCGGTCGGAGAGGAACTTCCAAGAAGTTTCAAATCTGATTAGTGCGTGTTGTTTGAGAACTCAACAGGGTGTTTGGATGGTCAGCGTGCGGGCTGACTGGAGGATTCGGGACTAGGTTCCTGGGTGTTTCTGGTTGGTACTGTTTTTGACTGTCTTTTCCTTGGGGCACTTGCTTGGTGCCCCGTGAAAATCGGTCAGGACACGCTTCGACACATACTTCAAGTCGCCATGGTCT
>NZ_QFRW01000230.1 GCF_003265355.1 Glycomyces dulcitolivorans | reverse complement strand
CCGCGCGTCGGCCGCGCCGACCTGCTCGCGCACCGTGGCGCGCGAACCCGCGAACGCGGCGGCCAGGAGCAGGACCGCCCACGCCACGACCGCGACGCGCAGGCGGCGGCGCCAGCGCGCCGAGACGTTCGAGAACACGCCCCACAGTCTGCCCTACCCGATCTGCGAGACACCCGTCACAATCCGCGATCGGCTGTCACACTCTTGAACCATGCCCCGTCCTCCCGACATGAACGAACCGGAAGCGAACCCGAGCCAGGCCGCCGCCTCACCCGCGGACCGCGCCCTGGCCCAGTACGAAGAGCTGCGACCGCGGCTCGTCGGCGTCGCCTACGGACTCCTCGGCTCGGTCGCCGAAGCCGAGGACGTCGTCCAGGACGCCTGGCTCCGACTGCAGCGCACCGACATCGACGCCATCGAAGACCTCACCGGCTGGCTCGTCACCACCACCTCCAGGCTCGCCCTCGACGTGCTCAGGTCCGCCCGCGTCCGCCGCGAGACGTACGTCGGCCCGTGGCTGCCCGAACCCGTCGCGACCGCGCCCGACCCGGCCGATGCCGTCGGCCTCGCCGACTCCCTGTCCTGGGCGATGCTCGTCGTCCTGGAGACCCTCAGCCCCGCCGAGCGGGCCGCGTTCGTCCTCCACGACGTCTTCGGCCTCACCTTCGACGAGGTCGCCACCGCCCTCGGTCGCACGCCCGCCTCCTGCCGCAAACTCGCCAGCCGCGCCCGCGAGCACGTCGAGACCCGCAAGCCGCGCTTCGACGTCGACCCCGAGGAGCACCGGCACGTCGTCGAGGCGTTCTCGCGGGCCGTCGTCTCCGGCGACGTCGACTCCCTGACCGCGCTCCTCGACCCCGCGGCCGTCCTCACCTCCGACGGCGGCGGGATCGTCCGCGCCGCCCGCAACCCGATCCGCGGCGCCGAGAAGGTCGCCCGGTTCCTCGCCGGCGTCACCGCCATGTACGTCGACTTCGAGCACCGGGTCACCTCCGTCAACGGCGGCCCCGCGCTCCTCACCGTCGTCGGCGGCGAGGTCGGCGGCATCACCATCCTCGGCATCGCCGAGGACGGGCGCATCGTCGCCGTCGACATGGTCCGCAACCCCGACAAGCTCACCGGAATCCACGAAGTACACCGGCCCCGATAGGCCGAACCCGACAGGAAGGAAACGCCATGGAAGCCCGACTCGACTTCACCGGCACCGCATTCGCCAAGGCCTACTACAAGAACATGCTCGCCAACGAGAAGCTCTTCCACACCGCGAGCGCCGTCCCGCACAAGACGATGGAGCTGGTGAAGCTGCGCGCCAGCCAGATCAACGGCTGCGGCTACTGCACCGACATGCACTTCAAGGACGCCGTGCACGCCGGGGAGGACCCCGAGCGGCTCAACCTGGTCCCGGTGTGGCGCGAGGCGCCCGCGTTCGACGACGCCGAGCGGGCCGCGCTGGCCCTCGCGGAGGAGTCGGCGCGCATCGCCGACAACCCGCACGGGGTCAGCGACGAGACCTGGGAGGCCGTCCGCAAGCACTACGACGACGAGCAGATCGCGGCCCTGGTCGCGATGTGCGCGCAGATCAACGCCTGGAACCGGGTCAACGTCATCCTGCGCACCACGGCCGGGTTCTACGACCCGGAGACGAAGACCGCCCGCTACGCAGAGAGGAGTTAGCGGACCTCTCCGGACCGCGTGCTGCGAGGAGAGGAGGTCACTGACCTCTCAGAAGTCGGATTCGCCGTCGAGGATGCGGCGGTGGGTCCGCTGGAGTTCGGGGCCCGGTTCGAGGCCGAGGGAGCCGATCATGAGGTCGCGGGTCGACGTGTAGACCTGGAGGGCCTCCCAGCGGCGGTGGTCCTTGCAGAGGGCGAGCATCAGCAGTTCGACCAGGCGCTCGCGGAACGGGTCCACGGCCACCGCCGCGCGCAGTTCCCCCACGGCCGCACCGGAGTTGCCGCTGTGCACCAGGAGGTCCCAGCGGCGGGTCTCCACCGCGTAGCGGCGCTCGGTCAGTTCGAGTGCGATGGCGCACTGCGGGTTGTCGGTGTCGATCCCGTCGAGAGGGCTGCCGCGCCACAGGCCCAGGGCCCGGTCATAGCAGCCGATCGTGTGGGCGGTGTCGCCCGCGGCGCGGGCCCGGTCGGCGCGGCGGCACCAGTCGTCGAAGACGTCGAGGTCGAGCTCGCCCGGGTTGGTGCGCAGCCTGACCTGGCTGCGGTCGGCGACCACCCGCGACTCGCGCGACAGCGGATCGACCAGGACCGAGCGGAGTCGCCGCAGGTAGACACGCAGGTTCGGTTCGGCCGACGGCGGCGGGTCGTTCCAGACCATGCGGCCCAGCCGCCGCCGCTGGAGCGGCCGGCCCGCGTTCGCCAGGAGCGCCGCGAGCACGGTCTGCTGGCGGATCCCTCCCAAGTGGACGACGATCCCGTCGACGACCACTTCGAGCGGACCTAGCATCCGGAACTCCATACGGGACCCTTCGGGCGGCGGAGGCACGCGCGAGCGCCTGCGACGAGGTGTCGCACCACCGTATACGCGGCGTATACGGCCTGAAGTCGCTTCCATGTCCACTGCGTCACATACGGTTCGGGCATGGGCAAACTCAAGGAGAACCTCAACGGCACCACCGGGCGGGGCCGCCTGCTCGCGGTCGCCATGTCCTTCGTGGCCGCCGCCGGCGTGATCGCGCTCGCGCCGACCGCCGCGCAGGCCGAGACCACCGGTGAGCACTGCGTCCTCGACGTCGTCACCGAGGAGCTCACCTGCGCCGACTCCCCGGAGGCGGCCCTCGCGGCGAACTCGCAGGGCCTCCTGGCCGACACCGTCCTGGTGCGGTTCTACGACCAGACCAACTACGAGGGCGCCACCAGCACGCGCTCCGTGCCGGGCTCCTACACCTGCTCGGCCGCGTACACGCCGGTCGAGTACACCATCACCAACATGGGGAGCTTCAACAACAAGCCGAGCTCCGTGCACACCTACAGCTCGTGCGAGGTGAAGCTGTTCGACAACTCCAGCGCGACCGGGACCTCGTCGACCTGGATCGACAACCTCGCCAACCGCGACACCGCCGCGGGCGGCTGGTCCAACCGCACCAGCTCGTACCAGATCAGCTAGCACCCCCAAGACACCGCAAGGGCCCGACCGCGGAAGCGGTCGGGCCCTCTTTGCTCAGGACCGGGGTTACGAGCCGAACGTCCCTAAGCGGTACTAGCGGCTGACGGCGAGCCTGGTCTCGTTGACGCCGCGGGCGGCCTCGATCTCGCCGGTGGCGTCGCCGTAGCGCGAGAGCGCCCGGAGCGTCCACTTGCCGGGGGCGGCGAAGAAGCGGAACTGGCCGCCCTCACCGGTGACGACCTCGGCGGTGAACTCGCCGGTGCCGTCGAGGAGGCGCACGTAGGCGCCCTGGACCAGGTCTCCCTCGTCGTTGACGACCGTGCCGCTGAGCACGGTCTCCTTCTCGAGGTCGACCGACGCCGGCAGGGCCAGGTCCTGGTCGGGTGCAGCGCAGCTGTCAGACATGGAGATTCCTTTCCGTACCGTCGCCGGTATCTACTTGGTGCCGGGCTCGTCGCCCAGCGCGATCGGGACGCCCACGAGGGAGCCGTACTCGGTCCAGGAGCCGTCGTAGTTCTTGACGTCCTCGTAGCCGAGGAGCTCGCGGAGCGCGAACCAGGTGTGGCTGGAGCGCTCGCCGATGCGGCAGTACGCGATGGTCGACTTGCCCTCGTCGAGGCCGGCCTCGTCCACGTAGAGCTCGCGGAGCTCGGCCTCGGACTTGAAGGTGCCGTCCTCGTTCGCGGCCTTGGACCACGGAACGCTCAGCGCGGTCGGGATGTGGCCGGCGCGCTGGGACTGCTCCTGCGGGAGGTGGGCCGGGGCCAGGAGGCGGCCGGCGTACTCGTCGGGGGAGCGGACGTCGATGAGGTTCTTGACGCCGATGGCGGCCTCGACCTCGTCGCGCTTGGCGCGCAGGTCCCAGTTCAGGGGCTGGGCGACGTACTCGGTGGCCTTGCGGTCGGGCACCTCGGTGACGACGTCGCGGGCGTCGAGCTCCCACTTCTTGCGGCCCCCGTCGAGGAGCTTCACGCTCTCGTGGCCGTACAGCTTGAAGTACCAGTACGCGTATGCCGCGAACCAGTTGTTGTTGCCGCCGTACAGGACGACGGTGTCGTCGTTGGCGATCCCGCGCTCGGAGAGGAGCTGCGAGAACTGCTCCTGGTTGACGAAGTCGCGGCGGACCGGGTCCTGGAGGTCGTCCTTCCAGTCGATCTTGACGGCGCCCTTGATGTGGCCGCTGTCGTAGGCCGAGGTGTCCTCGTCGACTTCGACGAACACGACTCCGGGGGTGTCGAGGTTCTCTTCCGCCCAATCGGCGGTGACCAGCACGTCTTCACGGGCCATGGCTGTTCTCTCCTGAACGCTGAAATGGAATGGCTTGGTATCGACTGTTCCGAGTTCGAGAGGGCCCGGCGGGCGGTGCTGTGGCGCCGTTCTCCACGGCTGAGCAAGCAGAGTCATCCAGGGGATCGTCGTTCCTGGAATCGGGGCGGTTCCGGTCGCGCCGAAGGGCGTCGTCCTATGGAACCTGGGGATGCAAGCCTTGCTCTTGAATTTCACGCACGCTGGGCCGCAATGCGGCGACTGCCGTCGGCCTCCGGGGCCGGGCGAGTCGCCTAAGGCATTCGACAGAGCGTGGCCGCGATCGTGCAGTAGTCGATCGCGCGCCGCTTCGTGAGCATCGGCTTGCGCATGGGCAGAACGCTAGCAGACTTCCGGGGCCGAATCCACACCCGTTCTCGCGATGCGGACTGTGAATGGAACCGAATGCGAGCGTCCGGTCACCGCTCAGGTGAGGACGACGTCCTCGGCGGTGGCCGAGATCGCGACCACGTCGCCTTCGAACGCGATCTCCGCGAGCGTGATCCCGTACGGCAGTTCGGGGATCTCGACCGTGGAGCTCAGCTGGGACGCGAACTGGTCGATGAGCGGCTGCACGGACGCGGGCAGGCCCTGCGTGACCGACTCCACGGTGTCGGGCGTGAAACTGATGGCGCCGTCGCCGACGGCGACCTGGCCGGTGGCCTCCAGGTCGACCGAGACGCCGCCGAGCTCCTCGGTCGTGGCGAGGACTGCGTTGCCGTCCTCGTCGATCTCCAGGTCCCAGCCGGTCTGCTCGGCCAGGAGCGCCTCGACCGAGTCGACGGCGATGGTGCCGGAGACGTCGAGGGTGCCGGCGACGGCGTCGCCGCCGTCGGAGAGCTCGCGCCAGTCGGCCTCGACGTCGCGTGCGGTCATGGCGAGCTCGGGGAACA
Source organism: Glycomyces dulcitolivorans (assembly GCF_003265355.1). GTDB lineage: Bacteria > Actinomycetota > Actinomycetes > Mycobacteriales > Micromonosporaceae > Glycomyces > Glycomyces dulcitolivorans. The sequence goes on along the minus strand of NZ_QFRW01000230.1, from coordinate 4,389 downwards.
CCAGGCCGTTGGCGCCGACGTCCTTGAGGGTGATGTCGATCTGCTCGAAGTCGCCGGTCCACGCCTGGGTGGCGAAGGGCCAGCCGTGGATCGTCACGTCGGGGCGCTGGTCGGAGTAGGCGCCGTGGTCGGCGGCGGCGGACGCGACCTCGGTCGCGATGCGCCGCTCGGCGACCGCGTTCGCGACCCGGTCGCCGAGGGCGACCAGGGCGAGCACGATGACGAGGGTGATCAGGAGGCGGCGGAGGATCTTCACCAGTGGGCTCCAGGGAGTCGCGGGGTGCGTCGGCGCAGGGGGTGTGCGTCAGTCGATCATGTAGTAGGCGCTCAGCAGGTACACGACGGGGCCCGTGACCGCGAACGCCAGGAGCGGCCCGGCGGCGCTGACCACCGGGTTCGGGGCGGTCCCGGCGCCGTCGATGCGCCGCGACGCCGACATGTAGCCGCACGCGAGGTCCGACAGGACCGCGATGAGCGCGACGAGGAGGCCCCCGATCGCGGCGTGCTTGGGGTCGGGGCCCTCGATGACGAGCCCGGCGTACGCCGCGGACGCGGTGCCGCACATGGTGCCGATGACGATCCCGAACGCGCCGCGCGTGACCTGGCGGTTGATGCGCGGGTCGGGCATGACGAGGTCGACGGCGCGGGCGGCGAGGATCGCGGTCCCGGCGGCGACCACCGCCGAGTACATCGCGGGCGGGGCCGAGCCCAGGCGCGACAGCGCGATGTAGCAGGCGTACCCGCACACGGCGATGCACAGGACCATCGTGAACCCGAGGCTCTCGGTGACCCCTTCGTGGGTGCGGCGCACCAGCTGCCCGGCGACCGAGGCGCCGAACGCGAGCGCCAGGAGCACGGTGATCGGCAGGAGCGACACCGGCTGCCAGGTGACGGCGACCCAGTCGGCGCCGACCGCGAGGAGGGACGCGACGGCGATCGTGAGCCACGCGCCGTCGATGCGGCGCACCCACGTCACGAGGACGACCGCGGCGATCTGGAGGACCGCGATCCCGGCCGCGTAGACGGGCCGCTCCATCTGGGCGCCGAGCACGAGGCCGGCGCTGACGACGATGGCGACGGCGATCGCCGGGAGGCGGTGGATCAGGTGCGGGGTCGGCGGCGGCAGGGTGTGGTCCTCGCGGGCGTCCGCGGTCCGGAAGGCGCCGGTGCTCACGCGCCGGCGGGCACCGGTGGTGTCCGCGGCGCGGCGCTGTTCGGCCCGGGTCGGCTCCTCGGGGTAGGTCTCGCCCCAGGCGGAGCCCTCGGCGGGAGGGGCCGCCTCGGGGGGCTCGTAGCCCCAGGTCTCGTCGGGTCGGCTGTACGACACCGTCACAGCCTACGGCAAGGCCCTTGTGCACCGTTCACCTTCGAAGGGCCGCAGGGGCGGGTGTCGGTGCGGCCACTCGGAGGGGTGACGGTGCGCGGCCGTCCGTGATCGGGGCGTGTCGGTGCGGTGAACGGCGGTTTGCGGCCGGCTTGCGCGGCGCCGTCCCGCATGGTGAGGTTGCCGGGACATGACGCTGGTCATTTGCCAGGTGACCGTTTACACTTTGACAGGACTCCACCTACCGCATGTAAGCCCGCCCGTCGCCGAAGCCGGGAAGAGCGATAGTCGCGTGTGCTCACCTACCAGCGGAGGACTGCCTTGGAAATCCTGATCCTCACTTCCAACCCCGTGCCGGAGTCCCCAGAATCCATCCTGCCGTCCCTGGAGCTGCTGCCGCACCGCGCGCGGTACGCCGGCCGGGACGTGCGGGCACTGCTGAGCGGGCCCAGCCCGGACGCGGTGATGGTCGACGCCCGGTCCGACCTCGCCGACGCCCGCGCAACCTGCCGCGTCCTCCAGGCCACCGGCCTGACCGTGCCCCTCCTCGCCATCGTCACCGAGGCGGGGCTCGCCGCGCTCCAGGCCGACTGGGGCGTCGACGACTTCCTGCTCGCCTCGTCCGGCCCGGCCGAGGTCGAGGCGCGCCTGCGGCTGACCACCGGCAAGCCGAACGCGGCCACGGCCGCCGGCCCCGCGGTGATCCGCGCCGGCGACCTCACCGTCGACCCCGACACGTACGCCGCGAAGCTCAAGGGCGCCCCGCTCGACCTGACTTACAAGGAGTTCGAGCTGCTGCGGTTCCTCGCCCAGCACCCCGGCCGCGTCTTCACCCGCGAGCAGCTGCTGCGGGAGGTGTGGGGCTACGACTACTTCGGCGGCACCCGCACCGTCGACGTCCACGTGCGGCGCCTGCGCGCCAAGCTCGGCTCGGAGTACGAGTCGATGATCGGCACCGTGCGGCAGGTCGGCTACAAGTTCGTGGCCCCGCCGCCGGAGAACCTCCGCGAGTCCGAGCCGGCCCCCGAACGGGTCGACGCCTAAAGGACCACGGGCATTCGCCCTCCGTTCACGAGAGGCGACGGGAGAGGCGGCTTCGCATTGCGGAGCCGCCTTTTCCATTTGATTCCAAAGTTGACAGTGGGTCGGGAGTTCCCACTGGTCCTGAAGTGATGATCGGACCTGCAGCGTCCGTGATCATTTGCGCCCGTTGGAGTGAACAGTCTCCCGGACTCGTGCCAAACAGGAATATTAACCATTCCAAACAACGGTCGAGAAGGGTCCTAATCGGGCAAAAGCGGCAACATAGAGTACCCGCTTTGTGGCACTCGGTGGATAGAATTAAGACCGCTTTGGACTCAAACCCTCGTCCCCCTTGGAGTGTGACCCCGTGTCCGATCGCTCCGTCGACCCCGACGCCCTCGCCGAGTTCCGCGAGGTCGCCCAGGGCCGCTTGGATTTCCTCGAAACACTGATCGAACGGCTGCGGCACGGCAACGAACTCGGAGTGGAGCCCGGCTTCGGGCTCCTCGACTCGGGCCAGACCGCCCGCGAGATGTACCGCGAATTCCACCGCCAGACCTGGTCCAATCTCCAGGACCTGAAGTCCGACCTGGCCGGCATCATCGCCACCGTCGACGGCGTCGCCGACCGCGCCGTCGAGACCGATGACGCCTCGGCCACCCATCTGTCGCGAAGGGAGGCGTGAGCGACATGCCCGAGACCCAGACCAGCGGCGACACCGGCCGCGACGACGACGACCGCGACGACGAGCGGGACGAAGACGACGACCGCGAGAACGACAACGACGACGAGAACGAGGACGGCGAGCACCGCGGCCGCGACCGCGACGAGCACCCGCGCGGTCCCCGCGAGGAGTACGAGAACAACGCGCCCGACGACTCCACCGTCGTCGAGTACCAGCGCCGCGACGCCGACGCGCTCTTCCTGTCCGGCGAGCCCTGCGGCTACGCCAACTGCCAGAACGGCGTCAACGAGGCCGAAGCCGCCTGGATCAAGCTCGTCTCCGCCATCCCCATCGCCGGCCAGGTCCAGATGCTGACCGTCGAGACCAAGGGGACGCCCGCACCCAGCCAGGAGAGCATCCGCAACCTGGTCGCCGAGGTCCGCCCCGACGACCCGGACAAGTACGCGCTCCGGCTGATCAGCGAGCACTGGCAGACCTTCAAGAACGACTTCGACACCGACCCCGCCAACGGGATCGCCCCGATGCTCAAGTCGGCCCTGCGCACGCTCTCCGAGACCTGGAAGGGCGACGACTTCGACGCCTTCGCCGAACAGGTCGAGATCGTCCTCGGCAACTGCGCGTCGGTGTGCGACGACATCGGCGACGCCACCACCGGCGCCGTCGGGCTCCTGGAGCAGAAGGCCGACGAGTTCTTCGGCCTCCAGGGCGGCGACTCCGGCGAGCTGCCCTACCCGGCGCCGCTCTACTGGATCTCCGACATGGAGTCGATGTTCACCGACCCGCTCGTCCACGTGCGGCCCCCGTTCCGCAGCGGCCCGTGCGACGTCACCGCCGGCTGCGACAACGACGGCGGCCTCCTCGGGGCGCTGCTGGAACTCGGCGGCTTCGACAAGGACTACGTGACCGAGGTCAGCGACTACGTCGAGAACCAGACCGACTACTACATGCGCAAGCACAAGAACGACGAGCCGCCGATCACCGAGGAGCAGGCCCGGTCCTGGGCGCAGGCCGACGCCAACTCCAACATGGCCGTCGACATGAACGCGGGCGTCGAGGACTACAACTCGCGCTCGCAGATCGCCAACGAGGACGTCGTGAACCGGTGGGAGAACGCGGAGGAGTCGGCCTCGACGTTCGAGCCCGAGGCCTACCCGTCGAGCCCCTCCACGTTCCGCGACTCCTCCGACATGCTCTCGGACGGCTACGGCGGCCTCGACTCCGGCACGGGCGGCCTCGAAAGCGGCACCCCGGCCGGCGGCGACGACCTCCAGCCGCCCGGCGGCGGAGGCGGTGGCGGCGGGGTCAGCGGTGGTCTGGCCTCCGGCGGCGCCGGCGGCGCCACCCTCGGCAGCGGCGG
>NZ_QFRW01000229.1 GCF_003265355.1 Glycomyces dulcitolivorans | reverse complement strand
GGCGCTCGCCCACTGATCCCGAACGAGAACCGGGCCCGACCGCAGCAGCGGTCGGGCCCGGCTCCTTTGTGATCCCTAGAGCGCGTCCAGATAGGGCCGGTGGCTGTTCATGAACTCCCAGCCGTAGTACCTGTCCCAGTTGACCGACCAGGTCATGAGCCCCCGCAGTCCCGGCGAGGCCCCGCCGCGCAGCGTGTACCCGCCGCAGTTCGCCCCCGACGTCAGGCAGTCGAGCGCCTGGTGGACCTGCGCGGGCTGGGTGTACCCGTTCCCGGCGCTCACCGCGGCCGGGAGCCCGAACGCGATCTGGTCCTCGCGCAGCCCCGGGAAGAACTGCCCGGTGTTGGCGACCTGGAACCCGGCCTTGAGCATGTCGGTCATCGCGATGTGGAAGTCCGCGCCGCCCATGTTGTGGTACTGCCCGTCCAGGCCCATCACGGGTCCGGAGTTGTAGTCCTGCACGTGGAGGACGTCGAGCTGGTCGCGCAGGGCGTGGATGACCGGCAGGTAGGAGCCGGTGCGGTTGTCGCCGGAGCTGGTGCCGCCGTAGAACTGGTGGCCGACCTGCACGAAGAACGTCTCGGGCGCCATCGAGAGCACGAAGCCGTCCCCGCCCGCGGCCGTCAGCGACTTGAGCGCGGCGATCAGGTTGACGATGACGGGCGTGGTCGGGTTGCGGAAGTCGCTGTCGCCGCTGTTGAAGTACAGCGAGTGGCCTTCGAGGTCGACGTCGAGGCCGTCGAGCCCGTACTCGTCGATGATCGCGCTGACGGAGGACACGAACGCGTTCCTCGCGGCCGTGGTGGTCAGCTGGACCTGGCCGTTCTGCCCGCCGATCGACAGCAGGACCTTCTTGCCCTCGGCCTGCTTCCGGTCGATCGCGGCGATGAACTCGGCCTTGGTCTCGACGTTCGGGCACTCGGCGACCGGGCACAGCGAGAACCGGATGTCACCGGAGGTCGGGCTGGTCGGCTCGCCGAACGCGAGGTTGATGACGTCCCATTCGGACGGCACGTCGTCGAGCCTGATGTACCCCGAGCCGTTCGCGAAGCTGGTGTGCAGGTACCCGATGAGCGCCTTGTCGGCCAGCCCCGACCCCGAGCAGCCCGCGGTCCGCGCGGTCACCGCGGCAGCAGGTCCCGAGCCCTCGGCATTGTGGGCCGTCACCGTGAACTCGTAAGTGGTGCAAGAGGAAAGCCCACTGATAGTGGCCGTCGTCCCCGTGGTGGAGATGTCGGCAGCCCCCGTACGCCGGACCGTGTAGCCATCCACCTCCCCGGAAGCGGCATTCCAAGCCAAGGTCACGCTCGTCTCGGCGGCCTGCGAGACCCGCACCGATCCAGGCGCGCCGGGCACCGGACCCCCGCCCCCGCCGTCCCCGGGCGGCCCGTCCAGCACGGCGTCATCGACCCAGAAGGCGCCCTGCCCGTACCAGCCGTGGACGTACACCTCTGCGGTCGTCTGCGCCGCGCCCGTGGTGAACGTGGTGCTCAACTGCGCGAACGCCCCGGCCGACCCGGTCCAGGTCGATCCGGCCCCCGTCGCGCCCAGATACACATAGGACCCGCGCACCCACGCGCTGAACGTGTAGCTGCTGCTGGGCCGCACCGACACGGTGAGCGCGCACCGCCCCGTCGAGGCCGCCCCCGCGGTCGACTGGAGCGCCTTGGCCCCCGACCGCACCGGCGAACTCACGACCTGCGCGGATTCGCAGACCCACGGCGAGGCCGACCCGGACTCGAACCCGGGATCGGTCAACAGATTGGCGGCCTGCGCCGGCGAAGCGCTCAGGGCCCCGGCCAGCGCCACCGTCATTGCGGCGAGCAGGGATGCGAGCAAACGCGGTCTTCTCATGTGATCCTCCCGTACTGACAGTAAACCTTCCTATTAATAAATGTCAATACGTCGGTTTCCGAGAGGATCTGCGCGGGTTCAGGACCGGCCGGGGCGGTAGAGGCCGACGATGACGCCGTAGCGGTCCTCGCCCTCCTCGTCGGGGAGGCCGTCGACCAGGTCCTCCAGGGTCTTGCGGAGTTGCTCTGCCTGGCTGCGGCTCAGGCGGACGCCGCGGAGGGTCATCAGGGGGTCGTCCTCGTCGGTGAGGACCTCGTCGGCGACGGCGGCGAGGACCGCCCTCGTCGTCTCGCCGGCCTCGTAGTGGAGCTTGCGGAAGGAGCGCTTGAAGTACTGCTCGGTGCCGCCGCGGACCTGCTTGGACTCGGCGAGTTCGACCAGGCCCGCCTCGCGGAGGATCTTCAGGTGGTGGCCGGCGCTGCCCTTGCTGATGCCGAGGTCGGCGGCCAGCCCGCTCAGGGTCGCCGTCTGCCGGCCGAGGGCGAAGAGCAGCCGGTGGCGCACCGGGTGGGCGAGGGCGCGGTACTGCTGCGGCGAGGCCACCGTCAGGTCCTCGGGCTCGGGAGCGTTCATGAAATTAAGTGTCCAGAACTCTGGACACTTTGTCAACTCCGTGGTTGACTTCTCGGTATCACCAGCCCCCCATGGAGGTCCAGATGTCCGCCGTCATCCCGCACATCGCCAAACTGCTCGACGAGCACTACGTCTTCCCCGAGGTCGCCGCCGAGCTCGGCGCCCGCCTTGCCGCCGCCGCGGCCGAGGGCCGGTACGACGGCGCCGACCAGGCCCGCCTCGCCGAGCTCGTCACCCCCGACCTGCAATCGGTCAACAACGACCTCCACCTGCGGCTCAAGTACAGCGAGACCGAACTCGCCGACACCCACGACGACGAGGAGACCCAGCTGCGCCAGATGGGCGAGTGGGCCGACCTCACCTGCGGCGGCGTCGCGAACGCCCAGCGCCTCGCCGGGAACGTCGGCCTGCTGAAGATCGCCCCGCTGCTGTTCCCGCCGGCCGTCGCGGGCGAGCGCGTCACCGCCGCGATGCACCTCCTCGCCGCCACCGACGCCCTCATCCTCGACCTGCGCGAATGCCTCGGCGGCGACCCGGACATGGTCGAGTGGGCCTACGGCTTCTTCACCGGCGCCGAACCGGTCCAGCTCACCGGCATGGCCCACCGCGACCCCGCCGACTTCAAGCAGTCGTGGTCCTCCCACGTCCCCGGCCCGAAGTTCGGCCCCGACAAGCCCGTGTGGGTCCTCACCAGCGCCACCACCTTCTCCGGCGGCGAGGCCCTGAGCTTCGACCTCCAGGAACGCGGCCGCGCCGTCGTCGTCGGCGAGCGCACCAGGGGCGGCGCCCACCCCCGCCAGGGCTTCAAAGTGGACACCCACCTCGAAGTCACCATCCCCACCGCCCGCTCCGTCAGCCCGATCTCCGGCGGCAACTGGGAAGGCACCGGCGTCGTCCCCGACGTCCCCGCCACCGCCGCCGACGCGCTCCCCGAAGCCCACCGCCGCGCCCTCGAAGCCGTCATCGCCCTCGGCGACACCGGATTCCGCCGCCAGAACACCGCCGAAGCCACCGCGGCCCTCGCCGGACTCCAAGCGGCACAGGACGACGCATAGCGGGCGGGCCTGAATCGCGCCCGCCCCTCGGCGGCGGTAAGGTGTGGCCCACCGAGGAGCGGACGATTCGTCACCAAGGAGACCTCTCTTGCAGCGCACCACACAGATGCTGGGCGTCCTCAACGTCCTGATGGAAGGCCAGCGCCGGTCCGAGTCGGGCGGCACCCGCAAGGTCGACAACCTGTTCGACAAGATGCACGCCAAGGCCCGCAAGGACACCGACACCACCGGCCTCGCCCTGTCCGGTGAGGACGACCAGATCCTGGAGAGCCTGCGGTTCCTCCTGCACTGCTGGGCCCAGACCCCCGACCTCTCCGGCGTCGGCTGGCGCTCGGCCAAGGACATGGTCGAGGCCCGGATCTCGAACCTGCTCACCGTCCGCCGCCTCCAGCGCCAGCACCCGGGCGTCCGCGGCGAGGCCGTCGAGCGGCCCATCTTCGTCCTCGGCCTGCCCCGCACCGCGACCACCCTCGCGCAGCACATCATCGCCGGCTCCGACTCCGCCCGCGCCCCGTACCTGTGGGAGATGTACTACCTCGGCCTCGAACCCGACGCCGCCGAACGCGAGCGCCGCATCCGCAAGACCCAGAAGCGCCTCGACATGACCCTCCTCATGTCCAAGACGTGGCAGCACATCCACCCCACGAACGCCCAGTGGCCCGAAGAGGACTACTGGCTGAAGTTCCACGCCACGTTCCACACCACCGTCGCCCCGCTCCCCGGCTACCTCGACTGGTACCGCGAGTCCTACGACCGCGACACCGACTTCCGGTTCGTGCGCGACGCCCTCCAGGTCCTCCAGTACGGGCGCCCCAAGCAGCGGTGGGTCCTCAAGCACCCCGGCAACATCTTCAACCTCGACTCGATCCTGCGCGTCTTCCCCGACGCGCAGATCGTCCTCACCCACCGCGACCCCACCACCGTCATGTCGTCCCTGTGCTCCATGGTGGAGAGCCTGTACAGCATCCACCTCAAGCGCGGCGCCGTCGACCCCAAGGAGATCGGGCGCACCTGGCTCCAGGAGCTCGCCGCCGGCATGGAGCAGTGCCGCCAGATCCGCGCCGCCTCCATGGAGCCCGGCCGCTTCATCGACGTCAAGTACCACCGCCTCACCGGCTCCCCCCACTCCGCCGTCCCCGAGCTGTTCCGCCAGCTCGACCTCCCCTGGGGCCCCGACGACGAAGCGCGCCTTGAAGAGCAGCTCACCCGCACCGGCCAGGGCGGCGGCCGCGACGGCGTGCGCCGCCACGAGCACTCCCTCCTCGGTTACGGCATCGACCCCTCCGAAGTGGACGACGCCTTCGGCAGCGACTACATGCGCATCGCCGCCGGATAACGAACTCGCGCCAGGCGCACGGACCGGCCTCCGGGCCCGTGCGCCTTTCGCAGGCGCCTCAGCGACTGTGCTTCAACGGAAATCGCGCGACGGCGCCGACGGGCTGTTCAAGTCCAGTTCGATGAGCTTGTACGCCACGATCATCGGCATCGCGCTCGGGTGCGCGTCGACGGCCTTCTCCACGGTCCCCTTGATGCGCAGCGCCTTCGCCACGGTCGCCACCGACTGCCAGCGCTTCCACAGCCCCTGCGAGCACACGACGTTCGCGATGCCCGTCTCGTCCTCCAGGCTCAGGAACGTCACGCCCTTCGCCGTCGAGGGGCGCTGGCGGTGGGTGACGATCCCGGCGATCTCGACCCGCTTGCCGTCCTTCATGTGCGGCAGGCGCCGGGCCGGGAGGACGCCGTCGGCGTCGAGGTGGGCGCGGACCAGTTCCATCGGGTGCGTCTCGACCGACAGGCCCAGCCCCGTGTAGTCGGCGCGCGCGAGCTCGGCGGCGCTCATGCCCGGCAGCGTCGGCGCCGGCGCGGCGAGCCCGGTGCCGGGGATCGTGCCGGGCCGCTCGTCCACCGTGCCCGCCGTCCACAGTGCCTTGCGCCGGTCCGGCTCCAGGCTGCCCAGGGCCCCGGCGACGGCGAGCTTCTCCAGGCGGCCCCGGTCGAGCCCGGCCCGGCGCGCCAGGTCGGCCATGGACCGGAACGGCCCCTCCGCGTCCCGCGCGGCCGCGATCCGCTTGCCCGCGTCGGCGCCCAGGCCCTTGACGTTGTCCAGGCCCAGCCGCAGGTCCGCGACCCCGTGCAGCGGCGCCTCGCACGCCCGGTCGGTCGGGACGAGCGAGGCGACCTCCTTGCTGGCGTTGACGTCCGGGGCCAGCACCGCGATGCCGTGCCGCTGCGCGTCGGCGATCAGCGACGCGGGGGAGTAGAACCCCATCGGCTGGCTCGCCAGCAGCCCGGCGTAGAACGCCGCCGGGTAGTGGCACTTGAGCCACGCCGAGGACCACACCAGATGCGCGAACGAGGCGGCGTGCGACTCGGGGAACCCGAAGTCCGCGAACGACTTCAGCTGCTCGTAGATCTGGTCGGCCTGCGCCTCCGTGATCCCCTTCTCCCGCATCCCGGAGTACAGGCGCGCCTTCAGCTCCTCCATCCGCTCGGCCGACCGCTTGGCGCCCATGGCCCTCCGCAGCTGGTCGGCCTCCCCGCCGTTGAACCCCGCGGCCGTGATGGCGATCTGCATCAGCTGCTCCTGGAACAGCGGCACCCCGTACGTCTTCTCCAGCACCGGGTGCAGGATCTCCGGCACCTGGTCGCGCCACGGCTCGCCGTGCCGCCGCCGCAGGTACGGGTGGACCGCCCCGCCCTGGATCGGGCCGGGGCGGATGAGCGCCACCTCCGCGACGAGGTCCTCGAACTTCCTGGGGCGCAGGCGCGGCAGGGTCGCCATCTGCGCCCGCGACTCGACCTGGAACACGCCCACCGTGTCGGCCCGGCACAGCATGTCGTACACCTCGGGCTCGTCCGGCGGCAGCCGCCACAGGCGGATCTCCCGCCCGTGGAACTCCTGCACCAGGTCGGCCATGCGGTGCAGCGCCTCCAGCATCCCCAGGCCCAGCAGGTCGAACTTCACCAGGTGCGCGTCGGCGCAGTCCTCCTTGTCCCACTGGAGGACCGTGCGGTCCTTCATGCGCGCGGGCTCCACCGGCACGATCTGGCTGACCGGCTCCTCGGTGAGCACCATCCCGCCCGGGTGGATGCCCAGGTGCTGTGGCAGGTCCCGCAGCTCGCCCGCCAGCGCCTGGACGTCGGCCGGGATCCCCTCGGCCTCACCGGGGTCGATCCCGCCCCACCGGTGCAGCCGCTTCGACCAGGCCACCGCCTGCTCGTGGCCGTACCCGAGCGCCTTGGCCGCGTCCCGCACCGCCGACCGCGGCCGGTACGTGACCACGTTCGCCACCAGGGCCGCCCGGTCCCGCCCGTACTTCCCGTAGACGTACTGGATGACCTCCTCGCGGCGGCCCGACTCGATGTCGATGTCGATGTCCGGCGGCCCGGTGCGCTCGTCGGACAGGAACCGCTCGAACAGCAGCCCGAACTCGACCGGGTCCACACTGGTCACCCCGAGGGCGTAGCAGACCGCGCTGTTCGCCGCCGACCCCCGGCCCTGGCAGAGGATGCCGCTCTTCCCGCAGAAGCCGACGATGTCCGCCACGATGAGGAAGTAGCCGCTGAACCCCAGCCGCTTGATCACGCGCAGCTCCTTGTCGAGCTGGCCCCACTGCTTCGCCGTCGCCGCGCTCAGCGGCCCGTAGCGCTCCAGCGCCCCCTGCACGGTCAGCCGCGCCAGATAGGAGAAGTCGTCGTGGCCGTCCGGGACCGGGAAGTGCGGCAGCCGCGGCTTCAGCAGCTCCAGGTCGAACGCGCACTCGGCCGCGATCCCCACCGACGCCGCGAGCGCCTCGGGGAAGTCCGCGAACCGCAGCGCCATCTCCTCGCCCGAACGCAGGTGCGCCCCCGCGTTCGCCGGCAGGAACGGGTCCACCCCGTCCAGGGTCGTCCGCGCCCGGATCGCCGCCAGCGCCGCCGCGGTCTTGGCCCGCGCCGGGACCGCGTAGTGGGCGTTGCCGGTCGCCGCCAAGGGGACCCGGCACCGCCGCGCCACCGCCGCGAGCGCCTCCATCCGCTCGGTGTCCCCGGGCAGGTCGTGGCAGGTCAGCTCGACCGCGACGTTCCCGGCCCCGAACCGGTCGACCAGCCCCCGCAGCTCCCGCTCGGCCGCGGCCGGACCGCCCGCGTCCAGCGCCGCGTTCACCACGCCCTTGCGGCAGCCGGTGAGGACCTGCCAGCGCCCGCCCGCGCCCGCGGCGAGGTCGTCGAGGCCGTAGCGGGGGCGGTCCTTCTCCCCGCCGGCGAGCTTCGCGGCCGTGATGGCCCGCGAGAGCCGCTTGTAGCCCTCGGGGTCGCGGGCGAGGACGACCAGGTGCCGCCCGGCCGGGTCGGCCTGGCCGCGCCGCGCCTTCGGCATGTCGAGCCCCAGCTCGGCCCCGAACACCGTCGGCAGGTCCGCTTCCCTTGCAGCCGTGGCGAACTGGGAGACCGCGTACAGGCCGTCGTGGTCGGTGATCGCGAGCCCCGTCAAACCGAGCCGGGCCGCCTCGGCGGCCAGCGCGGCGGGGGAGTCGGCGCCGTCGGCGAACGAGTAGTGCGAGTGGCAGTGCAGCTCGGCGTACTCAGTCATACCAGCCCACCGCCCGCCACCGGCCGTCCTCGCGCACCAGCAGCGCGAAGCTCCCGTCGGCCAGCTCCACCTGGAGGCGCGCGTACCGGCGGGCCTCCGCTCCCCACCACCGCTCGGCCACCGGCCACGGCCCCGCCCACGCCGCGATCCGGATCCGCCTGCCGCCCAACGCGACCAGCGCCGGCGTCGCCGACAGGTCGCCGCGGGCCGAGACCGCCACGGGCGCCCCGGCCGCGTCGAGGACCTCCACGTCCTGCCCCTTGCCGTGGCGCTGCGGCAGCGGGTCGGGCAGCCCGCCCGGCCACGGCCCCGACGGCGGCGGCGGGACCGGCTCGACCTCCCACGCGGCGCTGGCGTATCGCTCATCGAGGTCGCGGCCGTCGCCGTGGCCGGCGATGCGGACGGCTTCGGGGCCGAACAGGCTCTGCGCATGCCGCAGGGCCGCTTCGGCTTTGACGGCGGCGGCGGTCTTCTCGCCCCACAGGCCGCGCCCGGCCTTGACGAGGCCGACCAGGCCGCCGGGGGCGAGTTCGAGCGAGGTGACGGCGTTCGCGGCCTCGTCGCCGCCGTGGACGAGCGGCCCGGCGGCGAGCCAGCCCTCCAGCTGCCAGCGGACGCGCCGGGCGAGGTCGGCGGCGGTGATCGAGGGGTCGATCTGCCAGGTCCGGCGCCGTTCCAGGCCGCTGCCGGTGCGGGCGGTGACGGTGACGCGGGTGCAGGTGAGGTTGCGCTCGTCGAGGACGCGCAGGAGCCGCTCGGCGAGGGGCCGGGCGGCGAAGACCGCGTGCTTGACCGTGGCGTACGGCGTCTCGGGGGTCTCGGCGACCGCGAGTTCGGGCGCGGCCGGGCGCGGCACGAGCGGGCGGGAGAAGCGCCCGGCGGCGAGCATCTGGGCCCGGCGCACGGGCGCGCCGAACCGCTCGGCCACCGACTGCGGCGGCAGCTCCCGGAACTTCCCGAGCGTGTCGATGCCCAGGTGGCGCAGGGTCTCGCAGGTCTCGCGGTCGACCAGCCCGGTGGCCTGGAGGTCGGCGACGTCGCATCCGGCGAGGAACGCGGCGTCGCCGCCGACCGGGACGATCCGGCCGTCGCGGGCGGCCAGGACCGCCGCGAACAGGCCGTCGGCGACCCCGGTGAGGCAGTCCTGGTCGACCAGGCCGGACACCGTGTCGATGAGCCGCTCGCAGAACAGCGCCTCGTCGCCGGCCCCGGCGCGCAGCGGCACGGCCGCGCAGCCCGGTTCGAGGACCTCGACGTACGGGGTGAGCAGGTCCAGGGCCTCCAGGACCGGTTCGAACGCGGCGGCGTCCTCGCCGTCCCAGTCGACGAGCCGCATGACCAGGACCCGGCTCGGAACGCGGCGGACGCGGGCGTTCACGGCCGCTCCTCCCCGGCGGCGCGGGCGCGCAGGTCCACGACCGCACCGCTCCCGGTCCGGGCGTGCGCCTCCCCTGCGGCGGACCGGCCGCCGCTCGTCGGTTCGGCGGCGCGGTCGCGGAGGTCGAGGACGTGCTCAGGGGGCTTGCCGCCGTAGGGCCAGATCGAGGCCCGCCGCACGCCGCCGGAGCGCCACCGG
>NZ_QFRW01000228.1 GCF_003265355.1 Glycomyces dulcitolivorans | reverse complement strand
GAAGGGCGCGGCCCCGCCGCATACACGAGCGTCGGTCAGACTTCGAGGACGTGCGGGACGATCATCGGGCGGCGGCGGTAGGTGTCGTTGACCCACTTGCCGACGGTGCGCCGGAGGATCTGCTGGAGCTGGTGCGGGTCGGTGATGCCGTCCTGGGCGGCGCGCTCCATGGCGTCGTCGATCAGGGGGAGGACGCCGTCGAAGGCCTTGGGGTCCTCGGAGAAGCCGCGGGCGGAGACGGTGGGGCCGCCGACGACCTTGCCGTTCTCGGAGTCGATGACGACGGTGGCGGCGATGAAGCCGCCGTCGCCGAGGACGCGGCGCTCGTTGAGGACCGGCTCGCCGACGTCGCCGACCGAGAGGCCGTCGACGTAGATGAGGTTGTTCGGGATGTGCCCGACGAGGCGGGCGCGGCCGTCGATGAGGTCGACGACGTCGCCGTTCTCGATGACGATGACCTGGTCGGCGGGGACGCCGGACTCGATGGCGAGCCGCGCGTGGGCCTGGAGGTGGCGGGCCTCGCCGTGGACCGGGATCATGTTGGACGGCTTGACGACGTTGAGGACGTACAGCAGCTCGCCCGCGGGGGCGTGGCCGGAGACGTGGACCTTCGCGACGTCCTTGTGGATGACCGTGGCGCCGGTGCGGGCCAGGCGGTTGATGACGCCGTACACGGCGGTCTCGTTGCCGGGCACCAGGGACGAGGCGAGGATGACCGTGTCGTCGGGCTCGACGGCGATGTGCCGGTGGTCGCCGGAGGCCATGCGGCCCAGGGCGCTCATCGGCTCGCCCTGGGAGCCGGTGGACATGTAGACGATCTCGTCCGAAGGCAGGCGCACCGCCTCGTCCATGCTCACCAGGAGCCCCTCGGGGACCTGCATGAGGCCGAGGTCGCGGGCGATCGCCATGTTGCGGACCATGGAGCGGCCCACGAAGGCGACCTTGCGGCCGTGCGCGTGCGAGGCGTCGAGGACCTGCTGCACGCGGTGCACGTGGCTGGCGAAGGACGCGACGATGATGCGGCCCTTGACGTCCTCGAAGAGCTTGTCGAGGACGGCGCCGATCTGGCGCTCGGAGGTCACGAAGCCGGGGATCTCGGCGTTCGTGGAGTCCGACAGCAGCAGGTCGACGCCCTGGTCGCCGAGGCGCGCGAAGCCGGCGAGGTCGGTGATGCGCCCGTCGAGCGGGAGCTGGTCCATCTTGAAGTCGCCGGTGTGGAGCACCAGGCCGGCCTCGGTGCGGATCGCGACGGCGAGCGCGTCCGGGATGGAGTGGTTGACGGCGAGGAACTCGCAGCCGAACGGGCCGAGCTGGAGCGTCTCGTTCTCGGCGACGACGATCCCGGCGGGCTTGATGCGGCGCTCGCGGAGCTTGGCCTCGACGAGGGCGACCGAGAAGCGGGAGCCGACGACGGGGATGTCGTTCTTGTGCTCCAGCAGGAACGGGATCGCGCCGATGTGGTCCTCGTGGCCGTGGGTGACGACGATGGCCTCGATGTCGTCGAGGCGGTCGAGGATCGGCGTGAAGTCGGGGAGGATCAGGTCGACGCCGGGCTGGTCGACGTCGGGGAAGAGCACCCCGCAGTCGACGATGAGCAGGCGGCCCTCGTATTCGAAGAGGGTCATGTTGCGGCCGATGGCGCCGAGGCCGCCGAGCGGGATCACCCGCAGGGCGCCGTCGGGGAGGGCGCCGGGCTCGCCGAGGTTCTTGGGACGGGTCAGGCCCATCAGGCCTCCTTCAGGTCGGCGAGTCGGGCGGCGATGAGGGCGGTGAGGTCGGCGTCGGCGGGGAGCAGCGGCAGGCGCGGCTCCCCGGCGGGCAGGCCCGCGGAGACGAGGCCGGACTTGACGGCGACGAGGCCCGGCCCCTGGCCCATGAGGGCGCAGACGGCGGGGAGGATCGCGTCGTTGATCCGGGACGCCTCGGCGGTGTCGCCGTCGTCGAAGGCGTCGAACATGGCGTTGATCTGGCGGCCGAGCAGGTGGGCGACGACGGAGACGACGCCGACCTGGCCGGTGGCGTACGCGGCGAGGTTGAGCTCGTCGACGCCGCAGTAGACGGCGAGGCCGGTGGCGACTCGGACGCGCTGGGCCTTGACGAGGTCGCTGGTGGCGTCCTTGACGGCGATGATCCGGTCGTGCTTCGCGAGGCGCTCGAAGGTGTCCTCGGCGATGCCGAGGACCGAGCGCGGCGGGATGTCGTAGAGCATCGCGGGCAGGTCGGTGGCGTCGGCGATGGCCTCGAAGTGGGCGGCGATGCCGGCCTGGGTGGGCTTGTTGTAGTAGGGGGTGACGAGGAGGAGCCCGTGCGCGCCGGCCTTCTCGGCGGCCTGCGCGAGGTGCACCGAGTGGCGGGTGTCGTAGGTCGAGGCGCCGGCGACGATGTGGGCGCGGTCGCCGACGGCGTCGACGACGGTCTCGATGACCTGGGCCTTCTCGGCGTCGGTGGTGGTGGGCGACTCGCCGGTGGTGCCGTTGACGACGAGGCCGTCGCAGCCCTGCTCGTCGACGAGGTGGCGGGCGAGGGCGGCGGTGCCGGGCACGTCGAGCTCCCCGGAGGGAGTGAACGGCGTGATCATGGCCGCGAGTGTTCGCCCGAAGGGGCGCGTTGCGTTGCGCATCTGCTTTCACCAATGCTGATTCCGGCGGCGGGGGCGCCTGCGCCCGGCCGCTCGTTCCGTTTAACTGTCTCAAGTTTCGTGCGCCCGCGGCCGGGAACCGGCCCCCGCGTTCGGAGCGGGGACCGTGGAGGGCCGCGGGCGGTGCGCCAGGCGGCTCTACCCCTCGGTCACGTAGGGGCTGGAGGCGACCTCGGTGCCGTCGTCGAGCTTCGTGATCTGGAAGTCGGCGAAGACGTTCGCGGCCTTGTCCTTGAGCTGCTTGAGGCATTCGACGGCCAGCGCCCGGATCTCGACGTCGGCGTGCTCGGAGGCGCGCATGGCGATGAAGTGCCGCCAGGCGCGGTAGTTGCCGGTCACGACGATGCGGGTCTCGGTGGCGTTGGGCAGTACCGATCGCGCCGCTTGGCGCGCCTGCTTTCGGCGCAGGGTGCCGTTCTTGACGTCGGCGAACTTCTTCTCCAGGCCTTCGAGGAGGTCGTCGTAGGCGCTCTGGGCGGCGTCGGCCGCGGCGAGGAAGCGCTCGTGGAGCTCGGGGTCGGAGGCGATCACTTCGGGCTCGACCATGTGCGCGTCGCGCTCGGGGACGTAGCGCTGCGACAGCTGGGAGTAGGAGAAGTGGCGGTGGCGGATCAGCTCGTGGGTCAGGGAGCGGGAGATGCCGCTGAGGTAGAAGCTGACGGTGCCGTGTTCGAGGACCGAGAGGTGGCCGACTTGGAGGATGTGGTCGAGGTACCCGGCATTGGTGGCGGTCTTGGGGTTGGGCTTGGTCCAGGACTGGTAGCAGGCGCGGCCGGCGAATTCGGCGAGGGCTTGGCCGCCGTCGGCGTCGGTGTCCCAGGGGACGTCGTCCGGCGCTTCGAAGTGCGTCCAGGCGATGAGTCGGACGTCCATCGGTACGATCTCGGGCATTCCCCGCTCCCCCTCGTTTCGTGTTCGGTGCCTGTTAGTGCTGGTTCTCGACTCCCTGAGGGTACTCGGCGGGCGAGTGTGTCCCTGCACGCGCCCGGCTACGCGAGCGGAGCGCGTGTTCTTGATGGGGCACGCGTGGCGGGCCGCCGCACCCCGGCTCCAGCGCGCCGCTTGACAGACGTCAGAAATGATGTCATCATGGTGTCATGGACTTGACGCCGTATATCGAATCGCTCCGCCGGAGCCTCACCGCCGCCGCCGCGCCGGGCGGGGAGGAAGCCGCGCGGACCGCGGAACTGCTGTCGGAAGCGCTCGACGCCGGTGCGCGCCTGGCGCTCATGGAGGCCCTCTCCGAGGCCGCCGCCGAGATCACCGCCGGGCTCGACCAGGCCGGATCCTCGGCGTCGGTCGATCTGCGGGTGCGCGGCAAGGAGGTCGACCTGCGCGTCAGCGGCGGCGAGACCGCCGAGGCCGCGCCGCCGCCGGCGCCGCCCGTGGACGACGACGTCGCCCGCATCACGCTGCGCCTGCCGGAGTCGCTCAAGGAGGACGTCGAGCGCGTCGCCTCCAAGGACGGCGCCTCGGTCAACGCCTGGCTGGTGCGCGCGATCAACAACGCGGTCCACGCCTCGCGCACCTCGGGCCAGCCCGCCGGCGCGAAGTACAGCCAGCGCATCACCGGCTACGCCCGGGCTTAGGAGCACCCAGCATGAACGAGTACACCGAATTCACCCACGACGGGCCCGTCACGGCGGCGATCACGCTGGCCGACGGCTCGGTCACCGTCACCGCCCACGAGCTGGACACGGTCCTGGTGGAGATCAAGCCGGCGCAGCGCCGGGCCGAGAGCGACTCGGACGCGGCCGACCTCGCGAGCGTGTCGTTCGAGAACGGCCACCTGCGCGTGGTCGCTCCCGACAAGCCGCAGAACTGGTTCTTCCGCAAGGAGATCGGGGTGCACCTGTCGGTGAAGCTCCCGGTCCGCTCGGAGGTGTCGGTCAAGACGACGTCGGCGCCGATCAGCCTCCACGGCAAGCTCGGCTCGGTCTCGATCAACACGGTCGCCGGGTCGGCGACCGTGGAGAGCGCGACGAGCGTGAAGGCGAACACCGTGTCGGGTTCGATCAGCGTCATCGACGCGACCGAGGACTTCCGCGCGAACACCGCGTCGGGCCAGGTCAAGGCCGACCACGTCGGCGGGGACTTCTCCGCGAAGACGGTGGCGGGCTCGATCACGGCCGAGCGGCTCGACGCGAACGCGAACGTGAACACCCTGTCGGGCGGCATCGAGCTCGGGGCGCTGCGCTCCGGTTCGGTGAAGGCGAACACGGTCTCGGGGCGCATCAGCCTCGGCGTGGTCCCGGGCACCGACATCTGGGTGGACCTGGACGCGAAGGCGGGCTCGGTGACCTCCGAGCTGGCCACCGGCGACACCTCGCCGGCGCCGTCGAGCGACGGGACGAGCCTGGAGGTGCGGGCGCGGTCGGTGTCGGGCGACATCTACCTGCACCGCGCCAGCGCGTTCGCCTAAGACTTCGATTCAACACCCACTGGTCGGCCCGGTCACTCCGGCGCAGCTTGCAAGCCGAGCATGTGCGCAGGAGCGGCCGGGCCGCTTCGCGTTCGGCGGCAAGGGGTTCTAGACGTAGAAGAACGCGAACGGCTCCCACGGGAGGTTCCGCAGGATCGTGAAGGCGCCCCAGGCGGAGAGGAAGACGGTGAGGAGGCCGGGGGTGAGGTGGAAGGTGGGGAGCCGCCAGGTGCGCTTGGGGAAGAGACGCGGGAGGGCCCAGGAGAGGTACATCCAGGCGATGAACGGGGCGGCGAAGACGGCCATGACGTGGTGGCGGGCGGCTTCGGGCAGGTTGAAGGTGAGCACGTAGTAGAACGCGCGGGTCCCGCCGCAGCCGGGGCAGTCGAAGCCGGTGGCGAGTTTGAACAGGCAGCTGGTGGGGCCGGTGTCGTCGGTGGGGTTCATGGCGACCACGCCGGCGGCCGCGGCGGCGAAGCAGGTGAGGATCGCGAGCGGGGCGAACCAGGGCCGCACGACGGCGTCGGTCACCCAGCGCTTCACGGGGTTCCCGCGCCTGCGGGGCGCCGGCCCGGGGTCCGGCCGCGACTCCAGGGTCGCCTCATCGACTGCGCACACAAGCCCTCCTCTTCGAACAGACTAGCGTCAGCGCTCCATTGCGAAACGCCCCGTGCTTCGGGCGAAAGCGCTGATTCGTCCGATTCTCGGGCTTAGGCTCGCTTCATGCTGGGTGTACATGCTCGCCGGGTGCTCACGGGCGCGGCCGCGGTCGGATTGGTTGTCGCGGCCTCCGGGTGCGTGCGGCTGGACCTGGGGCTGGAGGTGCGGCCCGACGACACGGTCGGCGGGGAGTTCACCGCGGCGTGGAGCAGGGACTTCCTGGAGCAGGCGCAGGACGAGGGCTTGGACCGGGACGAGCTGGACGCGTTCCTGGACGCGCTGCTCGACGGCGTGCCCGGCACCGAGCGGACCCTCTACGACGAGGACGGCTTCGAGGGCCAGACCGCGACGTTCACCGACCGCCCGCTCTCGGAC
This sequence comes from Glycomyces dulcitolivorans, assembly GCF_003265355.1. Classification (GTDB taxonomy): domain Bacteria; phylum Actinomycetota; class Actinomycetes; order Mycobacteriales; family Micromonosporaceae; genus Glycomyces; species Glycomyces dulcitolivorans. Next base: position 3,513 of record NZ_QFRW01000228.1, on the reverse strand, counting down.
TTCGCCGAGTTCGGCGGCGACGAGTGGGGCTACCTGCGCATCAGCCACGAGGACCGCGAGTACGGGCTCGAAGGGTACTGGGACCTGCGCGCGGCCGGGTTCATCGACCCGGAGGCGTTCGAGGACGCCGAGATCCTCATCAGCGTGAACTTCCCCGCGACGGTCACCGACCACAACGGGGAGCTCGACGGGCGCACCGTGACCTGGACGATGACCCCCGGCGAGGACTACGAGCTGCGGGCCACCGCCGTCGAGCGCAACGGCTGGGCGTTCGCCGCCGCCGGGGTCGCGTTCCTGGTCGTGGTGGTCGCTCTGCTGTGGCTGTGGCAGTGGCGGGCGCTGCGCCGGCACTCCACGGGAACGGCTCGCTGACCCCCGTTACTTCGCGCACAAACCGTAGTCGCCGCGTGCACGGCCCGTATCCTGGAAAACCTTTGGCGATCACGGGGCGGTGACGCACGCACGCGCACCGGAAGTCGCCGAAGGAAGGGGGACGGGTGACTCAGTACCAATCGAAGAGCAAGGGCCACAAGGACAAGGACCCGAGCCTCGAACTGAGCATCGGACAGGTGCTGGCGGCCGCCGGCGCGACCGTCCTCGGCGCGGTCCTCGCGAAACTGCTGAACCTGTGGGGCACGATCCCCGGAACGGCGTTCCTCAGCGTCTTCTCGGCGATCGGCTCGGTGCTCATCCTCCGGGCGATCCGCCGCACCGGCGACCGCGTCAAGGCCCAGATCCAGGCGATGGCCCCGAAGGGCACGGCCAAGGGCACGGCCGTCACGGTCGAGTTCGAGCCCGAGGGCGAGCCGGGCGGCGTGAAGGCCACCGCGAGGATCCCCGAGGTCGCCGCCGCGGCCGAAGACGCCTCCGGCGACGAGCCCACGACCGAGATCCCCGCCCCCGAACCCGAGACCCACATCGCGAAGTCCGCGTCCCGCAAGCGGACCCTGCTGGCGATCCTCGTCTCCAGCGTCCTCGTCTTCGGCCTCACCATCGGCACCCTCTACCTGGTCGGCGCCCTCACCGGCGACCCGGACCGGCTCATCAACGCCGACCCCGACACGACCACCACGGTGATCATCGAGAGCCCCTCGGACGACGGCACGACCGCCGAGGAGGCGCCGAGCGAGTCGGCCACCCCGAGCGAGTCCGCGTCCGAGACGCCCAGCGAGAGCGCCTCCGCCAGCGAATCGCCGTCCGCCGAGGAGACCCCGAGCGAGTCGACCTCGACCGACACCGGGCAGGGCGGGTCCGAGGAGACCCCGACCCCCGAGTCGCAGGACGGGACGCCGACCGCCGAAAGCACGACCGCCGGCTGACCCCGAAGGGCCAACCGGCGGTGAGCAGAGAAATATCTAATCGAGCAGGTCGTCGATGCCCACGGTCAAGCCGGGGCGCTTGACGACCTCGCGGATCGCCAGCAGCACGCCCGGCATGAACGACTCCCGGTCGAGCGAGTCGTGCGAGATGGTGAACCGCTCGCCGGGGCCGCCGAAGCGGACCTCCTGGCTCGCGACGTACCCGGCCGAGCGGACCGCGTGGATGTGGACGCCGTCGACGTCCGCGCCGCGCGCGCCCTGCGGGTCGGTCTCGGTCGCGTCCGGCATCCCGTCGAGCCCGGCGTCGGCGCGCGCCGCGGCGATGAGCCGCGCCGTGTGCACCGCCGTGCCCGAAGGCGCGTCCACCTTGCGCGGGTGGTGCGCCTCGATGATCTCCGCGGAGTCGAAGTGCTTGGCGGCCTTGGCCGCGAACTGCATCATCAGGACCGCGCCGATCCCGAAGTTCGGGGCGATGACCGACCCGACCTCGGGGTCCGCGGCGAGGACGTCGCGGGCGGCGTCCAGGCGCTTCGCGTCGAACCCGGAGACGCCGACCACGGTGTGGATGCCGCGCTCGGTGCACCAGGCCAGGTTGTCCATGACGACGCCCGGCAGCGTGAAGTCCACGACCACGTCGACACCGGCGACCTTGTCCAGGGGCTCGTCGCGGCCCACGGTCGCGACGAGTTCCATGTCGTCGGCGGCGTCGACCGCCTCGCACGTCGCCCGGCCCATGCGGCCCCGGGCGCCGAGCACCCCCACCTTGATCATCGGAAGTCCTTCTGGTCGAACGGCCCCACGGCCGCGGTCGTCATCGGCTGCGACAGGATCTCCGCGGCCACCGACCGGATCTGCTCGGACGTGACCGCCTCGATGTCGGCCAGCTCCCGCTCCAGGCTCAGGTGCTCGCCGTACAGCAGCTCGGCCCGGCCCAGCGCGTTCATGCGCGAACCGGAGTCCTCCATGGACAGCACCATGCCGCCGCGGCTCATGCCCTTGCCGCGCCGCAGCTCCTCGTCGGTGATCCCCTCCGAGGCGATCCGCTCCAGCTCGGCGTCGACGAGCTCGCGGACCTGGTGGACCTTGTCCGGGTTGGACCCGGCGTAGACGCCGAACATGCCCGTGTCCGCGAAGTACGACGTGAACGAGTACACCGTGTACGCCAGGCCGCGCTTCTCGCGCACCGACTGGAACAGCCGCGAGGACATGCCGCCGCCGAGGACGTTGTTGAGGACCTCGAAGGCGTCCTTGCGGGGGTCGTGCCGCGAGAACGTGCGGCAGCCGACCACCAGGTGCGCCTGCTCGGTGTCGTGGCGCTCCACCAGGAGCCGCCGCGGCGCCGGCAGGACCGCCTCGTCGTGGCGCCGCTGGCGCGGGACGTCCGTGCCGCCCAGCAGCGGCCGGAAGGCCTCCTGCACGAGCTTCACGGTCTCGCCGTGGTCGACCCCGCCCGCCGCGCACACCGTCAGGTTCGGGGCCCGGTAGTGCTGCCGGTAGAAGTCGTTGATCTGCGCCCTCGTCAACGCGCGCACCGTCTTCGGGTCGCCCGCGATGTCGCGCCCGAGCGCGCCGGAGCCGAACAGCGCCTGCGAGAACAGCTCGTGGACCACGTCGGACGGCTCGTCCTGGGACGCGGCGATCTCCTCCAGGATCACGTCGCGCTCGACCTCCACGTCGGCGGGGGTCACCAGCGAGGAGCACATGGCGTCGCCGAGGACGTCGACGGCCATCGGCAGGTCGTCGTCGAGCACCCGCGCGTAGAAGCAGGTCAGCTCCCGCGCGGTGTACGCGTTCGACTCACCGCCGACGGACTCGATCACCTCGGCGATCTCCGTGGCCGTGCGCTTCGCGGTGCCCTTGAACAGCAAGTGCTCCAGGAAGTGCGAGACGCCGGCGAGCTCGGGGGCCTCGTCGCGGGCCCCCACCCCGACCCACACGCCGACCGAGGCCGAGCGCATGGTGGGGACGGTTTCGGTCAGCACACGCAAACCGCCGGGCAGCACGGTCAGTTTGACCGTGCCGCCCAGCGGATCGTCAATGAGCGTGCGAGTCAGGGGACGACTCATCTACTCTTCCGAGCCTCCGGCATCGTCAGTGCGGCGGGTGCGGCGGCGACGGCGCTCGCCGTCGCGGTCCCCGCCCTCGCTGCGCTCGCCCGAACGCTCGGGAGCGCGCTCGCGGCGCTCGCCGCCAC
>NZ_QFRW01000227.1 GCF_003265355.1 Glycomyces dulcitolivorans | reverse complement strand
GGCGGTGTCGGCCTGGCGTGCCGGGCTGCCGGGCCGCAGGTGCGCCTCACGGCCCGCCGGGAGGCCGGTGCCGCGCGCCGCGTCGAGGGCGCGCCGCATCCAGTGCTCGTGGACCTCGCGGCGGGACTGCATGGGGGCTAGGCGCCGGTGGCGTCTTCCAGGGCCTCGGAGAAGCCGATGGACTTCGCGACCTCGGAGACGACGTCGGAGGGCATCATGCCCTCCTTGGCGCACAGGGCCAGCAGGGTCGAGCCGGGCACGCCCAGGTCGCCCAGGAGGTCGGCCTCGCCGACGGGCTCGGCGTCGAGCTCGGTCGGGCGCGCCGCGATGGACTCCTCGTCCTCGGAGTCGATCTCCTCGGTGTCCTCGGGTTCGAGGTCGCCCAAGAGGGCCTCACCCAGGCGCGACTGCGACGCGTATTCGGCGTCGGAGCCGAAGGTGCGCAGGTCGTCGCCGTTATCGAGGCGCATCACCGTCAGGTACTCGTCGTCGGCGTCGACGAAGAGCAGCGTCAGGTCAGCGTCAGGGAAAGCCTCACGCATGGCCTCGGCCGCGTCCTCGACGTCGGCAACTGCGTCGAGGTCGACCTCGGCGGCCTCCCAATCGTCGCCCTCGCGGCCCACAGCCACAGCGAAATACGACACGATCCGTCCCCGTCTTCTCACTCAATGGAACCAGCGCCGGAGCGGCGGCTGTCCGAACGACCTACTGAAGGATGTGGCGGCCCGCGGTCGATGTAACCACAGGATCCAATCGCCGGTCAGCAAAAGATACAGCTCGCAGGAGAGCCCGGTGACCCCAGCGGCCGTCCCTGCGACTGCGGCAACGCCGACCGCCGCCCCGCGGTCACCGTAGCGCGCCAGCAAAGCTGCGGCGACAGCCCCGATCGTACTCGCGGCCAAAGTCACCCAGGCGAAGCCCGCCCCCGTCAGGGACCCGCCGTCAGCGCCCTTGGCATAGGCCAAGAGCCACAACAGGACCCAGAGGCCGGACAGGGCGGCACCGGCAGCCACGGGGCCGATGCGGACGGGGTGGGGCTCCCTCCAGCGGGGGCGCCCGGTGCGCGGCGGGGGCGCGTCGGGGCCGATCCAGGAGGTGGGCCCGATGGGTCCCTCATGCATACGTGACAGGGTACGCAGGGGGAGGCGGCAGCGGGGCGAGCGGCAGCGGCATGACCGGCTGCGCGGGCGGGTCGATCGCGCGCATCTGGCCGTCGGGGAAGGCGACGTGGTAGCGGCGCCCGTCCCACAGCGCGGGCGGGGTGCGCGGGTCGCGGCCGACGTACGCGGTCCTGGCGGTGTTCATGCGGTGCACGCCTTCGAGGACGGTCTGCTCGCTCCAGGGGGCGCCGATGCTCGCGAGGTCGTACTGCTCGGCGACGTCGGAGGCGGCGCGCTGGAAGTCCTTCATGGCGGCCTCGCCGGGCTTCCCGGCCCAGCGCAGGGCCCAGGCGCGGGCGGAGGCGCGGCGGGAGAAGCTGGCGAGGGACGCGAGCTCGGGCGGGGAGATCTGGGCCGCGGCGACGAGCGGGGCGAGGGCGGTCTGGGTGCGGCGGGCGTCGGCGGCGCGCAGCCACAGGGCGGCGCCGACCATGGTGAAGAACAGGGGCGCGAGGAACGCCGGGTAGAGGGCGAACCAGAGCGCGGGCATGTCGAGGGCGACGCCGAGGACGCTGGAGCCGTTCCAGAGGGCGTGGAGTCCCATGCCGCACAGGAGCATCCCGATGATCCAGACGGCCTGGCGGCCCTTGCGTCCGGGCAGGCGGGCGGCGCGGCCGAGGCCGATCGCGGAGAGGCCGGTCATGAGCGGGTGGGCGAACATGGTGGCGAGGCCGCGGACGACGACGAGGATGGTGACCTGGGCGATGCCGGCGGCGTCGTCGAGGGAGGCGCCGTACACGTAGGCGCCGGAGGCGTAGAGGACGTTCTCGGCGACGGCGAAGCCGGCCCCGGCGAGTCCGCAGTAGACGATGGCGTCGAGGGTGCCGGTGAGGTGGCGGCGGGCCGTCCAGTAGACCAGGAGCGGGCCGAGGAGCTTGGCGATCTCCTCGATGACGGGCGCGGAGACGACGGCGGCGAGGTTCTGGTCGAGGCCGTTGCGGTGGAGGAGGTATGCGGCGCCGGTGTTGACGCCGAGGGCGATCGCGGTGGCGACGCACGCGCCCCAGCCGAAGCAGAACGCGAGGACGAGCCAGGGGCGGCGCCGGTAGCGGCCGAGCCACAGGAACGTGCCGACGAGGATCGGGGCGGGCAGCAGTGCGGCGATGAGGCCGACGGTGGCGGCGCGCACGCCGGTGCCGTCGACGATGGCCCAGCCGAGGACGATGAGGCCGCCCGCGAACAGGCCGACCGCGCCGGTCACGATGAGCGGCCGCGACTTGCGGGCGAGGCCGGCCCAGCCGAGGGCGATGCCGGTGATGGCGAGGCCCGCGGCGACGCCGAGGATCGTCAGAAGCGTCACTGCCGCTTCGGAGAGGGCGGGGATCATCGGGCGGACTCCTGGTCGGCGGCGGCCTCCGGTCCGGGCTCCTCGGGGTCCTCGCGGATGACGAAGTGGTCGCCGATGCCGGAGACGGCGAGGAGCCGTTTGAGGAAGTCGCCGAGGTTCGCGAGGACGAGGACGGCGCGCGACCGGGCGGCGGCCCTGGCGAGGATCACGAGGGTGCCGAGGCCGCGCGAGTCGCAGAAGGTCACGCCGCGCATGTCGAGGACGACCCGGACGGGGTCCTCCGCGAGCGCGGCGTCGACGGCGCCGGTCAGGCGCGGGGCGGTGTGCAGGTCGATTTCGCCGGTCAGCGCCACGATCGTCTCGTTCGACTCGCGGTATACCGAGATGTCGAGCTTCTGGTGCACCACGGCACAACCCTAGCCGGTTTTCCGCCGCGGCAGGAGGCCCGAGGCGATCGTTACGAAAATCGTTGCCGCGGTTCCGGGTTCGAACACGCTGGGTGAGGAGTGTCGTACCCGCGAGGGAGGCTTGAATATCGGGGGAGCTCGCGCCCCCCACCAACTGGGGTGCCCGCGGATCGCAGCGGGTTCAACGCTTCGAACACGGGCGGCGACAAGCGGTGTCACACCCCGGCGGGAGGCTTGAACATCGGGGGGCCTCGCACCCCCCAACATTCGGGGTGCCCTCTTCCCTGCGGTTACACCGCGCCGGCCTCCAGGAGGGCGAGGATTCGCTGGATCTCGGGGTCCTCGTCGCGGCCCTCGTGCCAGGCGGCGAGGGCTTCGCGGGCGGCGTCGAGGCGCTTGGTGAGGTGGCCTTCGCGTTCGCGGAGGTCCTTGGTGCGCTCGGAGGTCTGGCGGAGGGCCTGGCCCTGGGCCCACAGGTCGATGAAGACCTTGACCTTGGTGCGGAGCATCCACGGGTCGAACGGCTTCGTGATGTAGTCCACGGCGCCCACCGAGTACCCGCGCATCGCCAGGTGCGCGTCGCGGTCGGCGGCCGTGAGGAAGATGATCGGGGTGTGGCGGGTCTTCTCGCGCTGCTTGATGTGCCGCGCGGTCTCGAACCCGTCCATGCCCGGCATCTGCGCGTCGAGCAGGATCGCCGCGTAGTCCTCCGAGAGCAGCCGCTTGAGCGCCTCCTCCCCGGAGGTGACCGCGATCGTATTGACCGGCAGCCCCTGGAGGATCGCCTCAAGGGCGAGGAGGTTCTCGGATCGGTCGTCCACGAGCAGGACGCGGGCGGTGCTCATGCGGTGCCTCCAGAGGTCGGTTCGCCATTGTCCCGTCCGGACCCGCGGCGCGGCTTCGCGGGTGCCGCGCCGTGTGCGCCGCCGCTCCCGGCCCCGTTCGCGCCGATCCAGTGCGACATGGTGTCCAGCAGCAGGTCGAGGTCCACGGGCTTGGTCAGGTACGCGCTCGCGCCGGCCTCCACCGACTGCTCCCGCTGCTCGGCGAGCGCCTGCGCGGTGAGGAACACGATCGGCAGGTCCGCGAACTGCGGCATGCGCCGGATGACGCGCGTGGTCTCGTTGCCGTCCATGCCGGGCATCATCGAGTCCATGAGGACGATGTCGATCCCGGGGTGGTGCTGGAGAGCGTCGATGCCGTCGGCGCCGTTCTCGGCGTAGTGGACGTCGATGCCGTGCAGCTCCAGGGCCGCCGTCAGCGCGAAGACGTTGCGGATGTCGTCGTCGACGATGAGCACCGTCGTCCCCTCCAGGTGCTGCGCGGCCGCAGACGAGGACGGCGTCTCGGGTGCGCCCGTCAGGATGCCCGGCTCCACGACCGGAATGGGGAGTTCCGCGGGGACGAGCGGCAGGTCGCCGTCGGCGTCGATCTCGACGGGCACCACGAACGTGAACTTCGACCCGTGGTCGCCGGTGTGCTCGATGAACACGTCGCCGCCGAGCGCGTTCGACAGGGACTTGGAGATCGACAGGCCCAGGCCGGTGCCGCCGAAGTTGCGGCGGGTCGTGCCGTCGGCCTGCTGGAACGGCTCGAAGATGATCGACTTCTTCGCCTCGGCGACCCCGATGCCGGTGTCGATGACGCTCAAGGCGATCCGCTCGGCCGCCGCGTTCAGGTGCGGGGCGTCGAACCGGAGGTCGGCGGGGACGCGGCGCACCGCGAGGGTCACCGAGCCGACGCGCGTGAACTTCACCGCGTTCGACAGGAGGTTGCGCAGGACCTGCTGGAACTTCTGCCCGTCGGTCTGCATCAGCTGCGGCACGCCCGTGCCGACGTCCACGTTGAACTCCAGGCCCTTGTCCTCGGCCTGGGGCCGGAACGCCGCCTCGATGTCGCCGAGGACCTCCGCGAGGTCCACCGGGTGCACCGAGACGACCATCCGCCCGGCCTCGATCTTCGACAGGTCGAGGATGTCGTCGATGAGCGTGAGCAGGTCGGTGCCGGCGTTGTAGATGGTGCGCGCGAACTCGATCTGGCGCTCCGAGAGGTTCCCGTCGGAGTTCTCCGACAGGAGCCGCGCGAGCAGCAGCAGCGAGTTGAGCGGCGTGCGCAGCTCGTGCGAGACGTTCGCGAGGAACTCCGACTTGTACTTCGAGGCCTGCGCGAGCTGCTCGGCCTTCTCCTCGATGTCCTTGCGGGCGGTCTCGACCTCTTCGTTCTTCAGCTCGATCGCCTTGTTCTGCGCCGACAGCAGCTGCGCCTTCTCCTCCAGTTCGACGTTGGTCTCCTGGAGCCGGTTCGACTGGGCGCGCAGCTCCTGCGCCATCCGCTGGGACTCGCGCAGCAGCACCTCGGTGCGGGCGTTGCCCTCGATGGTGGCGAGCGTGACGCCGACGTTCGGGGCGAGCGCGTCCAGGAACCGCTTGTGGAGCCCGGAGTACGTGTTGAACGAGGCGAACTCGATGACGCCCCTCACCTTGTCCCCGAACTGGACCGGCAGGATGATCAGGTCGGTGGGCGTGGCCTGGCCGAGCCCCGAGGAGATCTCCAGGTAGCCCTCGGGGATGTCGTGCAGGTGGATGGTCCGCTTCGACGCCGCGGCCTGCCCGACCATGCCCTCGTTGTCCTCGATGAGCTTCTTCTCGCCGGGGTTGGGGTGCCCGTAGACGGCGTTGAGCCGGTACGTGACGTGCCCGGCGACGTCCTCGTGGCGGACGTAGAACGTCGAGGTCTGCGCGTCGATGAGCGGCGTGACCTCGTCGAGGACCATCCGCGTGACCTCCTCGACGCCCCGGCGGCCCTGGAGGAGCGAGGAGATGCGGGCGAGGTTCGAGTTGAGCCAGTCCGCGTCCGTGTTCTGGCGGGTCTTGTCCCGCAGGGCGGTGATCATCTGGTTGATCGACTCGGTCAGGTCGGCGATCTCGCCGGCGGCCTCGAAGTCGACCGACTGGGTCAGGTCGCCGCGGGCCACGGCATGCGCGACGTTCGCGATGGCGCGCAGCTGGAGCGTCAGCGTCGCGGCCAGCGAGTTCACGTTGCGGGTCAGGGCGAGCCAGGTCCCCGAGACCCCGGCGACCTCGGCCTGGCCGCCGAGGTTGCCCTCGACGCCGACCTCGCGGGCCACGCGCGTGACCTCCGTGGCGAAGCTGGAGAGCTGGTCGACCATGGTGTTGACGGTGGTCTTGAGTTCGAGGATCTCGCCTTGCGCGTCGACGGTGATCTTCTGGTTCAGGTCGCCCTTCGCCACGGCGGTGGTGACCTTCGCGATGTCGCGGACCTGGCTGGTGAGGTTCGACGCCATCGAGTTCACGTTGTCGGTGAGGTCCTTCCAGGTGCCCGAGACGCCCGGCACGTTCGCCTGGCCGCCCAGCTGCCCCTCGGTGCCCACCTCGCGGGCCACGCGCGTCACCTCGTCGGCGAACGAGGAGAGCCGGTCGACCATCGCGTTCATGGTCGACTTCAGCTCCAGCATCTCGCCCTGGGCGTCGACGGTGATCTGCCGGTTCAGGTCCCCGGCGGCGACCGCGCTGGCGACGGAGGAGATGTTCCGCACCTGGCTGGTCAGGTTGGAGGCCATGGAGTTCACGTTGTCGGTGAGCGCCTCCCAGATGCCGGAGACGCCCTGGACGTTCGCCTGCCCGCCGAGCTTGCCGTCCGTGCCGACCTCACGGGCGACGCGGGTGACCTCGTCGGCGAACTGGGACAGCTGCGCCACCATCGAGTTCAGCGTCGACTTCAGTTCGAGCATCTCGCCCTGCGCGTCGACGGTGATCTGGCGGTTCAGGTCGCCGTTCGCGACCGCGCTGGCGACCGACGAGATGTTCCGCACCTGCGCGGTGAGGTTCGCGGCCATGAGGTTGACGTTCTCGGTGAGGTCCTTCCACGTGCCCGACACGCCCGGCACGTCGGCCTGACCGCCGAGCCGCCCCTGTGAACCCACTTCACGGGCCACGCGGGTGACCTCGTCGGCGAAGCGCGAGAGCTGGTCGACCATGGTGTTCACGGTGCTCTTGACCTCGGCGACCTCGCCCTGGGCGTCGACGGTGATCTTCTGGTTCAGGTCGCCCTTGGCGACCGCGGTGGTCACCTTCGCGATGTTGCGGACCTGCTCGGTGAGGTTCGCGGCGAGCTGGTTCACGTTCTGCGTCAGGTCGCGCCAGGTCCCGGACACCCCGAACACCTGCGCCTGCCCGCCCAGGCGGCCCTCGGTGCCGACCTCGCGGGCGACGCGGGTGACCTCGTCGGCGAAGTTCGACAGCTGGTCGACCATGGTGTTGACGGTGGTCTTGAGTTCGAGGATCTCGCCCTGCGCGGGCACGGCGATCTTCTGGTTCAGGTCGCCGCGCGCGACCGCGCCGGTGACCTTCGCGATGTCGCGGACCTGGTCGGTGAGGCTGGAGGCCATGTCGTTCACCGACTCGGTGAGGTCCTTCCAGGTGCCGGACACGCCCGGCACGTCGGCCTGGCCGCCCAGGCGCCCCTCGGTGCCGACCTCGCGCGCGACGCGCGTGACCTCGCCCGCGAAGACCTGGAGGGTCTCGGTGAGGGAGTTGATGGTGTCGGCGAGCTCGGCGACCTCGCCGGAGGCCTTGACGGTGATCTTCTGGTTCAGGTCGCCCGAGGCGATGGCCTGCGTCACCGTCGAGATCGAGCGGACCTGCTCGGTCAGGTTCGACGCCATGGTGTTCACCGCGTCCGTCAGCGACCGCCAGGTGCCCGACACGCCCTGGACGTCCGCCTGCCCGCCCAGCGCGCCCTCGGTGCCGACCTCGCGCGCGACGCGCGTGACCTCGCCCGCGAAGGAGCGCAGCAGCCCGACCATGCGGTTGACGGTCTCGCCGAGGCGGCGGAACTCGCCGCGCAGCTGCGTGCCGTCGATCTCCAGGGCCGCCTCCTGCGACAGGTCGCCCGCGGCGACCGCCTCCAGCACCCGCCCCAGCTCGGTCGTGGGCCGCACCAGGTCCTCGACCAGGCGGTTCACGCTCGCGGCGCCCTCGGACCAGCCGCCGTCCAGGTGCTCGATGACGAGCCGGTGGTTCCACGACCCCTCCTGGCCCACCGCGCGGGCGATGAGCGCGAGGTCGCGGGTCTGCCGGTCGGCCTGCTCGACCACGGCGTTGAACCGGTCGACGACCTCCCCGGCCAGGCCCTCCCCGCGTGGCAGCCGCACCGAGAAGTCGCCCCGCTCGACGGCGCCCAGCGCATCGGCCAGGCTTCGGAGCAGGTCGGACTCATCGGTCGGGTTCGCTGTACGGGAAACGGTGTCCGTCATGGCGTGGTTCCTCAGCTGCGGAGACAGGCGGCCCTTCCAGGTTGTCACATCCGGGGGGCAAACGTGAAGGCAGGTTACTCAGGGGGAGGTATCCGGTCACCACAAGTCACGGAAAGAAAAGTGGCGACTACTCGCAACCGTTGTCCACTGAGGCGCGTTTATACCAGTGCACCGCTCCCGCGGACCCGCTATTACCCCAGCGGAAGAGCAGGGCGGTGCACCCCCCAGTTCAAATCGCATAGGAGAAGCATGTCCACCCTCAACAAGACCGGCCTGCGCCTCGCCGCGGCCGGAGCCGCGGCGGCCCTCGCGCTCGCGGCCGGCGCCCCCGCGTTCGCGCAGGAGGAGCCCACCGAAGACACCGCCACCACCCCGGCGGAGGAGACAACCACCGAGTCGGCTCCGGAGGAGACCGGAGAAGAGAACGCCGGCGGCTCCGAAGAGGTCGAGGAGGAGAAGGACCCCGAGGCGGTCGAAGAGGTCCCCGAGGCCGAGGTCCCCGAAGGGGAGCTGCCCGCCGAGGGCGAAGGCGAGGAAGGCGCCGAGGAGGGCTGGGAGCACATCTACTCCTACCAGTACCTCGACCAGCTCCTCCAGGGCGCGAACGAGGGCGAGTCCGTCCTCGCGCAGCCCGAGTTCTACGTCGAGGAGGCGGCCGCGAACCCCGAGCTGACCGCCGCGACGATCCTCGTGTTCACCGACACGGTCAGCCTGGAGAACCTGCTCGCCGACGGCTCGTGGGACCTGACCTACCACGCGTACGCCGCCCCCTGGTACGACAACTGCACCATCTGGGAGTGGGGCGCGACCTGCATCGTGACCGACTTCGAGGCCGAGGCCGGGAAGACCTACACCCCGTCCGAAGAGACCCCGCTGTACTACGAGATCGTCGGCGAGGTCGACGAGGACGACGCCGCCGCCTACTACGCGGTCGACGTCGACGCCGCGGGCCTCGAAGAGGTCCTCGCCGAAGAGGGCGCCACCTACGACCTGGACTCGGACTACCAGTTCGAGCTCGTCGAGACCGGCGGCTCCGAGGGCGACTGGTTCTACGACTTCGGCCTGTTCTACTTCGAGGCCGACCTGGTCCTGCCGAACCTCCCCACCGCCGAGGAGCCGGGCCTCCCGGTGACCGGCAGCTCCTCGATCATCATGATCTCCTCGGCGGCCGCCGCGCTGCTCGCGGGCGCCGTGGTGTTCATGGTCCTGCGCCGCCGCAAGGCCGCGGAGAACTGGGAGTAACCAGCTAGGGCCGCAAGGCGCCAGCGACACATTCCGAGGGGCGGCCGCCCCGGTCGACGGTTGACCGGGGCG
>NZ_QFRW01000226.1 GCF_003265355.1 Glycomyces dulcitolivorans | reverse complement strand
GTCGCCGCCGCGCTGCGCGCCGGCGACATCGACGCCCCGCGCTCGCGCCGCACCCGCCCCGCCGGTGTCGCGCTCGTCGGCGCCGGCCCCGGCGACGCTGACCTGATCACCCTGCGCGGCCTCGAACTGCTCCGCCAGGCCGAAGTGGTCGTCTCCGACCGGCTCGCCCCGCAGGAGCTCCTCGACATGCTCGGCGACGACGTCGAGATCGTCGACGCCGCGAAGCTCCCGTACGGGCGCCACACCACGCAGGAGCAGATCAACGCCGTCATGGTCGAGCGCGCCCGCGAGGGCAAGTTCGTGGTCCGCCTCAAGGGCGGCGACGGCTTCGTGTTCGGCCGCGGCGCCGAAGAGCTCGACGCATGCCTCGACGCCGGGGTACCCGTCGAGGTCGTCCCCGGCCTGTCGTCCTCGATCGCCGGGCCCGCCGCGGCGGGCATCCCCGTCACCGAGCGCGGCGTCGTCCACGACTTCACCGTCGCCACCGGGCACGTCCCGCCGGGGCCGCAGAGCCTCGTCGACTGGCACTCCCTCGGGGCCGGGAACGGGACGGTCGTGCTGCTCATGGCCGTCAAGAACCGCGCCGCCATCGCCGCGGCGCTCATGGAGGGCGGGCGGCCCGGCTCGACCCCGGTCCGGATCGTGGAGAGTGCGACGACGAAGAACCAGACGGTCCGCGAATGCGAATTGTCCGACCTGGGCGGCACCGAGGCGCACCACCCGGCCGTGATCGTCATCGGAGCGGTCGCCGCGAGGGGCCGCGGACTGTGAGTTCCCGCAGCTAGAGGCAGGTTTCACGGCGACCCCGAAGTGTCATCTCGGGGTCGCCGCACTTTTACCTAATCCACTCTTTACAAGTCTGAACACAGGCCGTAATATTCGTCCATCAACAGCGCGGCGGTCGTCGCGTCTGCCACCGTGGTCACGTTCTGGACCAGCGGTGTACTTCCATTAGAGCGGGGTATCTCGCTCACCCTTTTTGTCCTCTTTGGAGTGTGCATGCGCATTCGTGAGTTCTCTGCTGAGCTCGCTTCGCGGCTCAAAGTCGCCTATGCGGTCCGCAATGTCGATATGACAATGCCCGGACTGACCCTGGTCGACGAATGCGCGCCCCGCGCCGGCCATATCCTGGCCGCACGGGTCGACGCCATCGGGCACCACAACTGGCTCGAGATCGCCACCGGCCGCAAGGCCGCCATCTACCCCGGGGACGAGGTCCTCCTGGCCTTCGGCGAGCGGTACGCCCCCGACCAGTACGAGTCCCGCATCCCCGACGTCCTCGGCACCTCCGTCGACCTCGTCGCGGCCGGCGGCGTCGCCGGGGAGGTCCTCTCCCGGCACGGCGACATGCGCCCGCCGACCCGCCTGGAGCCCATCGGCATCCTCGCCGACCGCGAGGGCGTCCCGCTCGACTTGCGCCGCTTCAACGTGCTCGCCCCGTTCGGCCTGGGCGACCACCCGCCGGTGGTGTGCGTCGTCGGGACCTCGATGAACGCCGGGAAGTCCACGACCGCCGCGTCCGTGATCCGGGGCCTGTCCCGCTCGGGCCGCCGCGTCGCCGGCATCAAGATCACCGGGACCGGCGCGGGCGGCGACCCGTGGATGTTCCGCGACTCCGGCGCGGTCGTCGCCGCCGACTTCACCGACGGCGGCTACCCGACCACCGCGGGCGTCCCCGTCCCCGAACTGGCCGAGCTCGCCCAGACGCTCTACCACCACGCCGCCGCGCACGACGTCGACGCCGTGGTCATGGAGATCGCCGACGGCATCCTCCAGTCCGAGACCTCCGCGCTGCTGGAGTTCCCGGTCATCCGCGAGCTCGTCGACGGCGTCGTCCTCGCCGCCGCCGACGCGGCCGGCGCCCGCTACGGCGCCATGCACCTGCGCAACCTGGGCCTGCCCGTGATCGCCGCCTCCGGGCGCCTCACCCAGTCCCAGCTGGCCATCCGCGAGGCCATCGCGGGCATGGACGCGCCGGTGTACACGCCGAACGAGCTCGCCGCGCCCGAGACGGCGTCCGAGATCCTCGCGATGGCCGGGGTCGCGCGCTCGCGCCGCGCCGGCGTGTTCGAGGTCGGCGAGGCCGCCTAGCGCGCCTCTGCTCTCCAGTCCCTACTACCAAGGCAGGACCGACGGCGGCGCAACTTCGAATGCGCCGCCGCGGCGGACAACCGAATACGAGACCTCCGACGGGCGGTGCACTCGCTGCACCGCCATCTCCGCGCCCGAAAAGGCACCCCTACGTGTCGGTAACCTGACCGGCTTGTGCCGCTTCGGGATACCCGAGACCTTTACCGTCTTGTGACAATGGCAGCCTAGTCCTAGTTGCACCCGCGAATTAGGCTCGGGTTCGTGCGCCGCCCCGCCCGCACCCCGCCCGCGTGAACCCACGCGCGGGCCCGCGAGCCGCCGACTTGCACCAGAAGCGCAGAGGATCTCCCCCATATGACCACTCCGAATGTCGACGCCCGACGCCTCAACGTCAAAGGGCTGCTCATCGCGGTCGGACTCCCGGTGGTCCTCGTCGGCGCGCTCGTCGCCACGCTCCTGGGCACCGGCGCGTTCAGCCGCGAGAACGAGGGCGAGGACGCCAGCCTCTGGCTGTGGACGACCCCCCTCGGCGAACTCGCCCGCGTCAACGGCCTCACCGCCGCCACCGACGTGCGCCTCGACGTCACCGACGCCATGGGCAACGCCGTCCAGGTCGAGCAGACCGACTCGCACCTGCTCCTGCGCGAGATCGCCACCGGCAAGGTCTCCGCGATCGACCTGTCGACCCTCGAACTCACCGGCTCCGCCGAGACCGCCCCCGGGGAGGGCGTGCGCGTGGCCCTGTCCGACGAGGGCGCGTTCATCATCGACCAGACGCAGGGCCTGGTCAACCAGGTCGACCCCGCCACCCTCAGCGCGATCGGCGACCCCCTCCAGTTCCCCGCCGGCCTCACCGGCGGCGCCTTCGACGCCACCGGGATGCTGTGGATCGGCGTCCCCCGCGAAGGGACCATCGTCCAGATCGAGCCGCAGGACTCCGGCGCCAAGACCCTCGCGACCGAGGTCGTCGCCCAGCCCCGCCAGGAGCTCGCGCTCACCGTCCTCGGCGACGGCGTGGCCGTCCTCAACTCCACCGCCAAGGAGATGACGACCATCCGCTCCGACGGCCGCCGCGCCGTCACCGCCATCGAACTGGCCGGCCCCACCGAGACCGCCGTCTCCAGCCCCGGCACCGTCGCCTCCGTGACCGTGACCGACCCGCCGTCGATCGTCACGGTCGACGACGACCAGACCCGGACCTTCCAGATCGCCGCTGGCGCCTCCGAGCTCCTCGGCGCCTCGGTCGAGTTCCACGAGCGCATCTACGTGCCCGACGGCGCCTCCGGCATCGTCTGGGTCTACGACCTCGAAGGCAACGAGCTCCAGCGCATCGAGATCGACTCCGGCGGCGGCCCCGTCGAGCTCTACCACACCGGCGACACGCTGTTCGCCAACGCGGTCAACACGAACGCCGCGGTGGTCGTCTCCGCCGACGGCGAGGCCGTCCTCGCCCCCAAGAACCGCGACGACATCCTCGGCGGCGACGCCCCGCCCACCGAAGAGGACGAGGGCGGCGACGAAGGCGACGAGGAGGGCGACGAGGAGTCCGCGCCGCAGGTCGGCCCGCCCGGCGCCGTCACCAACCTCGACGGCACCGTCGGCGACGGCCTCATCAACCTCTCCTGGGACGCCGCCCCCAACAACGGCTCCGCCCTCACCAAGTACGTCGTCGAAGGCGCCGGCCAGACCTGGGAGATCGCCCCGAGCCAGCGCGTCCTCGAAATCGGCGACCTCGACAACGGCCAGCCGTACACCTTCACCGTGACCGCCCACAACGCCGAAGGCGCCGGCGACACCGTCACCTCGCCCTCGATCGTGCCCTCAGCGGACGTCCCGGGCGCGCCCGGCGCCGTCACCGCGATGGCGAACCCGGACGGCACGGTCACCGTGAACTGGGAAGAGGCCGACGGCGAAGGCAACGACATCTCCGGCTACCAGGTCGAGGCCATCGCCTCCGGAGGCGAGCAGGTCGTCGTCGGCCAGGCCTCCGGGACCGAGCTCAAGACCACCGAGGGCACGCTCGAATACGGCCTTGGCTACGTCTTCCAGGTGACGACCCTGTCCGGTGCGGCCGCCTCTGCGCCTTCTCCGCAGTCGAACTCGGTCACGCCGTTCAACGTGCCGGACGCGCCCGCCAACCTCTTCGCCGAGAGCTCCGGCTCCGCAGCCGGGACCATCGACGTCAGATGGGACCAGCCGTCCAACAACGGCCGCGACATCCAGAAGTACGTCGTCACCGCCGGAAGCCAGACCACCGAGGTCACCGGCACCACTGCGAGCCTGTCCGGCTTCCAGAACAACGAGCAGGTCAACGTCTCGGTGGTCGCGGTGAACGAGGCCGGCCAGTCCGAGCCCGCCACCACCACCTCGAACACCATGGCCGCGCCCACGGTCCAGATCTCCAGCCACTCCGCGACGGCCGATCAGATCAACCTGACCCTGGCCTTCGACGACGGTGGCAGCGACGACGCGCAGTGCACCCTGCTGAGCGACGGCGTCACTCAGTCCACCCAGTCCTGCCCCGATGTCTACGCCGTGGTCGGCCTGAAGGCCTCCACGAGCTACAGCTTCCAGATCCGGATCGAGAACCCGGCCGGTCAAGCGACCTCGTCCTCGTACAGCGCCTCGACCAACACCGTCACCGCCTCCGTGTACTTCCGATGCGACGAGGGATACGACACCCCATCCGGCTACTGCGACTCCGTCGACGGCGTCAGCGTCTACTCCTCGCCCAGCCAGTCCGGCAACTCGCTCGGCACCACCAACACCGGCGACAGCTACAAGGCCTACTGCTGGACCACCGGAGACGCCACCATCAACCCGCGCGGCACCGAGAGCGGCCAGTCGGTCGACTATCACCCCGGCAAAGACGCCTCGAACAAATGGCTCAAGATCGACTACGCTTCCAACGCGTACATCCCCTTCGTTTGGATCAACGTCGACGGAGTCGGAAAGAACTCCACGGGAGACCTCCCGGAGTGCTAGCAGGAGACATGAATGCACGACACCGAGCAGACCCACCCGCTGAGAGTGCCTAAGCGCATGCAGCAGCAGGTCCAGCTGGGCGCCGCGCAGGCCGAGTCCTTCGCCGCCGCGTTCGAGCGCCTCGCCTCGGCGGTCGACACCGTCGTGCTCGGCAAGCCCGAGGTCGTGCGACTCGCGCTGACGGCCATGTTCGCCGAAGGCCACATCCTCCTGGAGGACGTGCCCGGGACCGGCAAGACCACCATGGCCCGCGCCATCGCGGCCGCCGTCTCCGGGCAGTGGCGGCGCATCCAGTTCACGCCCGACCTGCTGCCCTCCGACGTCTCCGGCGTCACGATCTTCAACCAGGCCAGCGGCGCCTTCGAGTTCCACCCCGGCCCCGTCTTCGCGAACATCGTGATCGCCGACGAGATCAACCGGGCCAGCCCGAAGACCCAGTCCGCGCTCCTCGAAGTCATGGAGGAGGGCCGGGTCACCGTCGACGGCCGCCCGCACCAGGTGCCGCAGCCGTTCCTGGTCGTCGCCACCCAGAACCCCGTCGAGATGGACGGCACCTACCGCCTCCCCGAGGCCCAGCTCGACCGCTTCCTCGTGAAGCTCTCCGTCGGCTACCCCGTCGAGGCCGCCGAGATCGAGGTCCTGCGCGGCACCCACCAGCGCAGCCCCGAGCAGCTCGCCCCCGTCGTCGACACCGACACGGTCGCGCAGATGGCCGAGATGGCCAAGCACGTCTACATCGCCGAGCCCCTGTACGCCTACCTCGTGCAGCTCGCCAACGCCACCCGCAACCACCCCCAGGTCGCCGTAGGCGTCAGCCCCCGCGGGCTCATCGCCCTCACCAGGGCCGCCAGCGTCTTCGCGCTCTCCCAGGGCCGCAGCTACATCATCCCCGAGGACGTGAAGGCCCTGGCCGTGCCGGTGTTCGCGCACCGCATCCAGCTCGCCCCCGACGCCGCGATGCGCGGGGCCACCGGTGCGCAGGTCGTCGCCGACGCCTTCGACCAGGTCCACGTCCCCCTGCCCGCCTCGGCGGCATGAGCGAGACCGGTCCGGCCGCACCTGGGCAGGAGACCGCGGCGACTCGGTCCACACTGGCCGAGAAGCTGCTCGCGGTCCCCGTCACCGCCCGCGGCGCCGGCCTCGCGGTCGCCGCGGCCGCGCTCATCGCCTCCGGATGGCTCTGGGGCTACCCCGAACTCGCCGCCCTCGGCGCCGCCGCGGCCCTCGCGTGCGTCGCCGCCGGATCGGTCATCGCCGCCAAGCCCCGCCTCGACGTCGCCCGCACCGTCACCCCCGACCGAGTCTCGGTCGGCCACACCGCCACGGTCCAGCTCACGGTCCGCAACACCGGGCGCTGGCGGGCAGTGAACGCCCGCGCCGTGGACGCCTACGGCGGCACGGGAATCGAGACGCGCCGCGTCGCCGTCCCGCTCGCGCGCCTGCGCCCCGGCAAGAGCGCGGGCGCGAGCTACGTGATCAGCGCCGAGCGCCGCGGCGTCGTCGACGCCGGGCCCCTCGGCATCGGCAAGCGGGACCTCCTCGGCCTCGCCGCGACCGCCGGGAACTTCGGTCCCACCGCGCGCCTGTGGATCCACCCGCGCCTGCACCAGCTCGCCCGCACCCCCGACGGCCTCGCCCGCTCCCTCGAAGGCACCGCCGACAAGGTCGAGCAGGGCTCGCTCACCTTCCACGCCCTCCGCGAGTACGTCATCGGCGACGAGCTGCGGCACGTCCACTGGCGCACCTCCGCGCGCATCGGGAAGCTCATGGTCAAGGAGCACCTCGACACCTCGCTGCCCACCGTCGCCATCGCGATCGACGACCGCGCCGAGAGCTGGCCCCACCCCGACCCGTTCGAAGCCGCCTGCGAGGCCGCGTACTCCGTCCTCACCGCATGCTTCCGCGCCGAGTACCACGCCGCGCTCGTCCCCGCCTCCGGCGCGCGGCTCTCCGGGGCCGGGCGCGACTCCTACGGCGACCTGCTCGCCGAGCTCGCCCCGAACGCGAAGGACACCCTCGACGGGTACGTCGCGCGCCTCACCGCCGCCCGCTACGGCGACACGCTCGTGTGGATCACCGGGACCGAACCGCCCACCGACCGGCTCGCGCAGCTCAAGCGCGCGTACCCGACGGTGATCGCCGTGCACCTCGCCCACGGGCTCCCCACCTCCGCGAGCCTCGCCGGGGGCCTGCCCACGGTGCGGGCCGCCGACGGCGAGCAGTTCGCCGCGGCCTGGAACAACGGCGGGACCCGCCTGTGACCGTCGACCGGATCAAGCCGCCCCGGCGCAGCGGCCGCCGCCTCCGCTACCGGCTGCGCGTCGCCGCCGTCGCGGCCTGCCTCACCCTCATGTGCGCCCTCGCGGGCACCGTCGCCGCCCGCGTCTACCACGGGCAGCTCCTCGTCCTCCTCGTCGCCGGGGCCGCCTTCGGCGCCTTCGCGATCGGCTTCGCGCTCCGCAACCGCCCCTCGTTCCTCGCCCCCAGCGCCTCCCTGTTCGGCCTCGCCGCGTACCTCCTCGGCGCCATCTACCTCACCACCGACGGCTCCGAGCCGCTCCCCGCGACGATCGTCGACGCCCTCGTCAACGCCGTGCCGCGCACGCTCACCGCGCTCATCCCGGTCGAGCCCGCCCCCGACACGGTCGTCGTCCCCGTCTTCCTCACATGGCTCGCCGCGACCCTCGCCTGCGAGTTCGCGATCCGCTACGGCCGCACGCTCCTCGGCTGCCTGCCGCCGACGCTCCTGTACGGCGCCGGGCTCTACCTCGTCGGCCCCAACGCCGACGGCGGCACCGCGTACGCCGTCGCGTTCTGCGTCCTCGCCGCCGCCGCGCTCGCCGTCACCGCCGCCCCGCCCGAGCGCCGCCCCGACCGCGACGCCGTCGTCGACGGCCCCGCGCCCTCGAAGGCCCCCGCGCTCATGGGCGCCGTCGTCACCACCTGCGTCCTGCTCGCCGCGGTCGCACTCCTCGGCCCGGCCGCGGCCCGGCTCGTCACCGCCAGCCCCGGCGACCCCCGCGAGTACGTCGAGCCGCCCCGGCTCACCGACATCGACCTGAACCCGCTCGTGCGCATCGCCGCCTGGTCCAAATACCCCGACCAGGAGCTGTTCGAGGCCGACACCAGCGGCGACTCGTGGATGCGCCTGGCCGTCCTCACCGAGTACGACGGCACCACCTGGCAGGCCGAGGGCGACTTCCGCACCGCCGGGACCGTCATCCCCGGCAGCGGCGACGCGAACTTCTCCGCCGACGTCGAGATCATCGGCCTCGGCGGCAAGCTCGTCCCCGCCGCCGCCGACCCCGCCACCATCACCGGCCTCCCGGTCGCCGTCAACCTCGCCAGCCGGTGCCTGCTCACCCCCGACGGCCTCGCGACCGGCTCGACCTACCACGTCGAGTCCGCGCTCGTCACCGCCGACCCGGCCGCCGCCGAGACCGCCCGGCCCGACCTCACCGACGCCGGCACGGTCGCCGTCCCGCCCGGGACCCCCGAGATCATGGCGACCATCGCCGACTACGTCCGCAACACCTACGACACGCCTTACGAACGCGCCCAAGGGCTCGCGGACTTCCTCGCCCAGCACTACGCGTACAACCCCGAGGCGCCCTCCGGGCACGACCTCCCCGCGCTCGGGTTCTTCCTCGGCAGCCCCGCCGACGCGGGCGGGCAGCGCGGCACCAGCGAGCACTTCGCGGCCGCGTACGCGATCATCGCCCGCCTCATCGGCCTGCCCAGCCGCGTCGTCGTCGGCTTCGAGGTCCCCGGCGGCTCCAGCACCGTCACCGCCGGGCAGGGCTCGGCCTGGCCCGAGATCAAGTTCGACGGCGCCGGCTGGGTCCGCTTCGACCCGATGCCGGCGCCCGACGCCGTCCCCGTCCCGCCCGAGGACACCCTGGAGCAGATGGAGGAGGAGACCCCGAGCCCCGAGGAGGACGACGGCGGCGGGGGAGAGGCCGAGGACTTCAACGACGAGTCCCTCGAACAGGACGGCGACTTCAACGACGAGCTCGGCCAGGACGCCGGCGGCATCCCCGTGTGGGCCTGGTACGCGCTCGGCGCGCTCCTCCTCGCCTCCGTGCCGCTCGTCCTCAAGGCCCGCCGGTCCCTGCGCCGCCGCCGCAGACTGCGGCGCGGCGGCCCGGCCGACCGCGTCGCCGGCGCCTGGGCCGAAGTGCTCGCCGCGGCCGCCCGCGCTGGCGTC
>NZ_QFRW01000225.1 GCF_003265355.1 Glycomyces dulcitolivorans | reverse complement strand
TCGCGCCGCCGCCCGCGCCCTGCGGGCCCCGGCGGGCCGACTCGGCGTCCAGGCGGTCCTGACGGTCCTCGCGGTCGCGGGCGCGCTCGCCGCGGGCTGGTTCGTCGTGCCCGGCGCCGGCCCCGCGTGGTCCTTCGGCACCGAGCCCAGCCCCGAGCCCGAGGAGGCGCCGCTCGTCCTCACCCCCGAGAACGCCCCCGACGCGGGCAGGCCCGCCGAGACCGACCCCGCGGGCGACTCCACCTCGACCACCCCCGGGGACACCACCACGACCCCGGCCGGCGCCACCGACCTCGACTCGTGGGCGCAGAGCCTCGCGTCCCTCGGCATCCCCGAGCGGGCCCTCGTCGCCTACGGGCGCGCCGAGCTCGTCTCCGCCGTCGAGAACCCCGGCTGCAACCTCTCCTGGACCACCCTCGCGGGCATCGGCGCCACCGAGACCACCCACGGCACCACCAACGGCAACCGGATCCAGGCCGACGGCACCACCGTCACCCCCATCCGCGGCGCCGGCTACGACGAGATGGGCCCCATGCAGTTCCTCCCCAGCACATGGGAGACCTGGAAGGCCGACGGCGACAAGGACGGCCTGTTCAACCCCGACGACATCGACGACGCGGTCACCGCCGCCGCGAACTACCTCTGCCACGGCGACCGGGACCTGACCACTCCGATCGGCTGGCAGGAGGCCGTCCACTCCTACAACCCCAGGGACGACTACGTGCAGAAGGTGTTCGACCGCGCCGACCAGTACGGCCGGGCGAGCACCGCCTGACGACACCCCCGATCGCTGCAATCCGTGAGCCGGGGGTTCCGTTCGGTGACGATTTCGGGTAAGGATAAGAGATGCCCCTGAAGCAGCTCGCTCCCGGCGAGATGACGGACGACGACCTCCGCGACTGGTGCTCGGTGCTCAACGACATGACCGCCGCGGACATGCCGGCCGAGCCCCGCTGGCGCACCGACCGGCTCCGCGACTACCTGGACGGCACCCTGCCCGAGGACGCACGGCACCTGTTCCTCGACCGCGACGCCGACGGCGACCTCGTCGGCCACGCCAGCCTCATCCTCTTCGGGGGCGAGCAGGCGGGCACCGGCGTCGTCGAGATGTCGACGCGCCCGTCCGCGCGCGGCAAGGGCGTCGGCACGCGCCTGCTGCGGGCCGTCGCCGAATGCGCGAAGGCCGGCGGCTGCCGGACCCTGTCGGTCGAGGTCATCGCCACCACGCCCGCGGTCGGCTTCTACGACCGGCACGGATTCGCGCGCTCTACCGTCGAGCAGCGGCACCTGCTCCGGTGGGCCGACATCGACTGGGAGAAGATCGAGCACGCCGCCGGGCGCCTCGCCGCCGGGTACCGGCTCGAATACCACGCCGGGGGCGTCCCCGACCGGCTCATGGACTCCTACGCCGACGTCAAGGCGAACCTGCGCTCGGCACCCGGGAACGTCGCGTTCGTGCCCGAGTGGCGCGGCTCGGCCTACGCCCCGGCGTTGCGCGACTCGTTCCAGACCCTCGCGCGCCGCGGCATGCGCTCGCACATCGCCGTGGCCGTCTCCGAGCCGTTCGGGAACGTCGTCGGCCTCACCGAGCTCGTCGTCTCCGCGCAGCGGCCCACCCGCGCCGACCAGTACGACACCGTCGTCGCCCCCGCGCACCGCTCCTACGGCCTCGCCATGACCATGAAGGCCCGGCTCCTCACCGAGCTGCGCCGCGCCGAACCGCAGCTCGTCGACGTCCAGACCTGGACCCTCGACACCGCCGACGACGTCCGCTGGATCAACGGCGAACTCGGCTTCGTCCACGACGTCGACTGGTACGACTACGAGGCCGACGTCGACAAGCTCCTCGCCCGCCTCTCACGCCCTTCCTGACCGGAGCCGATTCGCGACCGGCTGTACCGCAACCGTTTGCGAATCTTCTTTACACTGAGGGTCATGCAACCCCGGCAGGCCAGGCTAGAAGACGCGCGCCCCGACCGGCGCGTGATCGTCGTGGGCGACAACGGGCTCACCCTCAGGTTCATCAGGAACCTCATCGACAACTTCGCGTTCCGCGTCATCGCCGTCATCCCCGCCGGGCCCGGCGGTCAGCGCGACGAGATCCGCCGCGCCGCCCAGGAGAACCGGCGCCTGTCGGTCCTGGAGGCCCAGCAGGTCGGCGCCGACACCATCCGCGAGGCCGGGCTCACCGACGCGTACGCCGTGGCGCTCATGGACCAGAACGACGTCGGAAACCTGCACCTGGCGCTGAAGATCCGCGAGATGTCCCACTACCTCGGCGACGAGACGCTGCCGCGCCTGGTCATCCGCATGTACAACCGGGGCCTGCGCGACCACATGCAGAAGCTCCTCGGCGACGACGGCGTGTTCGTGAAGTCCGATGCGGACATGGTCGCGCGCACGTACGCCGCGGCCGCGCTGGAGCAGATCCCGCCCGGGGACATCGACATCTGGGGCCGGCGCCTGTACCTGACGCGCGCGGCCGACCCGCGGGCGCAGGCGCAGTGGGTCGTGGCGACCGGGAACGAGTTCGGGGTGGACATGATCCCCGACGACGCCGACGAGGCGGTCCGGCTGCTGTGCCTGGAGGCGGTGGCGGCGCGGCGCTGGGTCAGGCCCCTGTGGGAGAAGGTCGCGGGGTGGTTCCGGCAGTCGCTGCACACGATGCGGCGCACGTTCGGCAAAGGCCTGTGGATGGCCGCGGCCGTGCTCATGGTCGTGATGCTCGGCGGGTTGACGACGCTGCTGACGGTGAACAGCCTCAACCAGAGCCGTGAAGTGGACGGGGACTTCTGGGACGCGCTGTACATGCTCGCGATGATGGCCGCGGGCGGCGCCGACCCGGACACGACCGACCACTGGGAGCTGCGGCTGACGCACGTCGTGGTGGTCGTCTCGGGCGCGCTGCTCATCCCGGTGGTCACCGGTGCGATCGTGCAGGCGGTCGTGGAGCGGCGGTACGCGCTCGCCGAGGGCCGCATGGTGCGGGCGGTGCGCGACCACGTGATCGTGGTCGGCCTGGGCAACATGGGGACCCGCGTGGTGGAGACGCTGCGGGAGCGGCGCATCCCGGTGGTCGCGATCGAGAAGGACCGCGAGGCGATCGGCGTGCGGGCCGCGCGGGCGGCGGGCGCGCAGGTGCTGCTGGGCGACGCGAGCCGGCCGGGGACGCTCCAGGAGGCCGAGGTGAAGTACTCGCGGTCGCTGGTGGCGATGGCGAAGCAGGACTCGGCGAACCTGGAGGCGGCCCTGTCGGGGCTGGAGTGCAAGCCGGACCTGCGGACGGTCATGCGGATCTACGACCCCGAGTTCGCTTCGCTGATCCGGCGGAACCTGAACAAGAACCGGTCGCTGCACGAGGCGTCGCAGCATTCGTCGTACAGTGCGCCGCAGGTCGCGGCGGGCTCGTTCGCTCGGGAGCTGACCGACGACGAGATCCTGGAGACGATCCCGGTGCGCGGGCAGATCGCGTACATCGCGGAGGTCACCGTGGAGGAGAGCGCGTGGCTCGACGACGTCCCGGCGCACAAGGCGACGGCGTCCGGGGCGCGGCGGTTGCTCGCGGTGAAGCGCGCGTCGGGGAGCATCCGGTGGAACCCCGACGACGGGTTCCAGCTCGTCTGCGGCGACACGCTGCTGGTGCTGGTGACCCGCAAGGGCCTCAACGAGATCCGGGAGTTCTGCCGGCCGCAGGACCTGGGAGCGCGCGGGCGCCACCGCCACGAGGTGGTGTAACTCCGGCGTGTGACCCTCGCCGGTTCGCGTGAGGCCGCGCAACTTCCGGGCCGCTCACTCGTTTCAACCGTGGATGCATCTCTCACGGAAGGGGCCGGCAGTGGCGGCGAGCGCGCGGAGACCGCGGACGGAGTACGACTGGAAGCGCAAGCGCCGCAAGGCCGTCCTGGTGGCGGCCACCGGGGCCCTGGCTCTGGGCGGCGCGGCGGCGGTGGTCCCGACGGCGTTCGCCGACGACCCGGTGACCTCGGTCCTCGAAGACGCCGCGGAGATCCTCCCGGTGGACGACTCGCTGCTGGGCCTGGTCGACGTCGGCGAGGTCAAGGAGTTGACGGAGTCGCTGACGTACGCGGGCGAGCAGGACGCGGTGACGGTGTCGGGCCCCGACGCCGGGTACGTGAAGGTCCACTTCGAGCGGCTGCTCTTGAACGCGGGCGACTATGTGACGGTGTCGAACCCCGACGGCACCGAGTCGTACCGGTACGAGCAGTCCATGGTCGACCAGTGGGCGACCTCGATCACCGGCGACACGGCGGTCGTGGAACTGCACCGGGCCGAATCGGGCCCGGCCTCGGACGCGCTGGGGGTGCTCATCGACCGGGCCGCGTACGGTTTCGCAGCGGATGTGGTCGACGCGCTGGTCGCGGACAAGGCGGACCAGGCTCGGCCTGAGGAGAGCGTCTGCTCGGGCGACGAGAAGCGGCGCTCGGCGTGCTACCGGACCTCGTACCCGGAGGTCGTGGAGCACGCGGAGCCGGTGGCGCGGCTGCTCATCGACGGGACCGTGCTGTGCACGGCGTTCCGGGTCGGCGAGGAGAACCGGCTGCTGACGAACCACCACTGCTTCACCGAGACGTGGGAGGCGAAGCAGACCGAGGTGTGGTTCGGCTACGACTGCGTCACGTGCGGGGCGGACACGGCGAACATCCCGGTGAAGGTCACGGGCCAGCAGGTCCTGAAGACCTCGAAGCCCTTGGACTACACGCTGTTCTCGGTGGACGACTTCTCGCGGATCGACCAGTTCGGGTACCTGGAGCTGTCGGACGAGCCCGCGAAGGCGGGCGAGGCGATCTACATCCCGCAGCATCCGGCCGGGCGGCCCACGGAGATCGCGATGGAGTCCTCGGTCGACGGCGGCAACTGCGTGGTCAAGAACGCCGTCTACGACGGCTACGTGACCGGCAGCGACGTCTCGTACTACTGCGACACCGAGTTCGGGTCGTCGGGCTCGCCGGTGATCTCCCGCGACACGCACGAGGTCCTGGCGCTCCACCACTTCGGCGGCTGCCCGAACTCGGGCGTGAACGCCCAGCTGATCCGGGCCGAGATCGGGCACTTGATCTAGACGTGCGCGAAGGGCCCCGAGCATCGCTCGGGGCCCTTCGCGTGGGTTCACTTCACCTGCAACTCGGCGACGATCGTCGAGTAGTGCGAGCGGATGCGGTCGTCGGTCGGGTCGTCCTCGGGGGTCCAGTGGACCGACATGCGCTCGTACAGCGTGTTGCGCTGCGCGGGAACGCGATCCGCGGAGCGGATCAGGCCGATGAGCTCCGAGAGGCGCGACTGGTGGCGGGCGCCGGCCGAGGAGATCACGTTCTCCTCCAGCATGATCGAGCCGAGGTCGTCCACGCCGAGGTGGAGGCTCAGCTGCCCGGAGGCCTTGCCGGTCGTCAGCCACGACGACTGCAGGTGCTTCACGTTGTGGAAGAACAGCCGCGCGGTCGCCAGCAGCCGCAGGTACTCCAGGGTCGTCGCCTGGGTGCGACCCTTGAGGTGGTTGTTCTCGGGCTGGTACGTCCACGGGATGAAGGACCGGAACCCGCCGGTGCGGTCCTGGACGTCGCGGATCATCCGCAGGTGCTCGATGCGCTCGGCCGCGGTCTCGCCGGTGCCCATCATCATCGTCGCGGTCGATTCGAGGCCGTGCCCGTGCGCGACCTCCATGATCTCCAGCCAGCGCTCGCCGGACTCCTTGAGCGGCGCGAGCGCGGTGCGCGGGCGCGCGGGGAGCATCTCGGCGCCGGCGCCGGCGATGGAGTCGAGCCCGGCGGCCTTGATGCGGCGGATCGACTCGTCGATCTCGACGCCGGAGACCTTCGACATGTGCGCGATCTCGGAGGGCCCGATCGAGTGGATCATCAACTCGGGGTACTCGCGCTTGACCGAGGAGAACAGCTCCTCGTAGTACTCGACCCCGAAGTCGGGGTGGTGGCCACCCTGGAGCATGACCTGCGTGGCGCCGAGGCCCACGGCCTCGCCGCAGCGGCGCAGGACCTCCTCCATCGGGTGGGCCCAGCCCTCGTCGTGCTTGGGGGCGCGGTAGAAGGCGCAGAACTTGCACGCGGTGACGCACACGTTCGTGTAGTTGATGTTGCGGTCGATGATGTAGGTGACGATGTTGTCGCCGATGAGGCGCCGGCGGGCCGTGTCGGCGGCCTCGGCGAGGGGGTGGAAGGGCGCTTCGGTGTAGAGCAGCAGGGCTTCCTCGGCGCTGATGGCGCCGCCGTCGGCGGCGCGGGCGAGGACATCGTCAATCTCGGCCATGCACGAAGCGTATCCGCCTGGGGGCCCTCGGGGACAGTGCGGCCGAAGCGATTGACTCCTGGATTACTCCCCCGGGCCGCTACACGGTGTAGAGCTCGGTGTGGATCTCGCCGGTCCCGGCGGCTTCGAGGACCTCTTTGACGCCGAGGACCATCTCGTACGGACCGCACAGGAACCACTCGTCGACTTCGCGGGCGTCGACGACCGTGCCGAGGACCTCCTGGAGGCGCTCGGGCGTGAGGCGCCCGGTGAGGAGCGGCGTGGGGCCGTCGGTGCGGGTGCGCACGTGGTGGAGGCGCAGGCGGTCGCCGTGGGCGCGTTCGAGTTCGCGCAGTTCGGCGGCGAACATCGTGGTGTCCTCGGTGCGGTTGGAGTACAGGAGGGTGACGGTCGCGCCGGCTTCGAGCGCGGCGGTGGCGATCGCGATGATCGGGGTGATCCCGGAGCCGGCGACGACGGAGCCGTAGTGGCGGTCGGGCCGGATGTCGGTGCAGAAGTGGCCGAGGGGCGGGAGGACTTCGAGGACGTCGCCGGGCAGGAGCTGCCGGTTCGCGTACCCGGAGAAGGTGCCCTTGGGGATCGAGCGGATGCCCAGGCGCAGGGTGCCCTCGGCGGCGAGTTCGCGCGGGGTGGAGGCGAGCGAGTAGGAGCGGCGGACCTCGGAGCCGTCGGGCTCGACGCGCTGGAACGTGAGGTGCTGGCCGGGCTTGAAGTCGAACGCGGGACGCAGGTCCTCGGGGACGGCGAGGGTGACCTCGACGGCGTCGGCGGTGAGGGGCCGGACGCCGGTGACGGTGAGCTTGTGCCACGCGGGGCGGTTCTTGCGGGGCTTCTTCAGCTCGATGGCCACGGGGACGGTCCTTCCCTGTCTCGGAACTCGCGGGGTTCGGGTCTGGGGTTCGTTCAGATCTCGCTGTCGTTCAGATTTCACTGTCGAAGAATTCGGGCCCTTCGGGCGAAAAATCCTTCACTTCGGTGTAACGGGCGGCGCGGGAGGCGAATTCCCGCAGGCCGGCGAGGTGGCGCTCACCGAGGCCGAACTGGAGCCGGCCGAAGTACTCGGCGAGCGCGGCGGGTTCGAAGGGCTCCCAGCGGGCTGCGGAGGCGACGACGGCGTCGATCTCCTCGCGGCTGAGGCGCACCGACTCGCGGAATGCGAGGTGGACGTCCTTGACGAGCCCGGGGTGGGCCTCGGCGTAGTCGCGGCGCACGGCCCAGACGGCGAAGACCATCGGCAGGCCGGTCCAGTCCTTCCACTCGGCGGCGAGGTCGAGGACGTGGTGGCCTTGCGGGTCGTGGTGGACGCGGAGGGCCTCGTCGCCGATGAGCACGGCCGCGTCGGCGCCGGCGAGCGCGGAGTCGAGGTCGGGGGCCGTGACCTGGTAGGACGGCTTGCGGCCGTAGCGCTCTTCGAGGAGCATCCGCCCGAGGAGGACGCCGGTGCGCGAGAACGAGGCGAGGGAGACGCGCGGCTCGGCGGGCAGGTCGGCGAGCGGGACCTTGGAGACGAGGTTGACGCTGAGGACGGGGCCGTCGGCGGCGACCGCGGGGTCGGGGATGAGCAGCAGCTCGTCGCTGTGGCGCAGGTATTCGACGAGGGTGATCGGGCCGATGTCGAGGCCGCCTTCGACGAGGAGGCGGCTGAGCTCGTCGGGCGCGTCGCGGCGCAGGTCGAATTCGAGCAGCGCGCCGGTGCGGGCCAGTCCCCAGTAGATGGGCATGCAGTTGAGGAAGGCGATGTGGCCGACCCTCGGGCGTCGCGCGTTGTTCACAGTCCCGACCGTATCCCCCCTCCGGGTCCATGGACGTGGCCGAGAGGGGGGCGGCGTCGCCGGCGTCACGGCCGGATCAGCGCTCGTCGATGTCGGCGAGGTCCTTCCCGCCCTCCGCATCCGCGGTCTCGGCGGTCACGAGGTCGACGAGGCGGTCGAGGACGTCCTCGTCGTCGCCGGTGAGGACGATCTCGTCGCCGGGGCGCACGTCCAGCACGAGGACCTGGAGGATCGACTTGGCGTCGTGCCGGTCGCCGCCGGCCTTCGCGATCGAGATCTCGCCTGACGACTCGGCGGCCGTGTCGACGAAGACCGTCGCGGGCCGCGCCTGGATGCCGACCTCTGTGGTCACTTTCACACGGCGCTCGGCCATGCTGCTCACCCTCCCCCGGTTCTGCGGCGCCCGGACCGGATGGTCGCCGCCGCCGGGCCGCCGAGGCGGCCCTTCCAGGACCAGGATGGACCGGGCGCGGGGACGGCGGACCCGGTTTCGGGCTATTGCAGCGAGAAGGAGTGCAGAGCGGTCAGCGCTGGTCGTCCCCTTCGTCGGGCTTGGCGCCGTAGACGGTGGGGCGCGGGAGCGGGATGTGGTCGGGCAGCTCGGAGCGGTCGAGGAGGTTGCGGACGCGGGCGCGGCCGGGCCGGTAGCCCTCCTCCTCTTCGGCGGCCGGGGGCCAGGACGCGGGCGGCAGCTTGTGCGCGCCGGTCTTGGTCGTCGGCTCCTCGAACAGGCTGATGTCGGGCGCGTTCACGATCCGCTTGCGCGAGGCCTCGGCCTCGGTGCTCGGCCCCTCCTCAGGGGCCTCGCTCGGCGGGGTCGGGACGGCCGGGAGCTCCGGGGCCGGGGCGGGCGTCGGGGCCTCGTAGGGGGCGGCGTCGGAGAACGGGCTGTCGTCGGCGTACAGGAACGACGGCGGCGGCGTGGGCTCCGGGCGCGGGACCGGCTCGGGGTCGGGCAGCGGGTCGGGGCGCTGCGGCGGCGTCGGCTCGGGGTGCG
>NZ_QFRW01000224.1 GCF_003265355.1 Glycomyces dulcitolivorans | reverse complement strand
GGTGCCGGTGGCGCCGCCCGCGGTGGTCGCGGCCGTGGTGGCCGCGGAGCCGCCGCGCAGACTGCCGAGGCCCCCGCCGCCGCGCCCGCCACTGAGAAGCAGGAGGGCTAAGCGACATGCTCATGCCACGGAAACCGCCGCGCGGTTACCGGAAGCCTCACGCTCCGAAGCGCAAGGGCAAGGCCACTCGCGGCACGAAGGTCTCCTTCGGCGAGTACGGCATCCAGGCGCTGGAGCACAGCTACGTGACCAACCGCCAGATCGAGTCCGCTCGTATCGCCATGACCCGCCACATCAAGCGTGGCGGCAAGGTGTGGATCACGATCTTCCCGGACCGCGCCATCACCAAGAAGCCGGCCGAGACCCGTCAGGGTTCCGGCAAGGGCTCGCCCGAGTACTGGGTGGCCAACGTCAAGCCCGGCCGCGTCATGTTCGAGCTGTCGTACCCCAGCGAGGAGACCGCCCACGAGGCGCTCCAGCGGGCGATCCACAAGCTCCCCATGAAGTGCCGCATCGTCTCTCGCGAAGGGGCGGGTGAGTAGTCATGGCTACTGGTATCGACACCGGTGAGCTGCGCGAGCTCAGCGCCAAGGAACTCCAGGCGAAGCTCGTGGAGAAGAAGGAAGAGCTGTTCAACCTGCGCGTCCGGAACGCCACCGGCCAGCTGGAGAACAACCACGAGCTCGGTCTGGTCCGCAAGGAGATCGCGCGGATCTACACCGTCATGAACGAGCGCCGGCTGGGCCTCAGCGCCGCGCCGGAGGAGGTTGAGAAGTGAGCGAGGAAACTCAGACTCGCGGTCGGCGCAAGGTCCTTGAAGGCCTGGTCGTCGGCGACAAGATGGACAAGACCGCCGTGGTCGAGGTCGAGGACCGCAAGAAGCACGCCCTCTACGGCAAGGTCATCAAGTCCAACAAGAAGTACAAGGCTCACGACGAGAACAACGAGGCCTCGATCGGCGACCGCGTCTCCATCATGGAGACCCGTCCCCTGTCGAAGACCAAGCGGTTCCGCATCGTCGAGATCCTCGAGAAGGCGAAGTAGGGGGACCGGGACGTGATTCAGCAAGAGTCGCGGCTCAAGGTCGCCGACAACACCGGTGCACGGGAGATCCTGTGCATCCGGGTGCTCGGCGGCTCCGGCCGACGCTACGCCGGTATCGGCGACACGATCGTGGCTTCCGTCAAGGACGCCACCCCGGGTGCCGGGGTGAAGAAGGGCGACGTCGTCAAGGCCGTCATCGTCCGCACGGTCAAGGAGACGCGCCGTCCCGACGGCACGTACATCAAGTTCGACGAGAACGCCGCCGTCCTCGTCAAGGACGGCGAACCGCGAGGGACCCGCATCTTCGGGCCGGTCGCCCGTGAGCTGCGCGACAAGCAGTTCATGAAGATCATCTCCCTCGCACCGGAGGTGCTGTAAGAGATGAAGATCAAGAAGGGCGACCGAGTCCGCGTCATCGCGGGCAAGGACAAGGGCGCCGAGGGCCTGGTGCTGGAGGCGTACCCCGAC
The DNA here is from genome assembly GCF_003265355.1 of Glycomyces dulcitolivorans. GTDB lineage: Bacteria > Actinomycetota > Actinomycetes > Mycobacteriales > Micromonosporaceae > Glycomyces > Glycomyces dulcitolivorans. The sequence continues at coordinate 7,511 of NZ_QFRW01000224.1, read as the reverse complement.
CGTGAGCGCGTGCTCGTCGAGGGTGTCAACCGCATCACCAAGCACATCAAGGCCGGCCAGACGGCCCGCGGATCGAAGACCGGTGGCATCGTCACCCAGGAGTCGGCGATCCACGTGTCGAACGTGCAGGTGCTCGACGCCGACAACCAGCCGACCCGCGTCGGCTACCGGTTCGGCGACGACGGCCGCAAGGTCCGCGTTTCAAAGCGGACGGGTAAGGACCTGTAATGACTGACGTTGCAGAGAAGACGCAGCCCCGGCTGAAGGAGACCTACCGCTCCGACATCCGCCCGGCGCTCCAGGAGCAGTTCAAGTACGTCAACATCCACCAGATCCCCGGTCTGACCAAGATCGTGGTGAACATGGGTGTCGGCGAGGCCGCCCGGGACTCCAAGCTCATCAACGGTGCGCTTGCCGACCTGGCGACGATCACGGGGCAGAAGCCCCTGGTCCGCCTGGCGAAGAAGTCGATCGCGCAGTTCAAGCTGCGTGAGGGCCAGGCGATCGGCGCGAAGGTGACCCTCCGCGGCGACCGCATGTGGGAGTTCCTCGACCGCCTCCTGGCGATCGCGCTGCCGCGCATCCGCGACTTCCGCGGGCTCTCGGACCAGCAGTTCGACGGCAACGGGAACTACACCTTCGGTCTCACGGAGCAGTCCGTGTTCCCCGAGATCGACCAGGACAAGATCGACCGGGTTCGCGGTATGGACATCACGCTGGTGACCACCGCGAAGACCGACGACGAAGGCCGGGCGTTCCTGAAGCTGCTCGGCTTCCCGTTCAAGGAGAACGACTAATGGCGAAGAAAGCCCTCATCGCGAAGGCCAAGCGGAAGCCGAAGTTCGCCGTGCGCGCCTACACCCGCTGCCAGAAGTGCGGGCGGCCGAAGGCCGTCTACCGCAAGTTCGGCCTGTGCCGCGTCTGCGTGCGCGACATGGCCCACGCGGGTGAACTCCCGGGCGTCCACAAGGCTTCCTGGTAAATCCAGGGCCCATAGCTCCGATCGCCACAGGCCCCGCCATGGTTCACAAGGCGGGGAACCGGGGTGAGAAAGGTAAAAAACGCTAATGACAATGACCGACCCGATCGCAGACATGCTGACTCGTCTGCGGAACGCCAACCAGGCGTACCACGACCAGCTCGCGATGCCGCACTCCAAGATGAAGGCCTCCATCGCGGAGGTCCTCAAGCAGGAGGGCTACATCGCCGACTGGCGTGCCGAGGAGCCCGAAGAGGGCAAGGTCGGCAAGACCCTGGTGATCGACCTGAAGTTCGGCGAGCGCCGCGAGCGGTCCCTTGCGGGCCTGCGCCGCGTCTCCAAGCCGGGCCTGCGGGTCTACGCCAAGTCCACTGAGCTGCCGCGCGTCCTCGGCGGCCTGGGTGTGGCCATCGTGTCCACGTCCCAGGGCCTGCTGACCGACCGCCAGGCTCGCAAGCGCGGCGTGGGCGGCGAAGTCATCGCCTACGTCTGGTAGCAGGAGGGTATTAAGCATGTCCCGCATTGGGAAGCAGCCGATTCTGGTGCCCTCCGGCGTCGACGTCAAGATCGACGGCGCGACGGTGACCGTGAAGGGCCCCAAGGGCCAGCTCAGCACTGAGCTGCCCGAGCCGATCGGCATCGAGAAGAACGAGGACGGGTCCTTCGATGTGACCCGGCCCAACGACGAGCGCAAGTCCCGGGCCCTCCACGGCCTGGCGCGGAGCCTCGTGAACAACATGGTCGTCGGCGTCTCTGAGGGCTACAAGAAGTCCCTGGAGATCAACGGCACCGGTTACCGGGCGCAGGCCAAGGGCAAGGGCGTGGAGATGAGCCTCGGCTTCTCCCACACCATCCAGGTCGACGCTCCGGAGGGCATCTCGTTCACGGTCGAGAAGCCGACCCTGCTGCACATCGAGGGTATCGACAAGCAGCTGGTCGGCCAGGTCGCCGCGAACATCCGCCGACTGCGTCCGCCGGAGCCCTACAAGGGCAAGGGCGTCAAGTACGTCGACGAGCGCATCCGCCGCAAGGCCGGGAAGGCAGGTAAGTAATGGCGAGCAAACTCGAAAACCGCCGCCCGTCCGGGTCGGTGTCCGAGCGCCGCCGGATCGGCAAGAACCGCCGGCACTTCCGCGGTCGCAAGAAGATCGCGGGCACGACGGCTCAGCCGCGTCTCGCCGTCTTCCGCTCCTCGAAGCACATCGTGGCCCAGGTCATCGACGACGTGAACGGCCACACGCTGGCCGCCGCGTCAACGGTGGAGCCCGGTCTGCGCGCCTTCGAGGGCGACAAGACCGCCAAGGCCAAGGAAGTCGGCAAGCTGGTCGCCGAGCGCGCCAAGGCCGCCGGCGTCGAGGCCGTGGTCTTCGACCGCGGCGGCGTCAAGTACCACGGCCGCGTTGCGGCCCTGGCCGACGCCGCCCGCGAGGCCGGCCTGAAGTTCTAGTCCGCTAGAACGGCTTCACGAAGCCGGGAGGAGCACTGCTCCTCCCGGCTTCGTTGTGTTTCGGGGTGATTTGGACTGTTTCTGGCGGGGGCCGGTGCGGGCCTGTCCGGTCCCTGCGCGAGTATGGGCGGGTGCGTCCCGTCTCCCGAAAGACCGTGCTGCTCTCCAGCGTCACGGCGGCCTTCGCGGTCGTCGGGGGCGGCGTCGTGATCGCCGAGGCCACCGCGGACCGCGGGGGCGAACCGGAAGGGGACGAGCCGGTGGAGGAGACGACCGAGGACCCGGTCGGGGACCTGCTCGCGTCGATGTCCTTGGAGGACAAGGTCGGCCAGCTGTTCATGGTCTACGTCCACGGCGAGACCTCGGACACCGGCAACACGGACGCGGTCGTCTCGAACCGGGAGCGCCTCGGGGCCGACACCGGGGCCGCGTTCGTCGCGACGTACCGCCCCGGCGGGGTCATCTACTTCGACTGGGCCAACGGCCTCACCGGTCCCGAGCAGATCGCGGCGCTCTCGAACGGGCTCCAGGCCGCCTCGGCCGTGCCGCTGCTCATCGCGACCGACCAGGAGTACGGCTCGGTCGTGCGCATCGGCGAGCCCGCCACGCAGTTCCCCGGGGCGATGCCGCTGGGCGCGACGCGCGACCTCGACGCGGCCGAGCGGGCCGCCGAGATCGCCGGTGCGGAATTGCGTGCGATGGGCCTGAACCACAATTTCGCGCCCGATGCGGATGTCAATGTGGACCCGGCGAACCCGGTCATCGGGGTGCGGTCCTTCGGTTCCGACCCGGGTCTGGTGGCCGATTTCGCGGCCGCGCAGGTGCGCGGGTACCAGGCCGGGGGAGTGGCGGTGTCCGCCAAGCACTTCCCGGGCCACGGCGACACCGGGACCGACAGCCACGTGGGCCTGCCGGTCATCACGCACACCGCCGAGGAGTGGGAGCGGATCGACGCCCCGCCCTTCGCGGCCGCGATCGCGGCCGGGACTGACATGGTCATGTCCGCCCACCTGCAGTTCCCCGCCCTGGACGACTCGCTCGCGCCCGCGACGCTCTCGCACCCGATCCTCACCGGGCTGCTGCGCGAGCGGCTCGGCTTCGACGGCGTCGTGGTCACCGACGCGCTCGACATGCAGGGCGTGCGCACCGAGTACGGCGACGACCGCGTCCCGGTCCTCGCGCTCCTCGCCGGGGCCGACCTGCTGCTGATGCCCCCGGACTTCCCGCTCGCCTACGAGGCCGTCCTGAACGCCGTCGCCGCAGGGGAACTCACCGAGGAACGCATCGACGAATCGGTGCGCCGCATTCTCGCATTGAAGCATTCACGGGGCATTATGGACGGTTTCGAGGCCGACGGGAGCGCCGCCGCCGAGACGGTCGGGTCCGACGCGAACCGGGCCGCGGCCGCCGACATCGCCGACCGCTCGGTCACGCTCCTGGCCAACGACGGCACGCTGCCGCTCGCGGGCGGCTCGGTGCTGGTGACCGGCTGGGGCGAGACCACGACCCGGCGCCTTGCCGACACCTTGAGCGCCAACGGGATCGACGCGGACGCCCTCGCCACGGGCGACGAACCCGGCGATGATGCGATCGCGGCCGCCAAGGCCGCCGCGGCGGGCCGCGACTTCGTCGTCGTCGCCACCAGGAACGTCCGGGCCGGCTCCCCGCAGGCCGATCTCGTTGCCGCCCTGCTGGAAGGCCCGGCCCCCGTGGTGGCCGCCGCGGTCGGCACCCCCTACGACGCCGCGCACCTCGGCGGCGTCAACGCGAGCCTCGTGGCGTACTCGTACGCCGCGCCCTCCCTTGCGGCCCTTGCGAAGGTCATCGCCGGTGCGATCGCGCCGACCGGGGCGCTCCCGGTCGACGTCCCGGCCGCCTCAGGGGAAGTCCTCTACCCCTTCGGCCACGGCCTCGGCTACCGCTAGCTCGTTCACCCTCACGCAACGGAAAGTTATTTTCACGGGCTTGACTCATTGTGGAGATTGTCTCCATACTGATGCAGGTGCCATACCCGGCACCTCCCCATCAAATGGATGATCTCCTGACAAGCAGGGAGCACCGTGTGAACCGTTTCGCAACCCTCCGAACCACCCGAAGACGCCACGGCCTCCGCGCCGCGGTCGTGCTCTTCCTCTCCACGATCCTCACCGCCACCGGACTCGCCATCGCGAGCCCCGCGCAGGCCCAGGGCCTCGCCGGCATCGACGTCTCCAACTACCAGGGCTCGATCAACTGGAGCTCGGTGAAGGCCGCCGGCATCCAGTTCGCCTACATCAAGGCGACCGAGGGCACCACCTTCAAGGACGCCCGGTTCAACACCAACTACCCGGCCGCCCACGCCGCGGGCGTCATCCGCGGCGCATACCACTTCGCGCGGCCGAACTCCTCCACCGGCGCCGACCAGGCGAACTTCTTCGCCTCCAACGGCGGCGCGTGGTCGGCCGACGGACTCACCCTCCCCGGCGCGGTCGACCTGGAGGCCCCGCCGTCGGGCGCGGCCTGCTACGGCCTGAGCACCACCTCGATGCGCAACTGGATCACCGACTTCTACAACACGTACAAGGCGAGGACCGGCCGCGACGTCGTCATCTACACGACCGCCTCGTGGTGGAACACCTGCACCGGCTCGTGGACCGGCATGGCCTCCAAGAGCCCCCTGTGGGTCGCGCACTGGGGCGCCTCGACCCCGTCGCTCCCGGCCGGGTGGAGCAGCACCACCTGGACGTTCTGGCAGTACACCGCCACCGGATCGGTCTCGGGCATCTCCGGGAACGTGGACCGGAACTACTTCAACGGTTCGGCCTCGCGACTCCTCGCACTGGCGAACAACACCTAGCGCGCCGCGGGGTCCGGGCCGGCCGGTCCGGGCCCCGCTTGGAGGCAGGCAATGGACGACCACCGCATCCGGCGCCGGGTCCTGTTCGGGACCGGCGCACTGATCGCCGCCGGGGCCACCGCGCTCGGCGCCTCGTCCGCCCACGCGGACAACGACATCCAAGCAGTCGAACCCGACGTCGACTCCACGACCGAATGGGGCGCGCGGACCCCCAACGGCACCAACCCGGTCATCAACCGCAGGCCGGCGAAGCTCATCGTGCACCACACGGTCGCGCCGAACACGTCGGACTTCTCGCGCGCGCGGGCCCACGCCCACGCGCGGTGGGTGCAGGACCTGCACATGGACGACAACGGCTGGCGCGACACCGGCTACAACTTCATCGTCAGCCGCGGCGGCTGGATCACCGAGGGCACCACCGGAAGCCTCGCGGCGCTCCTCGCAGGGCAGCGCTTCATCCAGGGCATCCACACCTCGGGCCAGAACACCACCGCCCTCGGGATCTCCAACGAGGGGTCCTATCACGAGGGCGCCGAACCCCCTGCCGCGCAGTGGGAGTCGCTGGTGACGGTCTGCGCGTTCGCGTGCGAGCAGTACGGGATACCGTCGAGTGAGATATACGGGCACATGGACTTCAACTCGACCCTGTGCCCCGGCATCTTCCACGACCGCCTCCCGCAGCTGCGGGACGAAGTCGAGAGCGCCCGCTTCGAGTAAGGCGCGCAAGCTGGTCGCGCGCGGCGACGGTGACCGCCGCGCGCGATCGTCACGTCCGCTGCCGGTGCGAGACCGCGGCCGCGGTTGCGGCGAGGGCCTTCGCGGTGCGCTTGCGCTGCTTGGCCGCGACGCCGACGAACAGGCAGTCGACGACCATGAGCTGCGCGATGCGGCTGACGGTGGCGCCGGAGCGGAACGTCGTCTCGCGCGCGGCCGTCGTCAGGACCAGGTCCGCGGTCTGCGCCAGCGGCGACCGGGCGTGGTTGGTGATAGCGATGGTGACGGCCTCCCTGTCGCGGGCGGCCTCCAGGAACTCCACGGTCTCGGTCGTCGCGCCGGAGTGGGAGATCGCGACGGCGACGTCCTTGGGCCCGGCGAGGGCGGAGGCGACGAGCGCGGAGTGGACGTCGGGCCACGAGAACGCGATGGAGCCGATGCGGTGCAGCTTCTTGACCAGGTCGGCCGCGACGATCCCGGAGGCCTCGACGCCGAACACGTCGACGCGCCCGGCCGCGGCCAGGGCCGCGACCGCGGCTTCGCAGGCGGCGGTGTCGAGGGCGTTCGCGGTGTCGGTGATGGCGCCCATGTCGGCGTACGAGACGGTGGCGATGATGCGCGACATGTCGGCGCCGGTGGGGATGTCGCCGCCGGCGATCTCGCGGTCGGGGCCGTCGCCGGTGCCGATGACCGCCTGGGCGGCCCGCATGCGCAGCTCGCGGTGCCCGGCGAGGCCGAGGGAGCGGCAGAAGCGCACGACGGTGGCCTCGGAGGTGCCCGCGGCGCGGGCGAGTTCGGTGATGGTCCGCGTCGAGGCGGCCTCGGGCTCGCGGATGATCTCTTGGGCGACCTTGGTCTCGGCCTTCGAGAGGGAAGGCAGGACCGACTTGATGAGCACCAGGAGGTTGGGCGTGTCGGTGCGGCTTGCTGGCATGACGTCACGTTACACCCGCGGCCCGGCCGCCACGGGTCGGCGCGATTCTTCACCTGAGACTTGGTGGGTGAAATTTTACTTCATTGCGCTACGCTCGCAACTGTGAGTGAACCGACCGAGCGCCTCAAGGCGCGCACCCTCCTGGCAATGCTGGCCACCGAGCGGGCCGACCCGCGCTACGCGGGGATCGAGGGATTGTCGACCCTTGATCTGGCGCGGACCATGAACGAGGCCGACGCGAGCGTATCGGCCGCCGTCGCGGCGGTGCTCCCCGAGGTGGCCGCCGCGATCGACGCCGTGGCCGAGCGGCTCGCGAAGGGCGGGCGACTGCGGTACGTCGGCGCCGGGACGGCCGGGCGGATGGCGGTCATGGACGCCGCCGAGTGCCCGCCGACGTTCTCGACCGACCCGGACCTGATCAAGGCGATCATCGCCGGCGGCAAGGCCGCCGAGGGCGGCGCGGTCGAGGGCACCGAGGACGACGAGGCCGCGGGGAAGGCGGCGATCGCGGCCGACGGGATCGGCCCGGCCGACGCGGTCGTGGGCCTGGCCGCGAGCGGCCGCACGCCGTTCGTGGTCGCGGCCGTGCGCGAGGCGCGGC
>NZ_QFRW01000223.1 GCF_003265355.1 Glycomyces dulcitolivorans | reverse complement strand
CGCCGCGACCCGTCCCGCCGCCTCCCTCTCGTGGGCCGTGCCGTCGCTCGTCGGCGCCGCCTGCGGCGCGGTCGTCCTCGCGTTGCTGCTCCGCGGACGACCCGACCCCGCCGCGCCCGGCCGGGCCGTCGACCGCAGGGGCGTGCTCATCGCCCTCGCGGGAGCCGGCCTCGCCGGTGCGGCGGGGTGGCGCCTCAGCGGCACCTCCGACCTCGAAGCCGCAAGGAGCGCAGTGGTACTCCCCGAACCGGCCTCCGTCGGGCCCTCCGGCACGGGCCTCGACGCCGACGGCCTCACCCCCTACCTGACCCCCAACGCCGACTTCTACCGCGTCGACACCGCCCTGGTGCTCCCGCGCCTGGTCCCGGCCGACTACCGGCTGCGCATCACCGGCCGCGTCGCCAACCCGATGGAGCTCACCTTCAAGGACCTCCTCGACCGCGACCTCCTCGAACGCGAGATCACGATCTCCTGCGTCTCCAACGAGGTCGGCGGCACGCTCGCCGGGAACGCGCGCTGGCTCGGGGCCTCCCTCGCCGAGCTCCTCGCCGAAGCCGGGCCCGAACCCGGTGCCGACCAGGTCGTCTCGCGCTCCTCCGACGGCTGGACCGCCGGGACCCCGACCGCGGTCTGCACCGACGGGCGGGACGCCCTCCTCGCGGTCGGCATGAACGGCGAGCCGCTCCCGCTGGAGCACGGCTTCCCGGTGCGCATGATCGTCCCCGGCCTCTACGGCTACGTCTCGGCCACCAAGTGGCTCACCGAGATCGAGCTGGCCTCCTTCGGCGACTACGACGCCTACTGGGTCCGCCGCGGCTGGGAGGCCGAAGCGCCGGTCAAGACCTTCTCGCGCATCGACACCCCCGGCGCCCTCAAGACCGTGCCGGCCGGACCGGTCACCGTCGCCGGCGTCGCCTGGGCCCAGCACCGCGGCATCGGCCGCGTCGAGGTCCGCGTCGACGAAGGCCCCTGGAACGACGCCGAACTCGCGCCCGTGATCGGCAGCGACACGTGGCGCCAGTGGAAGTGGACCTGGGACGCCGAACCGGGCCGCCGCAGGTTGGAGGTCCGCGCCACCGACGGCGACGGCCTCACCCAGACCGAGGAGCGCGTCCCGCCCTTCCCCGACGGTGCCACCGGCTGGCACTCCATCGTCCTGACCGCCGAATGAACCGGAAACCGATTGCGCTGCAATCGAAACAGAGAGGCAAGACCATGAACAACCGACTGCTGACCCGGGCCGGCGCCATCCTGGCCGCCGCGGGCTGCGCCTTCGTCTTCACCGCGTGCGGCTCCGGCGGCGACGACTCCGCGGAGGAGTCCACGTCGAGCGAGGAGAGCGCGCCCGAGGAGACCACCGAGGAGATGACCGCGGCCGGCGAGTTCGGCGCGGCCTGCTCCGCGGTCCCGGCCGACGGCGAGGGCTCCTTCACCGGCATGGCCGACGACCCGGTCGCCACCGCCGCGAGCAACAACCCGGTCCTGTCCACACTGGTCACCGCGGTGGCCGGGGCGGACCTGGTCGACACGCTCAACTCGGCCGAGGACGTCACCGTCTTCGCGCCGACGAACGACGCCTTCGCGAAGATCCCCGCGGCCGATCTCGAAGCGGTCCTCGCGGACACCGAGACGCTGACGGGCATCCTCACCTACCACGTGGTCGGCGGGCGACTCGCCCCTGAGGACCTCGCCGGCGAGCACGTCACCCTCCAGGGCGGCACGCTCGACGTCGAGGGCTCCGGCGAGGAGTTCACCGTCAACGGAGAGGCGGCCGTGGTCTGCGGCAACGTGCAGACCGCGAACGCGACCGTGTACATCATCGACACGGTCCTCATGCCGTCTTAGGGTTCCGGGCCGCCCTCAGGCGGCCCCGGAACGCAGGCCGCCCAGGACCCGGTCCAAAGCGTGGGCGGCCTGCTCCAACGCCTCCTCGTCCCCGGTCCGCGCCAGCCACAGCGCGGCCTCGTTCATCGCCCCTGACAGCAGCCGCGCCAGCGGCTCCACCGGCTGCTCGTCCACGATCCCGGCCGCGACCAGCGACTCCAGCGCCTCCTTGAGATGCCGCGCCGACGACGCCTCGTCCATCGCGCGCCACTCGTCCCAGCCGAGCACCGTGGGCGCGTCCACCAGCAGGATGCGGCTCACCGACGCGTCCGTCCCGGCCGCCAGGAACGCCCGGCAGCCCGCCCGCAGCTGCTCCCAGAGGTCCTCGTGCCGGTCCGCCTCGGCCGCGACCCGCGCGCCCAGCTCCTCCTGCGCCTCGGCCACGACCGCCCGGAACAGCCCGAGCTTGCTCCCGAAGTGGTGGTACGCCGCGCCCTTGGTGACCCCCGCGCCGCTCGCGACCTCGCTGAGCACCACGTCGTGGTACCCGTCCGACGCGAACCGGCGCCGGCCCTCCTCCAGGAGCGCCCGCCTCGTGGCCTCCCGCTGCTCGGCCCTGCTCATCCGGCCCCCTTTTCGCATACCCCGGGTATGTTAACATCGAATTCCACATACCCAGGGTATGTGAAACTCGAAGAGGAAGGCCCACTCCATGACCGCGAAACTCACCGGCTTCTACCCGGTGCTCGCCACCGGCGACGTCGCCGCCGCCAGCGACTTCTACATCCGCCACTTCGGCTTCGAGGCGGTCTTCACCGCCGACTGGTACGTGAGCCTCCAGCGCCCCGACGCCCCGCAGTTCGAACTCGCGATCCTCGACGCCGCGCACCCCACGGTCCCCGAAGGGCACCGCAACCGCCTCCAGGGCGGCCTGCTGCTCAACTTCGAGGTCGACGACGTCGACGCCGAGCACGCCCGCCTCGTCGGCGGGGCTGGCCTGACCGAGCTCTTGACCCTGCGCACCGAGGACTTCGGCCAGCGCCACTTCATCGTCGCCGCCCCCGACGGCGTCATGGTCGACGTCATCACCGTCGTCCCGGCGGCGGGGGAGTACGCCGAGCAGTACGCCCCCGGCCGCGAGCCCGCCTAGACCTCGATGTGCGACCCGATGATCATCGTGCGGTCGCGCGGGAGCCGGAAGTGCTCGGCGGCGTCGGCGGTGATGTGGGCGGTGGCGATGAACAGGTGCTTGCGCCACATCGCCATCGTCTTCTCCTTGCCCGGCTTGAGCTGGATCGTCGACAGGAAGTACGTGGCCCGGTCGAGGTTGAGGCGGCGGCCCTCGGCCTGCTCGGGCTCGATCGCCTCCAGGGCGCGCGGTACGTCCGGGGTCTCCATGTAGCCGAAGCGGGCGGTCACGTGGATGACCGCGTCCCGGTCGTCCCCGAGCTGGTCGACGGTGAGCCGGTCGCCCTCGGCGACCCGCGGGACCGGTTCGGTCTCGACCGAGAGGATCACGATCTGCGAGTGCCGGGCGTGGTTCTGCTCCAGGTTGGAGCGCATGGCCAGCGGTGCGCTGTGCTTGCCGCGGTCGAGGAAGATCGCGGTCCCGGGCACGCGGGCGACCTTCGGTTCGCCTTCGCGGAGCTTGTCGACGAACTCGCGCAGCGACCCTTCGCGGCTCTCGCGCTCGGCGGTGACGACCTCGCGGCCGCGCTGCCAGGTGATCATGACGGTGAACGCGAGGAGGCCGATGAGCAGCGGCAGCCAGGCGCCGTGGATGATCTTCGTCGAGCTGGCGGCCAGGAACGTCATGGTGATGAGCACCATCAGCCCGCCGCCGGTCGCCAGCGCCCACTTCGGCGCGTTCCAGCGGGTCCTTGCCATGTACAGGAACAGGATCACGACGATGACGATCGTCGCGATGACGGCCATGCCGTAGGCGAACGCGAGCGCCTCGGAGGTGCGGAACGCGAAGACCAGCACCAGGACCGAGACCATGAGCAGCCAGTTGATCCACGGGACGTAGATCTGGCCGTACCAGTGCTCGGAGGTGTGCGCGACGCGCAGGCGCGGGAGGTAGCCGAGCTCGGAGGCCTGGGCGGCGACGGAGAACGCGCCGCTGATGACGGCCTGGGCGGCGATGACGGTGGCGGCGGTGGTGAGGACCAGCAGCGGGATGCGCAGGACCTCGGGCGCGAGGAGGAAGAACGACCCGGAGACGTTCGCGGTGTCCTCCAGGATGAGCGCGCCCTGGCCCATGTAGTTGAGCATCACCGAGGGGAAGACGATGAGGATCCAGGCGCGGGAGATCGGCTTGCGCCCGAAGTGGCCCATGTCCGCGTACAGGGCTTCGGCTCCGGTGAACGCGAGGATGACCGCGGCGAGGGCGAAGAACGCGGTGCCGAAGTTCCCGAAGACGAAGTCGATCGCGTAGGTGGGGGACAGGGCGCGGAGGATCTCGGGGTTGCCGGCGATGCCGCCGACGCCCAGGAGCGCGAGGGCGCTGAACCAGGCGATCATGATCGGCCCGAACCAGCGGCCGATGACGGCGGTGCCGCGCTTCTGGACCGCGAACAGGAGGACGATGATCACCGCGGTCACGGGGATGATGAACGACTCCAGGCCGGAGCTGATGGTCTTGATCCCCTCGACGGCCGACAGGACCGAGATCGCGGGGGTGATCATCGAGTCGCCGAGGAACAGGGCGGCGCCGAAGATGCCGAGGGCGGCGAGGAGGAGGGCGGCCTTGCGGCCGCGCCCGGAGGCGTGGCGGCGGATGAGGGTGATGAGGGCCATGATGCCGCCCTCGCCGTCGTTGTCGGCCCTCATCGCGAAGCCGACGTAGAAGACCGTGACGATGATCGTGACCGACCAGAAGATCAGCGAGACGATGCCGTAGACGTTCGCCGTGTTCACCGGGACGGGGTGCGGGTCCGCGGGGTTGAAGATCGTCTGGAGGGCGTAGATCGGGCTGGTCCCGATGTCGCCGTAGACGACGCCGAGGGCGCCGACGACGAGGGCCAGGCGCAGCGGGCCGCCTTTTCCAGGGTGGCGCGGGGGCGTGCCGACGGGTTTCCGATCGAGCTTGCCCTCGCTGGTTTGAGCGGTCACGTGAGCTCCCTTCCGGTGCCGCACGCTAGCGCGAACGGCCTCCGGAATGCCCGGCCCGAAGCATATTTACGTGAATCCATACGCGTTTTTGACACCCGGCTCGGCGTTCCATACGCGTTCTTGACGCGCCGCCGCCGCGCCTCCCGGCCCGATTCGGCCGCCGCTGTCGGTCCCCCGAGGCACCATTGAGCGCATGTCCCGAAGAGCACCGCGAGCACCCGGCCCCCACCCGTCGCTCGCGCGGTTCTCCCCGGCCACGGCCTCCTGGTTCACCGACGCCTTCGGCGCCCCCACCACCGCCCAGCAGGGCGCCTGGGAGGCCCTGGAGCAGGACCGGGACGTCCTCGTCGTCGCGCCCACCGGCTCGGGCAAGACCCTCGCCGCGTTCCTGTCCTCCCTCGACGCCCTCGCCACCGCGCCCGTTCCCGCCGACGCGAAGCGGCGCTGCCGGGTCCTCTACATCTCCCCGCTCAAGGCCCTCGGCGTCGACGTCGAGCGCAACCTCGCCGCGCCCCTGGACGGCATCCGCGCCGAGGCCCGCCGCCTCGACCTGCCCGAGCCCGACATCCGGGTCGCCATCCGCTCCGGCGACACGCCCCAGAACGAGCGCCGCGCGATCGCCAACCGGCCCCCGGACATCCTCATCACCACGCCCGAGTCGCTGTTCCTCATGCTCACCTCGGGCGCCCGCGACGCCCTCGCCGGCGTCGAGACGGTCATCCTCGACGAGGTCCACGCCGTCGCCGGCACCAAGCGCGGCGCGCACCTCGCGCTCTCCCTGGAGCGCCTCGACGCGCGCTTGGACCGGCCCGCCCGCCGCATCGGCCTCTCCGCCACCGTGCGTCCGGTCGACGAGGTCGCCCGGTTCCTGTCACCGCGGCGCGACGTCGCCGTCGTCCAGCCGCCGTCCGAGAAGCGCTGGGACCTGCGCGTGGTCGTCCCCGTCGAGGACATGTCCGCACTCGGCGACGCCCCCGCCTCGCCGACCTCGCCCGACCCGCGCCGCACCGGCTCGATCTGGCCGCACGTCGAGGAACGCATCGTCGACCTCATCGAGGCCCACCGCTCCACCATCGTCTTCGCCAACGCCCGCCGCGTCGCCGAACGCCTCTCCAACCGCCTCAACGAGATCGAATACGAACGCCGCCAAGGCGCCCCGCTGCCCGAGGACCACGGCCCCGCCGCGGCCATGGGCGGCTCGGGCGCCGCCGCGGGCGCCCCGCCGGTCCTGTCGCGCACCCACCACGGCTCGATCTCCAAGGAGCAGCGCGCCGAGGTCGAAGGCGACCTCAAGGCCGGGCGGCTGCCCGCCGTCGTCGCCACCTCCAGCCTCGAACTCGGCATCGACATGGGCGCGGTCGACCTCGTCGTCCAGGTCGAGGCCCCGCCCTCGGTCGCCTCCGGCCTCCAGCGCGTCGGCCGCGCCGGGCACCAGGTCGGCGCCGTCTCCCGCGGCGTGTTCTTCCCGAAGGTCCGCTCCGACCTCATCCAGTCCGCCGTCGTCGCCGAGCGCATGCGGGACGGCCGCATCGAGGCCCTCCGCGTCCCCGCCAACCCCCTCGACGTCCTCGCCCAGCAGCTCGTCGCCATGGCCGCCATGGACGAATGGGACGTCGGCGACCTCCTCGACCTCGTCCGCCGCGCCGCCCCCTTCGCGTCCCTGCCCGACTCCGCATTTGACGCGACCCTCGACATGCTCGCGGGCCGCTACCCCTCCGACGCGTTCGCCGAACTGCGCCCGCGCCTGGTCTGGGACCGCACCGCCGGCACCGTCACCGGCCGCCCCGGCGCCCAGCGCCTCGCCGTCACCTCCGGCGGCACCATCCCCGACCGCGGCCTGTTCGGCGTCTTCCTGGCCGGTGCCGCCACCGGCCGCGGCGGCGGCCGCGTCGGCGAACTCGACGAGGAGATGGTCTACGAGTCCCGCGTCGGCGACGTGTTCACCCTCGGCACCTCTTCTTGGCGCATCGAGGACATCACCCGCGACCGCGTCATGGTCTCCCCGGCCCCCGGCGTGCCCGGCCGCCTCCCGTTCTGGCACGGCGACGGCCTCGGCCGCCCCCTCGAACTCGGCCGCGGCCTCGGCGCCTTCGTCCGCGAACTCTCCGCCATGGACGACGCGGCCGCGCACGAGCGCCTCGCCGCCGCCGGACTCGACGACTTCGCCGCCCGCAACGCCATCGCCTACCTCGCCGAGCAGCGCGAGGCCACCGGCCGCGTCCCCGACGACCGCACCGTCGTCATCGAACGCTTCCGCGACGAGACGGGGGACTGGCGCATCGTCGTCCACTCCCCGTTCGGCGCCCAGGTCCACGCCCCGTGGGCCCTCGCCCTCGGCGAGCGCCTGCGCGACCGCCACGGCGTCGACCCCCAGCTCATGCACCACGACGACGGCATCGTCCTGCGCCTGCCCGACACCGATTTCACCGACGCGCCCGTCGGCGCCGCAGATCTCGTCTTCGACCCGAACACCATCGCCGACACCGTCACCCGCGCCGTCTCCGGCACCTCGCTGTTCGCCTCCCGCTTCCGCGAAGCGGCCTCCCGCGCCCTGCTCCTCCCGCACCGCCAGCCCGGCAAACGCCAGCCCCTGTGGCAGCAGCGGCTCCGCTCCTCCCAGCTCCTCGAAGTCGCCGGCCACTTCCCGACGTTCCCGATCATCCTCGAAGCCGTCCGCGAAGTCCTCCAAGACGTCTACGACGTCCCCGGCCTCACCGAACTCATGACCGACCTCCAGGCCCGCGACGTCGACCTCGTCGAGGTCACCACCGCCGACCCCTCGCCCTTCGCCCGCTCCCTCCTCTTCGGCTACGTCGCCCAGTTCATGTACGAGGGCGACACCCCGCTCGCCGAACGCCGCGCCGCCGCCCTCTCCCTCGACTCCCGCCTCCTCGCCGACCTCCTCGGCCAGGTCGAGCTCCGCGACCTCCTCGACCCCGACGTCCTCGCCCAGGTCGAGACCGAACTCCAATGGCTCACCGAGGACCGCCGCGCCCGCGACGCCGAGAGCGTCGCCGACCTCCTCCGCGTCCTCGGCCCCCTCACCGACCCCGAACTCGCCGCCCGCGGCGCCGAACCCGCCTGGGCCGCAACGCTGGAGGAAACCGGCCGCGCCATCCGCGTCCAGGTCGCCGGTGAACCCCACTGGGCCGCAGTCGAAGACGCCGGGCGCCTGCGCGACGCCCTCGGCACCGCACTCCCCGCCGGACTCCCCGACGCCTTCACCGAACCCGTCGACGACCCCCTCGGCGACCTCCTCGCCCGCTACGCCCGCACCCACGGCCCCTTCACCACCGCCGACGCCGCCGCCCGCTTCGGCCTCGGCCCCGCCGTCGCCGAACCCGCCCTGCGCCGCATCGCCCCCGACCGCCTCGTCGAAGGCGAGTTCCGGCCCGGCGGCGAACACCTCGAATGGTGCGACGCCACCGTCCTGCGCCGCCTGCGCCGCCGCTCCCTCGCCGCCCTCCGCAAGGAACTCGAACCCGTCCCGCCCGCCGCCCTCGCCGAATACCTGCCCACCTGGCAGCACCTGGGCGGCAAGGGATCAGAGGACCCCCGCCTCGAAGGCGTCGACGGCCTCGCCCGCGCCGTCGAGCAGCTCCAAGGCGCCGCCGTCCCCGCCTCCGCCCTGGAACGGCTCATCCTCCCCGCCCGCGTCGAGGACTACCGCCCCGCGATGCTCGACGAACTCACCGCCTCCGGCGAGGTCCTCTGGGCCGGCGCGGGCGCCCTCCCCGGCAGCGACGGCTGGATCGCCCTCTACCCCGCCGAGACCGCCCCGCTGCTCCTGCCCGAACCGCAGCCCCTCGACGCCACCGACCTCCACAACGACATCCTCGCCGCCCTCGACGGCGGCTACGGGCTCTTCTTCCGCCAGCTCGCCGACCGCGTCCGCGAAGCCGGCTTCGCCGAGTTCACCGACGCCGAACTCACCGCGGCCCTGTGGGACCTGGTCTGGTCCGGCCGCGTCGCCAACGACACCCTCGCCCCGCTGCGCGCCCTCCTCGGCTCCGGCCGCACCGCCGGATCCACCGCCCACCGCACCCGCCGCGCCGCCCCGCGCGCCCGCTACGGCGGCG
>NZ_QFRW01000222.1 GCF_003265355.1 Glycomyces dulcitolivorans | reverse complement strand
GGTTCCGGGATGGGGCAGTTCGGACCGGCGGGCGGCGCCGGAGCCGGGGCCGGAGCGGGCGGGGCCCGTGCCGGCGGGGCCGGGCTCGGGAAGGGCCAGGGGCTCTTCGGGAAGACCGCCGGTGCCGGCGGCGCCGGGATGATGGGCGGCGGTGGCGGCCGTCCCGGTGGAGCGGACGGTGAGGACGGCGAGGGCAAGGAGTCGTGGCTGACCGAGGACGAGGACGTCTGGGGTCTGGCCCGGTTCGAGGACGAGGACGACCCGCTGGCGTGACCTCGCCGCTGGGAAGCCGAGGTTCTTCGCTTCCGCGCTTCTTGAACAGAACGGAGTTCGGGCCCCTTGCACTGGCGCGCAAGGGGCCCGGACTGCGTCTCGGTGTCAGACTCCGGCGTAGGAGTGGAGTCCGCTGAAGACGAGGTTCACTGCGGTGAGGTTGAAGAGCATGACCGCGTAGCCGAGGATGGCGAGCCAGGGCGCGTTCGCCTTGGCGGACCGGCCGGAGACGCGGGCGTGCAGGTAGGCGGCGTAGACGACCCAGGCGATGAAGGCCCAGACCTCCTTGGGGTCCCAGTTCCAGTAGCGGCCCCAGGCGAGGTGGGCCCAGACCGAGCCCGCGATGATGCCGAAGGTCAGGAGCGGGAACGCGAAGACGTGGATCTTGAACGTCAAGCGCTCCAAGGCGGTCGCGTCGGGCAGGCGCTCGGCGATGTTGAGGGGGAAGCGGATCGGCTTGCCGTCGGAGACGCGGCGGTCGAAGCTGCGCTTGAGCAGGTGCAGGATCGCGAAGACGCAGCCGATGAGCAGGATGCCGGAGGAGGCGATGGCCGCGGTGACGTGGATGATGATCCAGTACGAGTCCAGGGCCGGGACCAGGGGCCCGGCCTCGGTGTACACGCGGACCGAGGTGCCGAGGACCATCGTCACGGCGAAGGTCGCGAACAGGCCCAGGCGGCGCGGAACGGAGCCGCGGGAGACGAGCCACAGCCAGGTGACCATGCCCGCGAGGGCGACGCCCACCGTGTACTCGAACATGTTGCCCCACGGCCACCGTCCCGTGTAGATCACGCGGGTGACGATGCTCGCGGCCAGGGCCGCGGTGCCGAGGAACGTCAGGACCAGGCCCAGCCGCCCGGCGCCGCGGGCGGCGGCGGGGCTGATCGGGGCCTCGGTGGCGACGTCTGCACTGGTGTCGGTGTCGGACGCGCCGCCCACGGCGACGAGCGCCTTGGCGCGCTTGGGCGCCCGCTTGTCGAAGGCGTATTCGACGGCGTAGGAGAACATCGCCGCCGCGTAGATGAGGATCGTCGCGACGAACAGGGCGTTCGCGGCTTCTGCACCGGTCATTCATCACTCCCGGACTTGTCGGTGTGGGTTCCCGGCGGCTCGAAACCGGGTGCGATCGCGGCTGTGAGCTCGTCGCACTCCTCGTCAAGGCCGTCGAAGTCGTTGCGGTTCAGGCCGGCGGTCTCGACGGTGCCGTCGGGGTTCCACCGGATCCAGTAGCGCCTGCGGCGCACGGCGAGCCCGGGCAGGAGGCCGAGCAGGAGGAGCACCGCGCCCGCGAGGACGACGGGGCCGCCGGGGTCGTGGCGGACCTGGAGGACGGCGTACTGCTCGACGCCGTCGAAGGTGAGGGTGGTGCCGTCGGGGAGGGTCATCGAGTCGCCGACGCCGATGACCTCGACGTCGTCGTTGACCTGCTCCAGTTCACCGGAGGCGATCTGGTCCTCGTTGACGGAGTACACCGACTCGGGCAGGCCGTCGCCCAGGCCGAGGTCGCCGGTGTACGCGGTGAGGGCGAGGACCGGGTTGTTCAGCTCGGGGTCGGTGCCCAGGAGCATCGCGGTCGAGTCGTCGAAGGTGGGGACGAGGATCGCGTCGAAGCCGACTTCGGCGTCCTCGTCGACCTCGCCGGTCTCGGGGTCGACGTTCACGTCGGGGAACTTGAAGGCGCCCTCGGAGTTCAGGGCCGCGTCCATGGACAGGAACTCCTGGTGGAGCGTCTGGGTCTGCCCGTAGCGGTCGGTGTAGGTGACGACGGCGGTGTAGCCGTGGCCGATGAGGAAGACGTTGGTGCCGTCGATGTTCAAGGGGTGGTTGACTTCGAGGCCGTACTCGCCGGTCTCGCCGTCGGCCTCGTAGGTGACGTCGGCGTCGTAGGCGGTGGGCCCGCCGTCGGTGAACTCGGCGTCGAAGGCGTTGAGGGTGAGGCAGAACTGCGGGAGGGCGGTCTCGTCGACCCACGCGCCGAGGCCGTACTCGTCGTACTGCTGGAGGTTGTTGCAGTAGGACTTGTCCTCGGAGAGGATGCGGTTCCCGTACCAGCTCATGAGGCTGCCGAGGGCGACCCCGACGAGGATGAAGATGATGCTGGTGTGGAACAGCAGGTTCCCGGTCTCGCGCAGGTAGCCCTTCTCGGCGGCGATGACGACGGTGCCGTCCTCGTGCTCGCGCACGGCGGTGCGCCAGCGCTGCTGCTTGAGGACGGCGCGGGCGCGGCCCTGGTTGGCGTCGGCTCCGGGGTCGAGGACGCGGTGGTACGGGAGGATCGACATGCGCGCGGGGGCGTCGGGGACCTTGGCGCGCAGGGCTTTCCAGTGGACGTTCAGGCGCGGGAGGATGCAGCCGACGAGGCTGACCATGAGGAGCAGGTAGATCGCGGAGAACCACGGCGAGGTGTAGACGTCGAAGGCCCACAGGCGGTCGAGCCAGGGCGCGAGGTCGGGGTGCTCGTCGAAGTAGCCGGCGACGTCGACGGTGCTGATGGACCGCTGGGGGAACGTCGAGCCGGGGATGGCGGCGAGGGCGAGGGCGAGCAAGAGGATGAGCGCGGTGCGCATGGCGGTGAGCTGGTGCCACCAGCGGCGCCAGAAGGCGCGGAAGCGCTTGGCGGCCTTGGGTTTACGCTGGGCGGGAGTGAGGGTGGCGGTCACAGGACGCTCACCCCGGTTCCGACGGTCGCGCGCAACCAGTTGGTGAAGTCGCCCCAGGCTCCCGTGGCGAGCATCAGCCCGACCGCGATGAGCATGATGCCGCCGGCAATGGCGATGGCGCGGCCGTGGCGCTTGAGGAAGTCGAGGGCGCGGGCGAGGCGGTGCATGCCGACGGCGAAGAGCACGAAGGGGAGTCCGAGGCCGGCGCAGTAGGCGATCATGAGGCCGACGCCGCGGGCGGTGCCGTCCTGGATGACGGCGAGGCTGGTGATCGCTGCGAGAACCGGTGAGGTGCAGGGGATCCAGGAGAGCGCGAAGACGGCGCCGAAGAGGGGCGCGCCGGCGAGGCCGACGGCGGGACGCCATTTGGGGGCGAAGCCGCCGCGGGTGGGGATGAGGCCGATGAACATGAGGCCCATGGCGATCATGATGATCCCGGCGACGGTTTCGAGGGCGCCGGTGTTCTGGAGGAGGGCGCGTCCGGCGCTCTGGAGGGCGAAGACGACGACGGTGTAGACGGCGGTGAATCCGGCGACGAACAGGAGGGCGCCGGTGAGGACGCGTCCGGTGCGGCGGTCGGCCTTCGCGGCGCCGTCGAGTTCGGTGCCGCTCATGCCGGTCACGTAGGAGACGTATCCGGGCAAGAGGGGGAGCGTGCAGGGGGACGCGAAGGAGACGAGCCCGGCGAGCGCGGCGACGCCGAAGGCGAGGAGCAGCGGGCCGGAGGCGGCCGTTTCAGCCGGGTTCATTCGGCCTCCTTGCAGCGGTGCAGTCCGGAGGCCGCGGTCTCTGCCAGGTTCATTCGGCGTCCTCACGAGGTGCGGGTTCGAGGTGCTTGCGGGAGGGGTTGTCGATGCGGCGCTTGACGAGGGCGGTCACTGCGACGGCGGCGATGGCCGCGGTTCCGGCCATGACAGCGCCCTTGGCGGCCTTGCGGATGGCGGGGTTGTTCGGCGTGCGCATCAGGTCTCCAGGGCTTTGGTCACGTCTGCGGTGATCGTCTCGACGTCTCGGAACCGGACGCGCCAGATGGAGAAGACGCGGTGCTCGGCGTCGATGAGGATCGTCGCGGGGATGGTCGTCGGCGAGAGGCCGAAGTCGATGAAGTCGTCGGCGATGCGTCCGGCCTCGTCGCTGATGGACGGGAACTGGACGCCCCAGCGCTCCTCGAAGG
Source organism: Glycomyces dulcitolivorans (assembly GCF_003265355.1). Classification (GTDB taxonomy): domain Bacteria; phylum Actinomycetota; class Actinomycetes; order Mycobacteriales; family Micromonosporaceae; genus Glycomyces; species Glycomyces dulcitolivorans. The sequence goes on along the minus strand of NZ_QFRW01000222.1, from coordinate 4,842 downwards.
CCAGTGCGGCGTCGAGGCTGTCGCGGATGTTGACGCCGACGAACTGGACGTTCTGGCCCTCGAACGCGGCGGCGGCCTCGACGAGGTACTTGGCTTCGGCGACGCAGGGCGGGCACCAGGCGCCCCAGAAGTTGACGACGAGGACGCTGCCGGCCCAGTCGTCCGTGTCGATCGGGTTCCCGTGGAGGTCCTCGCCTTGGAGGCGGGGGGCCTCGAAGCGGTCGGCGGGGTCCTCCCACCGGTAGTTCGAGCCGTCGCCGGAGACGTACCGGTCGCGGTTGATCTCGTTGACGCGGTTGCTGTCCTGGCCGCCGTCGCTGCACGCCGCGAGGGCCAGCAGTGGCGCAGCGCCCAGCATCGTCCTCCGCCGCAGGCCCACGGTCAGGCGCCCTTGGCCCGCCGGGCCGTGGCCGACTTGAGCACGAGGTGCGCGGCCGGCTCGGAGTACTCGATGCGGGCGAGGGTCTCGCCTTCGTAGACGAAGCTGGTGATGGACGCGAGGGAGCATTCGCGGTTGCGCGGGTCGTGCCAGAGGCGCTTGCGCTCGGCGAAGCGGCGGACCGTCCAAATGGGGAGCTGGTGGGAGACGACGACCGCTTCGGCGCCGTCGGCGGCGGCGCGGGCCTTGTCGAGGGCGTCCATCATGCGGCGGGCGATGTCGAGGTAGGCCTCGCCCCAGGAGGGGCGGAAGGGGTCGCGCAGGCGCCACCAGTAGCGGGGCTGGCGCAGCGCCCCGTCGCCGACGCCGACCTTGAGGCCTTCGAAGGAGTTCCCGGCCTCGATGACGCCGTCGTAGGTGACGGCGTGGAGGCGGTGGGAGGCGGCGACGGGTTCGGCGGTCTCCTGGGCGCGCTGGAGCGGGGAGGAGCCGACGTGGACGATGTCGCGGCCGGAGAGCTTCTCCGCGGCGGCGAGCGCCATCTCCTTGCCGAGCTCGGACAGGCCGTAGCCCGGGAGCCGGCCGTAGAGGACGCCTTCCGGGTTGTGGACTTCGCCGTGGCGCAGCAGGTGGACGATGGTCTTGGAGCCGCTCATGAGCGCACCTTAGCCGCGGCTTCGGCGGCGGGTTGCAGCGCCTGTTCGATGTGTGACAGGGCTTCCTCGTCGATCGCGGCGGACGTGAACCAGCATTCGAACGCGCTCGGCGGGAGGTAGACGCCCTGGTCGAGCATGGCGTGGAAGAACGCGCCGTACGCGGCGGCGTCCTGGGCCTTCGCTTCGGCGAAGTTGGTGACGGGCCCTTCGGCGAAGAAGACCGAGAAGAGGTTCGAGGGCGCCGAGACGTAGTGGGGGACGCCGGCCTTGGAGAGCGCGGCCCCGGCCATCCGCTGGAGCTCGGCGGCGGTGTCGTCGAGGGTGCGGTAGACGGCGTCGTCGCAGAGCCGGAGGGTGGCGAGGCCGGCGGCGACGGCGAGCGGGTTCCCCGAGAGGGTCCCGGCCTGGTAGACGGGCCCGGCGGGGCTGATCCGGGACATGAGGTCGGCGCGGCCGCCGAACGCGGCGGCGGGGAGGCCGCCGCCCATGACCTTGCCGTAGGTGTAGAGGTCGGCGGGAGCGGCGAGGCCGCCGGGGGCGACGCGGAAGCCGGTCATGACCTCGTCGGAGATGAGGAGCGCGCCGCGGGCGCGGGTGACGGCGTAGAGCTTCTCGTTGAAGCCGTCGAGGGGTTCGATCGCGCCCATGTTGCCGGGGACGGCTTCGGTGATGACCGCGCCGATCTGGCCGGGGTGGGCGGCGAACGCGGCTTCGACGGCGTTGATGTCGTTGTAGGGCACGACGATCGTGTCGGCCGCGGCGGCGGCGGGGACGCCGGGCGAGTCGGGGTGGCCGAGGGTGGCGACGCCCGAGCCGGCTTCGGCGAGGAAGTAGTCGGCGTGGCCGTGGTAGCAGCCGGCGAACTTGATCACCTTGTCGCGGCCGGTGGCGGCGCGGGCGAGGCGGACGGCGCTCATGGTGGCCTCGGTGCCGGAGGAGACGAGGCGGACCATCTCGCACGGGGTGCGTTCGACGATGAGTTCGGCGAGCTCGATCTCGGCGACCGTGGGCGCCCCGTAGGAGGTGCCGCGGGCGGCGGCCTGCGCGAGGGCGTCGACGACGGCGGGGTGGGCGTGCCCGAGGATGAGCGGGCCCCAGGAGCCGACGAGGTCGATGTAGGTGTTGCCGTCGACGTCGGTCATGCGGGCGCCCTTGGCCTCCGCGATGAACACCGGCGTCCCGCCGACTCCGCGGAAGGCCCGGACCGGCGAGTTCACGCCCCCGGGGATGACACGGGCCGCGCGCTGTGCGGCGGCCTCCGAGCGGGAGCGGTCGAGCGGCCCCGGTTGCCTGTCAGTCACGGCCTCAGCATCGCACACGCCCCACGGGACGCGCAGGAGCGGCGGCGGCGGGCGTGGGGCCCGCCGCCGCGCGTGCGTCGTAAGGCGACCGCCCTCAGCCTCGGCGCGTCGAAGGCGACCGGGTGGACCAGGCGCTCGGCGAAGCCCAGCGGGGCGGGGGCCGGTTCGGGGTCCGGGCCGGCCAGGAGCCAGCGCAGCGGCGCGGGCACCCGGTAGACCGCCTGGTCCATCGCGGGCCGCTCGATCACCACGAGGGCCGCGTCCACAAGTTCGACGAGCGCTTCGAGGCTGCCGTCCCTCTGGCGGCACAGGTCGAGGACCTCGTCCACGCTCGCGCCCAGCTCCCGCGCGGCGAGTTCGAGGAGGACCGCGCGGGCCGGGCCCGAGATCGCGGCGACGGCGGTGTCGATGGCCTCGCGGAAGCGCCCGCCCGCGTCGAGGACCGCGACCGGGTCGTCCCTAAGGCGGCGCAGCGCGGTCTGCGGGGAGGCGAGGGCGACGAGGTCGGCGAGCGCGAGGAGCGCGGGCGGGAAGTTCTCGACCGCGGCGGCGAGGCCGCGGCAGTCGGCGGCCGTCCACGGGGCGCCGCGGTCCTCGCAGAACCCGGCGAGCATGGCGGCGCCGACGGTCCCGGCGGGCAGGTCCAGGGCGCGCTTGACGGCGCCGGGCAGGTCGAGGGGTCGGCGTCCGACCGCGAGGAGGTGCAGGTCAGGGCAGGACTCCAGGAGCAGCAGGAGCTCGTTGCGGCGTTCGGCGCCGAGCTGGTCGGTGCCGTCGACGACGAGGAGGGCGCGGCGGTCGCGAAAGTGGTCGGTGACCGTGGCCATCGGGTCCCGCAAGGGCTCGGAGCGCAGGTCCAGGGCGGCCAGGAGCGCCTTGCCGAGGTCGGGTCCGGCGTCGGAGTACCAGACGCCGTGCTCGTAGCAGGAGAGGCGTTTGCGGGCCCAGGCTTTGGCGAAGGTGGTCTTGCCGCAGCCGGGGAGGCCGCTGAGGGTGACCATGCGGCCCACGGCGAAGGCCCGGTCCAGTTCGCGCGCGTCCTCGGGCCGCTCCACCGGGGGCTTCAGGGCGTGGGGCAGGTTGTGGTGGCGGGGGCGCACGCGCGGTGGCGGGAAGTCGTCGGGCAGGCCGGGGGCGGTGAGCTGGACCAGTTCGGTGGCGCCGGGCAGGCCGCGCAGTTCGAAGTCGCCCAGGCGGCGCATCGACTCCGGGGCCAGGCCCGCGGCGGCGGCGCAGCCGGCGGAGGCGAGGATCTGGTCGCCGTGGGCGGCCGAGCAGATCCGGGCGGTCCGGTGCACCTCCGGGGTGGCGTAGCCGCCGGCGGAGGGCCAGGCCTCGCCGGTGTGCAGTCCCATGCGGACGGGCGGGCGCAGCGGGGCGCCGTCCTGGTCGGGCCAAGTGGCGCCGCGGAGGGCGCCCTGGATGCCGACGGCGGCGGCGCAGGCGTCGGCGGCGTGGTGGAAGGCCACGAAGAACGAGTCGCCCTCGGTGTCGATCTCGACGCCGCCGGTCGCCTGGAGGACCTCGCGGACCAGGGCGCGGTGGCGGTGGAGGACGATCCGGTAGCGCTCGGCGCCGAGGCCGGAGGCCAGGCGTGTGGAGCCTTCGATGTCGGTGAACAGGAACGTGACGTCGCCCGCGGGGAGCAGGGCGCGGGGCGGGGCGGCGGGGCCGTCGCCGGGGACCGCCGATCGATTATCCATATCGGACGGTTGCAGGTATGCCGATGTCTCATTCCCGAACGGCTCGAACCCGACCGCGTCGGATGGGGCCGGATATCCGGGTCTCTCGTTTCCAACCAGTGAAGGGGAGGTCAGTGCGGCGTGCGATGCCGTTGTCGTATCCACGTTGTCGGTCAACTTTCGTTCAGCCCCCGTATGCCGGGCTGTGGCGCGCTGGTGCGCGGGCACAATTGCCCAGCGGCCTCACAGTGTCACCCCCATCTCAGTCGGTTACCTGCCGTGATGGGAACTGGCACTCCGCATGTGCCCGGGCAAGGCCGTGTCTCCTGCCCCCGGCGCGGACGTGAAGCCTTCTCGACGCGAGTTTGCTCGTGGCAACCACCGATCCGTTATAGGGAACGATCCGAGCGCCCGCTGGTAGCGGGCAGTCGGGGAGAATTATTGGCCCCGAGGCGTTGCCCGCGGGAACGAAACTAGGGAATACTCGCATTCAGCCCGGTCCCCCAGCGGCACCGCGCACCCGCCGGCATCCGGGTGCATACTGGGCGCTCACGCCCCCGCTCGGGCCGCAGACGTGAAGACCCGCAAGACCACTCCCGACCGGGCCGCCGACCTGAAGAACCGCGACACCGCCTCCGCCCCGACCGGGCCGCCGAGCCGAAAATGAGAACCTGAAAGGACGACCCGCTCCCGTGCTGCTCCTCCTCCGCCGCATCGCCCTCCTCCCCTGGCGCGCCCTCAAGGCCGCCGGCAGGGGCGTCCGCGCCGCCGGCAGAGGCCTTCGCGCCGCCGCCCGCGCCCTGCGGGCCCCGGCGGGCCGACTC
>NZ_QFRW01000221.1 GCF_003265355.1 Glycomyces dulcitolivorans | reverse complement strand
CTCGCCGCCGGACAGCTGGTGCGGGCGGTGCCCGGTCCGGTGCCCGAGCCCGACCCGGTCGAGGGCGGCCGCGGCGGCCTCGCGGCGCTTCGCCCGCGGCTCGCCGCGGTACAGGAGCCCGTCGGCGACGTTGTCGAGGACCGGGACGCCCGGGGAGAGGTGGAACTGCTGGAACACGAAGCCCAGCTCCGCGGCCCGCAGGCGCGAGAGCCGCCGGTCCGACAGGGCCGAGACGCCCTCGCCCGCGACCCGCACCGTCCCCGACGTGGGTCTGTCGAGGGTCCCGGCGAGGTTGAGCAGCGTCGACTTCCCCGAGCCCGAGGGCCCGACGATCGCGACCAGCTCGCCCTCGCCGATCTCCAGCGACACGCCGTCGAGGGCCGTGACGCCCGGGTAGGTCTTGGAGACCTCCTCCAGCACCACGACGCTCACGACGGCACCGCCACGGCCATGCCCGCCTCCAGGTCCCCGGAGACCTCGACGCGCCCGTCGGCGAACACGCCCGTCTCCACGGGCACCAGATGGGTCGTGCCGTCGTCGACGACCTCGACCCCGTATCCGCCCTCGCGGAGCGCCAGCAGGGCCTCCACGGGCACGGTGAGCACGTCTTCGTGGACCTCCGAGACCAGCTCGACGGTGACCGGCGCGGACACGAGGTCCCCGAGGGCCGCTTGGTCATCGACGGCCACGGTGACCTCGACGGTCTCGGGCCCGTCGGAGCCCTCTTCCGCGCCGGTGACGGTCTGGCCGACCGCCGACACCGTCCCGGCGGCCTCGGTCCCGTCCGGCAGGACCACTGCCACGGCCTGGTCCACTGCGACCAGGTCCTGGTCGGCGATCTCCAGCTGGACGGTCACCCGCCGCTCGTCCGAGGTGTACGCCAGGACCGGCCCGTTCGCCGGATCGCCGACGGCCGCAAGCTGGTCGGCGACCCGCACTGTATTGGGGGAGAACAGGACGTCCCCGACGGCGACGGTCCCCGTCTCCTCGGTCCCGAGGTCCTCCTGCCACTCCTCGACCGCTTCGGCGGTCGCGTCGGTGTACGCGTCGTCCTCGGTGAACCCCTCGTACCCGAGGTCCACCAGGTTCGACTCCAGCTGCGCCACATCGGGTCCCTCGACCCCCGGCGCCAGGTTCCTCCACAAGGGGAGGTCTCCGGTCATCGCGACCACGGGCGCGTTGTCGACGTCGTAGACCGCGTCGCCCGCCGTGATGACGGTGCCCGGTTCCGGCAGCCACGTCACGACGCCGGGCTTCGCGCCGGTCAGCGTGTGCGCCTCCCCGTACGAGAGCGTCCCCACGACCTCCTCGGACCTGGCGAGGTCCTGCTGCTCCACCGTGGCCGTCGCGCCCGCGGCCTCGGCCGAGGCCGCCGGCTCGTCGCCGCCGGCCGTGTACACGACCCCGGCCGCGGCCAGGCCGACCGCCGCGGCGGACCCGGCCGCGATCACCGCCGTCCGCCGCCTCACTGGTCCCTCATCTCGGCGAGGAGCTCCTGGCACGCCTCCAGCGCGGCGTCCCAGTCCGGGTCGGCCCCGCCCTCTTCGAGGAGCGTCGGCCCGAAGCCGTCCTCGCCGGGGTCGGGCATGTCCTCGACCCCGTTGTCGCGCATGCACTGCGAGAACTCCAGCAGCGCCGCCTGGACCTCCGGGTCGTCCAGGTCCTGGTCGTCCGAGGCGAGGTGCTCCTGGCACGCCTCGACCGCCTCGGGCTCGTCCTCCATGATCTCGCGCAGCTCCTCGGCGCCCTCGAAGCCGCCGTCCGGATCGGGATCGGGGAAGTCCACCCCCTGCTCCCGCATGCACTCGGCGAAGTCCTGGAGGCCCTCCTCCTGGCTCACCTCCTCATTGGTGGCCTCCTCGGAGGCGGCGCCCCCGGTGCTGGCCACCCCTTCTTCGGGCTCTGAACCGCAGGCGGCGATCAGCGCAAGGGCCGACAGCGCGACCGCGGCGAGCAATACTCGTCTCATCGTGGCGTCTCCGTTCGTTCTGGGATCGACGCCGCAAGTGAAGCCGCGGCCGCATGTGGTCTGCGTCAGCGCGGGCGCTTACGCCGCGCTTACACCGGGCCTGGCAGCATCGTCACGGACGGGGGAGGAGCCGGGATGCGCGTACTGGTGGTGGAGGACGAGCGGATGCTCGCCGACGCGATCGCGAAGGGCCTGCGCGGCGAGGGCATGGCCGTGGACGTCTGCTACGACGGCGACTCCGCGCGCCTGCGCCTGGCCGCCTACGACTACGACGTCGCGGTCCTCGACCGCGACCTGCCCCGCGTCGGCGGCGACGACCTCACCCGCAAGGTCGTGGCCGGGCCGCACTCGACCCGGGTCCTCATGCTCACCGTCGCCGCCGGCGTCGACGACCGCGTCCACGGCCTGTCCCTCGGCGCCGACGACTACCTCGCCAAGCCCTTCGCGTTCGCCGAGCTCGTCGCCCGCGTCCGCGCCCTCGCCCGGCGCACGGCCCCCGCCGCCCCGCCCGTCCTCGAACGCGCCGGGATCACCCTCGACACGGTCGGCCGCCAGGTCTTCCGCGGCGGCCGCTACCTGCCGCTGTCCAAGAAGGAGTTCGGCGTCCTCGCCGAGCTGCTGCGCCCCGGCGCCGCCGTCGTCTCCTCCGAGCGGCTGCTCGAAAAAGTCTGGGACGAGCACATCGACCCCGCCACCAACGTCGTCCGGGTGACGATGATGACGCTGCGCCGCAAGCTCGGCGACCCGCCCGTCATCGAGACCGTCCCCGGCTCCGGATACGTCGTCAGGGAGGACCGGCCATGAGGCTCCGCACGAGGCTCACCCTCTGGTACGGCGGCGCGTTCTTCGCCGCCGGCGCCGCGCTCATCACCGTCGTCTACCTGATCGTGCGCAGCCACATCACCGCGAACCTGCCCGGGCCCGACGAGTCGATCGACTTCCTCTCCCAGGCCCGCGCCGAGATCGGCATGACCGAGGACCAGCTCAGCGCCTTCATCACCACGCTCATCGAGCGCCAGGAGGCCGCCAACGCGGACACGCTCCAGGCGATCCTGCTCGGCTCCGCCGTCGCGCTCGCCGTCATCGGCGTCCTCGCGGTCGGCTTCGGCTTCCTCATGGCCGGGCGCGTCATGCGCCCCATCGACGCCATCACCGCCACCGCCCAGCGCGTCGCCGACCGCTCCCTCCACGAGCGCATCAACCTCGACGGCCCCAACGACGAGCTCAAGCGCCTCGCCGACACCTTCGACGGGATGCTCGCCCGCCTCGACCGCGCCTTCGAGGGCCAGCGCCGCTTCGTCGCCAACGCCTCCCACGAACTGAAGACCCCCTTGGCGATCAACCGGACCCTCCTCGAAGTCGCCGCGGCCGAACCCGACGCCGGGCACCGCGTGCGCGGCCTCGCCGCGAACCTCCTCGCCGTCAACGAGCGCCACGAGCGCCTCATCGACGGCCTCCTCACCCTCGCCGGAGCCGACCGCGACGTGGCCGACCCCGTCCCGGTCGACCTGGCCGACATCGTCGCCCACGTCGCCGACCAGTTCGCGACCGAAGCCGCCGAAGCCCAAGTGGCCGTCGACGTCTCGGCCGCCGAAGCGGTCGTCACCGGCGACGCCGCGCTCCTGGAGCGCCTGGTCGCCAACCTGATCGCCAACGGCGTCCGCCACAACCACCCCGGCGGCACCCTCGCCGTCGACACCGCCACGGTCGAGGGCCGCGCCCGCCTCACCGTCCGCAACACCGGCCCGGCCGTCGCCGCCTACGAGGTCGACGCGCTCTTCCAGCCGTTCCGCCGCGGCGAGGGCCGCGACCGGATCGAGTCCGTCCGCGGCGTCGGCCTCGGCCTCTCCATCGTCGAATCCGTTGCGCGCGTCCATGAAGCGGCGCTGACCGCCGTCCCGAACCGGGACGGCGGCCTGCACGTGACCGTCGAGTTCGCTTAGAAGTTCGGCACGTCCAGCACCCAGGAGATCCCGAACCGGTCCTTCACCATGCCGTACGCCGCGGCCCACACCGAGGGCCCGAACGGCTGGACCACGGTGCCGCCCTTCGCAAGGCCCTCCCACAGCCCGGCCAGCTCCTCGACGCCGTCGCCGCGGACCGACACGAAGAACGGGTCCTCGCCCCGGCTCCAGGGCAGCGCCGCCGGCACGTCGTAGGCCATGACCCGGAAGCCGTTCGGGGCCGCGACCTGCCCCCACACCACCAGGTCCGCCTCGGCCGGGTCCTGCGCGGCCCCCATGTCGCCGTAAGTGGTGACGACCGGGTCGCCGCCGAACACGGACCCGTAGAACTCCAGGGCCTCCCGGGCCTCGCCGCGGAAGTTCAGGTGCGGAGTGGTGTTCACGCTCATCGGTTGCTCCATCTGATCGTCCCGGGCGCCTCTCGCCCGGTGCCGCACCAGCGTGTTCCGCATTCAGGACAGGTAGTGTCCGCTCCTGGTGGCAGGATCTGAGCCATGACCGGAACCTCGTCGCGCGTCCTGCGCCTGCTCTCGCTCCTCCAGACCCGCCCGGACTGGACCGGCCCGGAGCTCGCCGAACGGCTCGACGCCAGCGAGCGCACCGTCCGCCGCGACGTCGAGCGCCTGCGCGACCTCGGCTACCGCATCACCGCCGTCCGCGGCCCCCACGGCGGCTACCGGCTCGAACCCGGCTCGGCCCTCCCGCCGCTCCTGTTCGACGACGAGCAGGCCGTGGCCCTCGCCGTGGCCCTGCGGACCGCCACCGGCACCGGCATGGAGGAGGCCGCGGCGCTCGCCCTCGCCGCGATCCGCCAGGTCCTGCCCCCGCGCCTGCGCCGCCGCGTCGACGCCGTCCAGGTCGCCGCCGTCCCCAGCGGGCCCCTGCCCGCGCCGATCGACACCGACGTGCTCCTCACCCTCGCCGCGGCCGTCCGCGACCGCGAGGAGCTGCGCTTCGACCACCAGGGCACCCGGCGCCGCACCCAGCCCCACCACCTCGTCACCTGGAACGACCGCTGGTACCTCGTCGCCTGGGACCTCGACCGCGACGACTGGCGCGTCTTCCGCGTCGACCGCATCGCGCCCCGCACCCCCGCCGGACCCCGTTTCACCCCAAGGGAACTGCCCGGCGGCGACGTGACCGCCTTTATCCGCGCCCGCTTCCGCGGCGCCGACGGCCCCGACTGGCCCTGCCGCGGCGAAGCGGTCCTCCTGCGCTCAGCCGACACCATCGCCCCGTTCCTGGACAGTGCTGCTTCTGAAGGCGGCCGCGTCGAGGCCCTCGGCCCCGAACGCTGCCGCGTCGCCCTCGGCTCCTGGTCCTGGCCCGCGCTCGCGGCCTCCTTCGGCCGCTTCGACGCCGGCATCGAGTCCGCGCAACCGCCCGAACTCGCCCGCGCCTTCGCGCACCTCGCGAGCCGCTTCGCCGCAGCCTCCTTGTGACCGAACGCATGTGGAAAGGTCTCGTTGGTCCGCAATTGTCCTGATACCGTGGCCGCAAGTCTCGCAAAGGAGCCGTTCACATGGCACGAACCGTTCGCACGACGCGACGTACGATCGCCGCGCTCGCACTCGCCTTCGGCACCGCGCTGGCGCTCTCCGCCTGCGGCGAAGGGGAACTGCCCATCGACACGCCCACCCTGCCCGACCTGGAGGAGTCGCTGGGCGACCTCGCCCCCGACTTCCCGACCGACCTCGCCGCCGAGATCCAGGAGCTCGCCCCCGACGTCACCGCCGCCGAGATCGTCGACGGCGCGCAGGAGCTGTGCCGGTCCGCGGCCGAGGGCGCCGACGAGGAGCAGCTCGCCCGCGACGCCGCCTCGCTCTTCGGCGTCGAAGAGGCCGAAGGCCCCACGATCGTCGAGACGGTCCAGCCCTACTGCGACGTCGTCGGCTGAGACCGCACCGGTTGCGACCAGGGGCCGGTCCAATCGACAATCGATTGCCCGAACCGCCGCAATAGCACCACGCCCGCCGAAGCTCCGCACTGTCCAATTCGTGCGGAGCTTCAGTGCGTTTCCTTCCCGCAGAGGGTAGAGCGCGCCAATTGGCAACAAGCCTTCTAGCAGGTGGGAAATAGTCGGAATACCGATACCAATCGCGAAAACGCGTGACCGTATCATAATCCGATCGAACGCTCCTGTACTGGAAGGATCACTCCCGGTGCCCGACGCACCCACCCCCCGGCTGGTGTACGACGCCTTTCTCATCACCGCCTACCACGACTTCTACAAACCCGCGGTCGCGCCTCGCGTGATCGGCCTGGGTCTCGGCGCGGCGCTGCTGGCGGAGCTGGTGTTCTCGGGCCATCTCGCGGTGCGGAGCCACGCGGGCCGCGACCTGGTCCTGGCGGAGCCGCGCGGCGGACCGCCGCGCGATTCCCTGGGGCTGTGGCTGACCGAGCTCGTCCAGGGCGAGCCGGACCACCTCGCCGTGCCCGAGTGGCTGGAGTACCTCGCCATCTCCGACACCCAGACCAAGACCGCCGAGCACATGGTGGTGGCCGGGTTGATGGTGCGCGGCGAGCAGCGCAGCCGCTGGCTCGGCAAGGTGCAGGTCACCTATGACGCGGCCGACGCCCTCATCGCCCAGGCGCCGCTGGCCAGGCTGCGCCGCTATTTGTCCACGATGGACCGACGAATGCCCCTGCTCGACGCTTTCCTGCTCGCGCTGACCGAGTCCGTCGGCCTGTCGAAATCGCTGTACTCCCAGATGCCCTCCGGCGCGCGCGAATACGCCGAGGGGCACCTGAGGGTGCTGCCCGCGCCGCTCCAGGCGATCCGCGGGCACCTCACCGCCGCAGTGGCGGACACCGCCATCACCGGCAACCTCTAGCAAGACGAAATTAGGAGTCACGCCCCATGTCAGCTCCCTCGACCACCAGTGCGGTCCAGTCCGCCCTGGCCCGCGACAAACTCGGAACGCTCAGCCTGCTCCACTTCTCCCTCACCGCGGCGACGCCGCTGACGGTGATCGCCGGCGGTGTAGTCGTCATGTTCGCCGTGGCCGGCCAGATCGGCATCCCGCTCGGCTACGTCATCATCGCGGCCTCCCTGCTGCTGTTCAGCGTCGGCTACACCGCGATGGCCCGCCACATCGCCAACGCCGGCGCCATGTACGCGTTCGTCGCACGGGGCCTGGGCCGGGTCCCCGGCGTCGCCGCCGCATGGGTCGCCGCCACCTCCTACTGCGCCCTCCAGGTGAGCCTCTACGGCTACCTGGGCTACGTCGCCCAGGGCCTGTTCGCCTCGATCGGGATCGACCTGCCGTGGTGGGCCTTCGCGCTCGTCGCCTGGCTGCTGGTCGGCCTCCTCGGCACCCGCGCGGTCGACATCAACGCCAAGATCCTGGCCGTGCTCCTCACCGTCGAGGTCGCGGTCGTCCTGGTGTTCAGCGCCTCCAACTTCGCGAACGCCGCGGACGGGGTCACCTTCGACGCGTTCTCCCCGAGCGCGCTGAGCGGCGAGGCGGCCGGCGCCGTCCTCGCCCTGGCCGTCATCGGCTTCATCGGCTTCGAGTCGCCCACCGTCTACGGCGAAGAGGCCCGCGACCGCAAGCGCACCGTCGCCCGCGCCACGATCGCCACGGTCCTCATCCTCGCGTTCATCTACATCGTCTCGTCGTGGTCGATCATCACGGCCGCGGGCGCGGACAACGTGGTCGCCTCGGCCATCGCCGACTTCGACCTCATGTTCACCCTCGCCGGGGACCAGCTCGGCCCCGCGTGGGAGACGACCGGCCGGATCCTGCTGCTCACCTCGGTCACCGCAGCGGCGCTGAGCTTCCACAACACGACCGCCCGCTACCTCTTCGCGCTCGGCCGCGAGCAGGTCGTCTTCTCCTGGCTCGGCCGCACCTCGGTGCGCACCTGCGCCCCCGTCGCCGCCTCGATCACCCAGACCGTCGCCGGCGGCCTGGTGATCGTCCTGTGGGCCGTGCTCGGCCTCGACCCGGTGGTCCACCTGTTCTACTACCTGGGCACCGCTTCGGGCATCGGCCTGATCGCGCTCATCCTGACCTGCGCCATCGCGGTCCTGGCCTACTTCGCGCGGGATCGGCGCGAAGAGTCCCTGTGGGCCAGCCGGATCGCACCGGTCCTGGCGATCCTCGCCATGGGCGGGGTCCTGTACCTGTCGGTCATCCACTTCCACACGCTGCTCGGCGTCGAGAAGGGATCGCTCCTGCCCAAGCTGGTGCCGGTCGTCTTCGCGATCCTCGCGGCGCTGGGCGCGCTCTGGGCCCTGTTCCTCAAGAAGGCCCGCCCCGAGGTCTACTCCGGAATCGGCCACGGCGCGAAGGCGCCGCTGGTCCAGGCGGCCGAGCGGGCCGCGGTCCCGGTTGGAGCCGCGGGTGAGCGTTAGCGCGTACGGGGCCGTGGCGGCCATGCTCGCCGACGAGTTCAACGACCTGCCGACCGCGAAATGGCTCGTCGACGACCCGGACGAGCGGCTCAAAGCGGTCCGCGGCCAGTTCGAGCTGTTCGTGGAGCACGCGCTCGGCCACGGCGGCGTCGTCACCTCGGGCGACCTCGACGGCGCGGTGGTGTGGTTCGACCACACCGCGGCCCCGCCGGTGATCCCCGACTACGACGAGCGCCTGCTGGCCGCGTGCGGACCCCACACCGAGAAGTTCCGGCACCTCGACCGGGTCATGGAGCACCACCACCCCGAGGCCCCGCACCACTACGTGGCGCTGGTCGGGGTGCGCAGCAGGCGGCGCGGCAAGGGGATCGCGTCCGCGATGCTCCGCCGCCACCACCGCATCCTGGACCGCGACGGCATCCCCGCCTACCTGGAGGCGGTCTCGCCGCAGACCGCGAAGCTGTACGGGACGCTCGGCTACAAGCCGCTCGGCGACCGGTACGGCCTCGAAGACGGCGGCCCGTGGCTCTATCCGATGTGGCGCGAGCCGCAGCCCGAGTGAACGGCGGCGGCGGGCCCGACCGGG
>NZ_QFRW01000220.1 GCF_003265355.1 Glycomyces dulcitolivorans | reverse complement strand
GACATCGGTGGGCCCCCCGGTTTCAACCCTGCCACGGGGGTACGACACCGCCGCCCGGCCTCGTTCGAGGCCGGGCGGCGGTTGGAGTCGTCTAGTCGCGCAGGAACGGCGGGCGCTTGCGGATCTCGCGCAGGTACGCCGGGTTGTTCTGGAAGTAGCGGCGCCAGAGGCGCTTGGGCTCCTTGGTGAGCCGGTAGAACCATTCGAGTCCGTTGCGCTGCATCCACGGCGGGGCCTGCGGGACGAGGCCGGCGTGGAAGTCGAAGGCGGCGCCGACGCCGAAGAGGGCGGGGGCGTTCAACTTGTCGCGGTGCGCGGCCATCCAGCGCTCCTGCTTGGGGGTGGACAGGCCCACCCACACCAGCTGGGCGCCGGAGTCGTTGATGCGCTTGACGATCTCGGCGTCCTCGTCCTCGGTGAGGGGCCGGAACGGCGGGGAGTACATGCCGGCGAACTTGACGCCGGGGATGCGCTCGGCGAGCTTCTCGGCGAGGAGCTCGGGCACGCCGTCCTTGCCGCCGTAGAGGAACGACGACCAGCCGCGCTCGGCGGCCCGCGAGAGGACGTTGAGCATCAGGTCGGGCCCGTAGACGCGGTCCATCCACTCGGCGCCGGCCTTGTGCCCGGCCCACACCATCGGCATGCCGTCGGGCGTGGTCAGCCCGGACGCGTTGTGGATGGCGAGGAGCTCGGGGTCCCGCTGGGACTCCATGACGCCGTGGACGCCGGTGACGCACACGTAGTGGCGCTCGCCGGTCTCGACCCAGCGGGTGACCTCGGCGAGGGCCATCGGCTGGTCGACGGTGGAGACGCCGACGCCGAGGACGTCGACGCGGCGGAGCTTGGGGTCGGCCATTACAGGTTGTAGGTGGCCTTGACCTGGTCGTAGACCCACGCGTAGGTCTTCGACATGCCTTCGCGCAGCGAGATCGAGGGCTCCCAGCCGTAGTACTTCTGGATGAGCGTGTTGTCCGAGTTGCGGCCGCGGACGCCCAGGGCACCTTCGACGTGCTTGAGCTCGATGTCGATCCCGGCGATGTCGGCGACCAGGTAGTACAGGTTGTTGATGGTGGTCAGCTCGGAGGAGCCGAGGTTGAGCGGCTCGGTGACGTCGCCGCGCGTGAACATCTTGGTGCCGTGGACGCAGTCGTCGATGTAGGTGAACGAGCGGGTCTGCTCGCCGTCGCCCCAGATCTCGACTTCCTTCTGCCCGGTGAGCGCCGCGACGGCGATCTTGCGGCAGGTGGCGGCGGGGGCCTTCTCGCGGCCGCCGTCCCAGGTGCCGACCGGCCCGTAGATGTTGTGGTAGCGGGCGATGCGGGTCTCCAGGCCGAAGTCCTCGCGGAAGTGGCGGCACATGCGCTCGGAGAACAGCTTCTCCCAGCCGTAGCCGTCCTCGGCGTCGGCGGGGTAGGCGTCCTCCTCCTTCAGCGGGGCGATGTTCGCCTCGGTCTGCTTGTACCCGGCGTAGACGCACGCGGAGGAGGAGTAGAAGAAGCGGCCGACCTCGGACTCCTTGGCGGCCATGAGCATGTGCGTCGAGGGCAGGACCGAGAGCATGCACAGGGCCTTGTTGTTCTCGATGAAGCCCATGCCGCCCATGTTGCAGGCGAGGTTGTAGACCTCGGCGGCGCCGTCGCCGATGGTCTCGTGGCAGTTGGCGAGGTCGGCGAGGTCCTTCTGGTGGTTCTCCACCTCGGTGTGGACCTGGTACCACTCGTCGAGGGGCTTCACGTCGACGGCCCGGACGGTCTTGCCCTCGGCGAGGAGGCTCGCCACCAGGTGCCCGCCGATGAAGCCACCGGCTCCCGCCACTACCGCGTCCACGCTTGCCGCCATCGTCACTCCTCGGTTGTCCGGGTACGGGGAAGAATTGCTTCAGCCTACCCGCCGCGTTTCGGCCCCCACCAGGCGGGAAATGGGGTCTAAGTCACCGTCAGGGGCAGTTTTCGGGGCGCTGTCGGGCACCGCGGCGAGGAGTTCCGAGGGGGTGACGGCGCGCAGTCCCGGGTCGGGGTCGCCGGTGATCTCCGGCTCGAAGCGGGAGGCGACGCAGTAGAGGGGCACGTCCGGGTCGCCGAGGAGCCGCTTGACGTAGCGCAGGCGCTTGAGCTGGCGCTCGACCATCTTGAACCGCCACCGGACGGTCCCCAGCGCGGCCAGTTCGCCCTTCGCGTCCCAGGCGGACAGTTCGAGGGTCCGCATCTGGCGGTACCGCGGGTCGGGGACGGTGATCCGCGTCGTCGAGGACGCGCCGGCGGCGTCGGCGGTCCATTCGCGGGCGAGGTTCAGGAACTCGGGGCGGGCGACGTACCGGTCGAAGCGGGCCCGGTTCATCCGCCACAGCTTCTCCGAGATGTACCCGCGGCGCCAGCGCGGCAGGTGCGGGCGCAGGACCGCGTAGTGGAAGCGCGCCAAGCGGTCCGTGAACGTCCAGAAGGGATTGTCGGGGTCGAGGGGGTTGGCGGCGGGACTGACGAGGCCCGCGGCTTCGAGGCGCGGCAGGACCGCGTCGATGTCGTCCTCGCCCAGGTGGGTGCCGGCGCGCAGGTCGTAGCGGGTGCGGGGGCGGACGACGACGAGTGCGAGCACGGCGTCGGCGGCCTCGTCGGGCTCCTCGCCGAGGAGTTCGGCGGTGCGGGCGGCGGCGCGTTCGAGGTGGGGGCTGCCGGGGGTGAGGTACCCGGTCATGAGCCAGTCGGCGACGCCGTCGAACCCCTGCGGGAGTTCGGGGCCGAGGAGGGCGGGGTCGGCGCCGGCGACGGCGTGGACGGCCACGGCGGTCTCCGGGTCGGCGATTCCGAGGGAGCGGATCGACTCGCGCAGTTCGTTCATGGTGAGGGCGATGCTACTCGGCTCCTGCGCGTCTCACAGTTCCCGGAACATGAGGTGCATGTCGACCAGGCCCTCTTTGGGGTGGTCGAAGCCGCCGGGGATGAGGGCGAGGGTCCGCATGCCCAGGGAGTGCCAGAGCTTGACGGCGTGGACGTTGGTGGCGACGACGGCGTTGAACTGCATGGCGTGGAAGCCGTCGTCCTTGGCGCGGGCGAGGGCGGCCTCGCCGAGGGCCCGGCCGATGCCGCGGCGCCCGAACGCGGGGTCGACCATGAACCCGGCGTTGGCGACGTGCGCGCCCTGGCCGGGGAGGTTCGGGTGGATCTCGACGGTGCCGGCGACCTGCCCGTCGACGACGGCGACGAGCCGCGAGGCGGGGCGGGGGCGCTCCATCCAGTAGGTGCGCGTCCACGACTCGGTCGTGTCCGGCGGCCACGGGTAGGTCTCGCCCGCTTCGATGACGGGGCGCATGAACGCCCACATGGCGGGCCAGTCGGCGGGGGCGGCGTCGCGGATCTGCATGGGCTCGAAGGTATCGGGTCAGCGGGGCGGCTGCCAGTCCGCGAGGGACGCGGCCTGGCTCTGGACCCAGGAGTCGGGGACGGCGCGCAGGAGGCCGCGGGTGACGCCGCGGCCGCCGGAGGCGATGGTGTGGACGCGGCGCGAGAGCCGGGCGACGCGCTTGAGGCGCGGCAGGCGGGCCCGGTCGTAGGAGGCGAGGGCGTCGGGGACGGACTCGGGGGTGCGGCGCAGGGCCCAGCCGAGGGTGACGGCGTCCTCCAGGGCGAGGCTGCCGCCCTGGGCGAGGATCGGGGCGACCCCGTGGGCGGCGTCGCCCATGAGGACGATGCCGCCGTTCCCGGCGGGCTGGTGGAGGCGGCCGGGGACGGGCCACACGTACCGGACGGACTGCTGGGTGAGTTCGGAGGGCCGGGTGGCGGCGATGTACTTGCCGACGGGCGCGGGCCAGTCGGCGAACCAGCGGTTGATGAGCTCGTGCTGGATCTGCGGGGACTCGGGGCGCATGCCGCCGGGGACGGTGGCCCACCAGCAGGCGCCGGCGTGGCCGAGGTCGCCGTAGCCGAAGCGGCGGCGGTCGGGGCCGTAGATCTCGACGGCTTCGGCGGAGCGTTCGGGGGCGCGGTGGGCGGGGATGGTCCCGCGGAAGACGACGACGCCGGCGTCGACGGTGGGCGAGCCGGGGGCGATGAGCGGGCGGGTCGGGGAGTCGATGCCGTCGGCGGTGACGATGAGGTCGGCGTCCCAGCGGCGGGACTTGTCCCCCGCGGCGAGGTCGACCATGTCGATGCGGTCGACCTGGGTCGCGGGGTGGACCTCGACGCTGTCGCCGAGGCGCGACACGAGCGCCTCGTAGAGCATCGCGTTGTGGACCATGACGGACGGGGTGCCGTCGTCGGCGCCGAGCATGGCGCCGGCGAAGGAGCTGGCCAGGCGGTCCTCGTTGCGGATCTCGAAGCGGTCCACCGGGGTCCCGGCGGCGTCGAGGGTCGCGTCGACCCCGAGCGCGCGCAAAGCGCGCACGCCCGAGGCCCACAGGATCATGCCGAGGTCGTCGCCTTTGAGGCGCTCGCGCCGCTCCAGGAGCGCCACCCGCCAGCCGAGCTTCGACAGCACGATCGCGCTGGCGAGCCCGGCGACGCCGGCGCCGACGACTACGGCTCTACGGTTATGCATCTGCACCTGCCCGGGGGAAGCGGTGTCGGTCAGGCGTCGTCGCGGGGCTTGCCCGCGTCGGCCTGGGGTTCGTCAGACGGCTCGTCGGACGGTTCTTCAGACGGTTCTTCGGACGGCTCGTCGGCGACGCCGTCCTCCTCGGGTCGAGTGTCCTCGGTTTCGTCGCCGTCGGGGGTCCCGTCCTCATCGGCGGGGGCGGTGAGGAGGACGCCCTTGGGCAGGGCGCCGTCGACGTACCCGGCTTCTTTGGCGGCGTCGGAGTCCCAGTCGACGGCGACGCGGTCGGCGCCTTCGAAGACGAAGACCTGGCGCTTGCCGCGCACGAGCAGGAGGTAGGCGAGGGCGAACACGACGACGACGATGCTCACCCACTGGTTGAGGCGCAGGCCCCAGAAGTCCTGGGCGGGGTCGATGCGCAGGCCCTCGATCCAGAAGCGGCCGGTCCAGTACAGGGCCGCGAAGAGGGCGACGCCGCGGCCGGCGCCGAACTTCCAGCGGCGGTCGGCGAGCCAGAGGACGAGGGCGACGGCGAGGAGGTTCCACAGCAGTTCGTACAGGAACGTGGGGTGGAAGGTCGAGTAGTTGGCGTAGCCGGCGACGCGGTGGTCGAGGTCGATGGCGACGGCCCACCAGGCGTCGAGGGGCTTGCCGTACAGCTCCTGGTTGAACCAGTTGCCGAGGCGGCCGATGGCCTGGGCGACGGGGATGCCGACGATGATCGCGTCGGCGACCATGGTGAAGGGGAGTTTCAGCTGGCGGCAGCCGAGCCAGACGCCGACGCCGCCGAGGAGGATCGCGCCGGGGATGCCGAGGCCGCCCTCCCAGACCGCGAGGATCTTCCAGGGGTCGCCGTCGGGCCCGAAGTAGGCGTCGGGGCTGGTGAACACGTGGTAGAGGCGGCCGCCGACGATGCCGAAGGGGACGGCCCAGACGGCGAGGTCGAGGACGGCCCACTCGGGGGCGCCGCGGCGGCGCATGCGGGTCTCGGCGATCCAGCAGGCGACGACGATGCCGGCGATGAGGCACAGCGCGTAGGCGCGGATCGGGATGGGGCCGAGGTGCCAGACCGACTCGGAAGGGCTCGGGATTGAAGCAAGGTCCACGTCGCAAAACCTATCGGGTGGTGGCGGAGCGGCCGGGCGCGGGCCTGACTGCGGGCAGAATCCGGCCCCGCAGACCGGGTCTGCGGGGCCGATGTGGACTAGCGGCGGACGCCTTCGGCGAGGTCCGCGGTGAGTTCGGCGAGGCGCTGGTGCCCGGCCGGGACGTCGTCGGTGTCGAGGTAGCAGTTGACGATCGCGGAGCCGACGATGACGGCGTCGCCGTAGGAGGCGATCTCGGCGGCCTGGTCGCCCGAGCGGACGCCGAGGCCGACGCCGATCGGCAGGTCGGTGTGGGCGCGGGTGCGGCGCACGAGTTCGGGCGCGGCCGCGGAGGTGGCGGCGCGGGCGCCGGTGACGCCCATGACCGACTGCGCGTACACGAAGCCCCGGCACGCCTCCACTGTGGAGGCGATGCGCTCCTCGGTGGAGGACGGCGCGACGAGGAAGACCCGGTCGAGGTCGTGCTCGTCGGAGGCGGCGATCCATTCGCCGGCCTCGTCGGGGATGAGGTCGGGCGTGATGAGCCCGGCCCCGCCGGCGGCCTTGAAGTCGCGCGCGAACGCGTCGACGCCGTAGCGCTCCACCAAATTCCAGTAGGTCATGACGAGGATCGGGACGCGCCCGGAGACGGCCTCGGTGACCTCGAAGACCTGCCGGGTGCGGAACCCGGCGGCGAGGGCCTGGTCGGCGGCGCGCTGGATCGCGGGGCCGTCCATGACCGGGTCGGAGTAGGGCAGGCCCAGCTCGATGATGTCGGCGCCGTGGTCGATCATGATGTCGACGGCCTTGATGGAGTCGGCGAGGGTCGGGAACCCGGCCGGGAGGTAGCCGACGAGCGCGGCGCGCCCCTCGGCCTTCGTCTTCGCGAACGCCGCTTCAGCGCGCATCTAGTGGTCTCCCCGCTTTTCAGAGGCGCCGTCGAAGCCGAAGTACTCGACGACGTTGCCCATGTCCTTGTCGCCGCGGCCCGAGAGGTTCACCAGGACCTTCGCGCCCGGCTCCAGGGACTTCGCGAGGCGCAGCGCCCCGGCGAGGCCGTGGGCGGACTCGATCGCGCAGATGATGCCCTCGGTGCGGGCGAGCTTCTCCAAGGCGGCCATGGCCTCGGCGTCGTCGACCGGCTCGTAGGCGGCGCGGCCTGACGCGGCGAGGTGGGCGTGCTCGGGGCCGACGCCCGGGTAGTCCAGGCCGGCGGAGATCGAGTGGGACTCGATGGTCTGGCCGTCCTCGTCCTGGAGGACGAAGGTGCGGGCGCCGTGGAGGACGCCGATCTGCCCGGCGGTGATGGTCGCGGCGTGGCGGCCGGTGTCGTACCCGTCGCCGCCGGCCTCGAAGCCGTACAGCTTCACGGCCTCGTCGTCGAGGAACGCGGTGAAGACGCCCATCGCGTTCGAGCCGCCGCCGACGCACGCGGCGACGACGTCGGGGAGGGTCCCGGTGCGCTCCAGGAACTGGGCGCGGGCCTCGTCGCCGATGCCGCGGCAGTAGTCGCGCACCAGCTGTGGGAACGGGTGCGGGCCGCCGACCGAGCCGATGAGGTAGTGCGTGTGGTCGACGCTGGCGACCCATTCGCGCAGGGCCTCGTTCATGGCGTCCTTGAGGGTCCGCGAACCGGTCGTGACCGGGACGACCTCGGCGCCGAGGAGGCGCATGCGGGCCACGTTCAGGGCCTGGCGGCGGGTGTCCTCCTCGCCCATGTACACGGTGCACTCCATGCCGAAGTACGCGGCGGCGGTCGCGGCGGCGACGCCGTGCTGGCCCGCGCCGGTCTCGGCGATGATCCGGGTCTTGCCCATGCGCTTGGTCAGGAGCGCCTGGCCGAGGACGTTGCGGATCTTGTGCGCGCCGGTGTGGTTGAGGTCCTCGCGCTTGAGCCAGACCTCGACGCCGGTCTCATCGGAGAGGCGCTCGGCGAAGTACAGCGGAGACGGGAGGTTCCCGTACTCGCGGCCGAGCTTGTCGAGCTCGGCGGTGAACGCCGGGTCGGCGAGCGCTTCGGCGTGAGCCTTCTCAAGCTCGTCGAGGGCGGCGATGAGCGCTTCGGGGACGAACCGTCCCCCGAATTCGCCCCAGTGTCCGCTGGGATCTGGGTTGGGCACGGCTGTCTCCCCTTCGCTTCTAGATCGGGCGCGGCGTGGCCGGGTGCGACCCGGCGGTGACCAGTTCGCGGACGGCGTCGCGCGGGCTCTTCTGCTTGACGACCCCTTCGCCGACGAGCACGGCGTCGGCGCCGGCGCTCGCGTAGCGGATCAGGTCGCGGGTGCCGCGGACGCCGGACTCGGCGACCTTCACGACGTCCCGGGGCAGGCCCGGCGCGATCCGCTCGAACACCGAGCGGTCGACTTCGAGCGTAGTCAGGTCGCGGGCGTTGACGCCAATGACTTTGGCGCCCGCGCGCATGGCCCGGTCGGCCTCGTACTCGGTGTGGACCTCGACGAGCGCGGTCATGCCGAGTCCGGTGATGCGCTCGTGCAGGGACACGAGCGTGTCCTGGTCGAGCGCGGCCACGATGAGCAGGACCAGGTCCGCGCCGTGGGCGCGGGCCTCCAGGACCTGGTAGGGGGAGACCACGAAGTCCTTGCGCAGCACCGGGATCTGGACCTTCGCGCGCACGGCGTCGAGGTCGTCGAGGCTGCCCTTGAAGTAGGACTGCTCGGTGAGCACGCTGATGACCGAGGCGCCGCCGGCGGCGTACTCGGCGGCCAGCACGGCCGGGTCGGGGATGTCGGCGAGCGCGCCCTTGGAGGGCGAGGCCCGCTTGACTTCGGCGATGACGCTCACGCCGCCGGTCTTGAGGGCGGCGTACCCGTCGAGGGGGGCGCGGGCGGCCTCGGCGCGCTCGCGGATGACTTCGATGGGGGTCTCGGTCTGGCGCCGCTCGAGATCGGCGCGGACTTCGGTGATGATCTGCTCCAGCACGTTCATCTACGCGGTCCTTTCTCCTGCGCCGATGCCGTGATAGTAGGCGACGAGGGGTCCTGACCCGAGTCGAGGGCGTTCCACAGCGACACCGGGTCCTCTGCTATGGCGCCTCCCCCTGCGGGGGACGCCTCGTACCGGTCGGTGGCGGGCCAGGCGCCGGCCCGCGCGGTCGTCCAGGCGCCCGCTGCGGCGAGGACGAGCCCCGCGGCGGCGAGCGTGACGGGCCACGGCCCGGAGGTGAGGTGGAGGGCGCCGCCGAGGGCGGCGGCG
>NZ_QFRW01000219.1 GCF_003265355.1 Glycomyces dulcitolivorans | reverse complement strand
GTCCGGGCGGCGGGCCCGGGGGAGGACCGGCCGGGCGTCCCGGAGGCGGTCCCGGCGGCAGCCCGAGCGGCGGTCCGGCCGGGGGCCCGACAGGGGGACCCGCCGGAGGCCCGACGGGAGGTCCAGGAGGAGGTCCGACGGGAGGTCCGGCCGAGGGGCCCGGGGCGGGGCGGTAAAAGTCGCTCATGCTCAACCATCCACGAGTTGTGAGGTGCCGGTCCTCGACGCGCGATCCGAGTCGGCTTCGGCGAGCGCTGCCGAAGGGTGGTGGGTCCGGCCGGCACCCGCAGAACCTTGGATGCTAGCGGACCACGCCCGGTAGGCGAGGAGTGCTCGGTTTCGCGGGTGAGGAAGGCCGCTTATCGCCCACCTTAGACGGGCCTTGCGACCCCTTCCTCGACCCACTGTGCCTGGTACCGCCCTATGCCGCGACATTCCGGACACCTCCACCGATCACGGCCGAACAATGCCGTGACCTATTTCACCACGCCCTTTGCGGCCTGCCGTCCCGAATAGATGCAGCCGCCCAGGAACGTGCCCTCCAGCGACCGGTACCCGTGCATCCCGCCCCCGCCGAACCCGGCCGCCTCGCCCGCGGCGAACAGCCCCGGCAGCGGCTCCCCGTCGACCTTCAGCACCCGCCCGTCCAGGTCGGTGTGCAGCCCGCCCAGCGTCTTGCGCGTCAGCAGGTTCAACCGCACCCCGATCAGCGGCCCGGCCTTCGGATCGAGCAGCCTATGCGGCGACGCGACCCGGATCAGCTTGTCGCCCCGGTAGTTCCTTGCTCCCCGCAGCGCCGTGACCTGCAAGTCCTTCGTGAACTTGTTCCCCATCTCGGCGTCTCTGGCCTCGACCGCGGCCCTGACCGTCTCGTATTCCAGCAGGTTGTCCCCGCTGATCGAGTTCATCTTCGCCACCAGCTCCGGCAGCGTCGCCGCCACCGCGAAGTCCGCCCCGTGCTTCTTGAACGCCTCGACAGGCCCGGGAGCGCCGGGCAGGACCCGCTTCAAGAGCAACTTGACGTCCTTGCCGGTCAGATCGGGATTCTGCTCCGACCCCGACAACGCAAATTCCTTCTCAAGGATCTTCTGAGTGAGAACAAACCAGGTGTACTCATACCCCGTGGTAGCAATGTGCTCCAAAGTCCCCAAGGTGTCGAACCCAGGAAAGAAAGGAGCCGGCAGCCGCTTCCCGGTCGCATCCAACCACAACGAAGAAGGCCCGGGAAGAATCCGAATCCCATGGTTCGGCCAAATAGGATCCCAGTTCTCGATGCCCTCGGTGTAGTGCCACATCCGGTCCCGGTTGATCAACTCCGCCCCGGCGTCCTCGGCGATCCCGAGCATCCGCCCGTCCACGTGCGCAGGAACCCCCGAAATGAGCCGCTTCGGCGCCGCCCCGAGCCGCTCCGGCCAGTTCTTCCTGACGAGATCGAAGTTCCCCCCGATCCCCCCGGAAGCGACGATGACCGCCCCGGCACTGATCTCGAACTCCCCGAGCGACTCCCGAGTGGTCGAAACCCCCCGAGCGGACTCGTCAGGAGCAAGCAGAGTCCCGGAAACCCCGGTGACGCGACCGTCCGCTGTAAGCAGCTGATCAACCCGATGCCGAAACTTGAACTGAAGCTTTCCGTCCTTGGCGGCTTGCCTGACCAGCCGTACGAACGGCGCGATGATCCCAGGACCAGTGCCCCAAGTAATGTGAAAACGAGGCACGGAGTTCCCATGCCCCTGCGCCGTATACCCCCCGCGTTCGGCCCACCCGACCACCGGGAAGAACTTCACCCCGAGCGAATGCAGCCAGGCCCGCTTCTCGCCGGAAGCGAAATCAACGTAAGCCTCCGCCCACCGGCGGGGCCACTCGTCCTCCGGCCGATCGAACCCGGCCGTCCCGACCCAGTCCTGCCAAGCGAGCTCATGCGAGTCCTTGATCCCCATGAACCGCTGCTCCGGCGAATCGACCAGGAACAACCCCCCGAAGGACCAGAACGCCTGCCCCCCGAGCGACTGCGACCCCTCCTGATCGACCACGGTCACCGTCTTCCCGAGCCGCACCAACTCAGAAGCAGCCACCAACCCGGCCAACCCACCCCCGACGACAACGACGTCACTGTCCATCGCCCGATCCCTCTCAAGTGGCCTTGCGGCATAGAATCTCGCTTTACGAACCTGTCCCAGGAGGTTACGGCAGCAGATGACACAGGGCAAGGACATCGCACCAGGAGATGAGGCGACCCGGACCGAGATCCAGGCGGTCTGGGGCGGCGCACTGCAAGGCGGCATCCTCCCCGCGAAGCGGTCCGATTCGGTCCTGATCTTCTCCGACCCCAGCCGCGGCGAACAGTACGGCTACTACGACGGCTGGCTGCCCGACGACGGCGACGGTCCGGTGTTCGAGTACACCGGACAGGGCCAGACCGGCCATCAGGAGATGCTGCGCGGAAACAAGGCCATCAGGGAACATCGGGCCGACGGCACCACGCTGCGGGTGTTCGTTGCCTCGCGCGAGCGGCGCCAGGGGCCGCAGGTGTTTAAGTACCTTGGCGAATTCGAACTCGATGAGGCCGAACCGGTCTACGAGCGCTTGGTGCACGACGCCACCGATCGCGATCGGATCGTATTCATGTTCCGACTCCGGCCGAAGACCGGAGCGATCGTGGACGCGGCCTCCGCCCTACCGCCCGCGAACCGGACCGCGGTCACCCAATGGGCCCCGATCGGCGAAATCGGGCGGTACCGAGGCAAGCATGCGAGGCCCTCGGGAAGCCGCCGGATCGCCCCCGAGCGAAATCTCAACACCCAAACGACCCGCTCCCCGAGCGAGGCGGTCACGGTGAAACGCCTTGAGGCCGAGTTGTGCCGACGCTTCGAGGCGTTCTTGGCAGACCGGAATCATGACGTCTGCCGGTTCGAGATCCGAGTCAAGGGCGAGCCGGGGATCATGCGCACCGACACCTGCGATGAGACCGATCTGGTCCTCTACGAGGCCAAAGGCGATGCGTCGAGAGGCCATGTCCGCCAAGCCATCGGACAACTCTTGGACTATGTGCGCCATCTGCACCCGAAGCGGAAGCGGTGCGCGGTGCTGTTGCCGAGCAAGCCGACTCCGGATGTCGAGGATCTGCTCAAGTCCCAGAACATCGCCCTTGTCTATGAAGAGAACGGCGAGTTCGTCGGGTGGCCGGTCAGCGCTCTTTGAGGAGGGCCAGGACTTCTTCTGTGGTGCCGGTTTCGGCTATTAGGGGGAAGATTCGGGTTGTGGCGTGGGTGTGGGCTTCGGGGTTGAGGTCGGTTACTGCGTCGGTGGGGATCGTGAGGTTGTAGCCGTGTTCGTGGGCTGAGCGGGCGGTGGATTCGACTCCGAGGCTGGTGGCTATGCCGGTGATGACCAGGTGGGTGATGCTTCGGCGGCGGAGGTGGAGGTCGAGGTCGGTTCCGTAGAACGAGCCCCAGTTTCGTTTGGTGATGACGAGGTCTTCGGGGTGGCCGGCGAGGGGGTCGATGATGTCGTCCCAGCCTTCGGGGAGGGCTTGAGGTCCGCGGTTGCCGAGGTCGGTGCGGCCGGGGGTGGCATCAGAGCCGTCGGCGTTGAAGGTGAAGCGGGTCAGGATGACCGGGAGGTCTTGGGCTCGGAAGGCTTCGGCGAGGGTCGCGGTGCGGGCGATGACTTCGGGGAGCGGGTGCGGTGCGGTGGGACGGGCGGCGCTGCCTTTTTGGAGGTCGATCACCAGGAGGGCGGTGCGGTTGTCGAGGCTGGTCACTGGCATGGCAATCCTTTCGAGATGCAAGGGAAGTTGTTTAGGGCTTGGTGAGGCGTTCTATGAGGGTGAGCGCTTCGGTCAGGGTCTTGCGTTCTGCGGTGGACAGGCGCTCTTGGATGGCGCGGGCCAGCCATTCGTCGCCTTCTTGTTGGGCGCCTTCGAACATCGCCTTGCCCGATTGGCTGAGGGAGATCAGTTGGCGGCGCTTGTCGCCGGGGTCGGGCCGGCGCTGGATCAGGGCGCGTTCTTCGAGGGCGGCGAGTGTCGGGACGACGGCTTGCGGCTTGACGCGCTCGGCTGCGGCGAGGTCGCTCGCTGAGGCTTCGCCTTCTTTGCCCAGCCTGCTGAGGATCGAGGCTTGGGAAGGCGTCAGCCCCTGGTTGTCGGAGAGCTCCTTGAAGCGTCGGTAGAGACGGCCGAATGCGGTGCGCAGCTCGCGGGCCGTGCGCGTCGCGGATTCGTCGGTCGCGGGATGGGTTCCTGCCATCCCGCGACCTTACATCTTCAAGTTGTATTTATCAAGTCAACTTGAACAAGTTAGCTTGATGGTTGCGATGGGGGAGGGGCCGGGTCCGGCGGCGAGGGGGATTCGAGTGGAGGAGGGGGTGGGAGTTCCCAGGCGGCGTGGCGGAGTTGGGTGACCAGGTGGTCGGCCGCGGCTTCGACGTCTTCCTTGCGGAGCTTGTCGGGGAGGCGGTTGGAGGCGATCCGGGAGAGGATCAGGACGTTCAGCGCGGTCTCGCGGAGGAGCCGGGGGAGCGGGATGCGGTGGCGGGCGCCGGCGAGAGCGGTGATGGCGTCTGCGAGCTGATCGAGTTCGGGTTGGTCGAGCTTGGTCGTCTCCATCGGAATCCTCCAGTTGTTGTTCAGTTGTGGCTTGTTCGGTCGTGACTATGAGGTTATGGATCGGCACCGACAGTTTTGCCGGTTGAGGGCGGGGCCTGTGTTTGAGATCTCTTTGTCCGCGCGAGCCGGGTGTTCCTCCCGGCTCGCGCGCCCCTGCTTCAGGCTCGGCAGAGGATTTCTCCGTGGGGGATCATCAGCCAGGAAGTCTCGGACTCGCCCCAGGACTTCCATGTCTCGGAGATCGCTTGGAGGTCTTCACGGGTGGCGTGGCCTCCCTCTAGGGCCTGCTTGGCGAAGTCGGAGTGGAGGCTGCGGTCGGCCCAGAGGCCGCCCCACCAGGTGCGGTCGGGCTCGTCGGAGAAGGTCCAAGTAGAGGAGGTGGCCTCGATCGCCGTCTCGGGGAAGCCGGCCTCCAGGGCCCAGGACTTGAGGCGGCGGCCTGCGTCGGGCTCGCCGCCGCCGGCGCGGGCGACGGTTTCGTAGAGGTCGAGCCAATCGGTCAGGCCCTGCGATTCGGGGAACCACGTGAAGGCCGCATAGTCGCTGTCGCGCACCGCGACCAGGCCGCCGGGCTTCGCGACGCGCCGCATCTCGCGCAGGGCCTGGACGGGGTCGCTCACGTGCTGGAGCACTTGGTGGGCGTGGACTACGTCGAAGGTGTCGTCGGCGAAGTTCAGGGCGTGGACGTCCGCTTGCTGGAAAGCCGTGTTGGTCAGGCCTCGTTCGGCCGCAGCGGCCTCGGCCTTCGGCAGGACGTCTGCCACGTAGTCCACCCCCGTCACGTGCCCGTCGTGGGCGATCTCGGCGAAGTCGGCGGTGATCGTGCCCGGGCCGCAGCCGATGTCGAGGATCCGGTGGTCGGTCTTGAGGTACGGCAGCAGGTACGCCGCCGAGTTCTCGGCGGTCCGCCAGGTGTGCGACCGCAGGACCGATTCGTGGTGGCCGTGGATGTACTTCGCCGTCTCTTTTGCCATGACGACGAGATTAGTCTCTTGATATCAAGGAGTGGGAGCCTAATTTCAGTATGTGGTTACCAGCCGCGGCGGTTGGCGAGCCAGTCTGCTGCTGCCAGGCCGCTCCAGCGTTGGTGTGGGCGGAGGTAGGGGGAGACGTCGGGGATGGGGGCGTTGTCGGATTCGCCGAGGTAGTAGCCGGTGATGGAGGCGAGGGCGGTGTCGAGTTGTTCGGGGGTGACGCCGGCGGCGGTGGGGTGGTTCCAGAAGAGGGCGTCGGCGTCGTGGCCGTCGCCGTGGGCCGCGACGAGGAGGCAGACGGTGTCGAACCAGGGGGAGTGGACCTGGACCCAGTTCCAGTCGCAGATCCAGGCCCGGTCCGAGCCGAGGATCATGTTGTCCGGGCGCAGGTCGAAGTGCATCACGGCTTCGGATTCCATCGCCTTCTCAATGCCTGATTCGAGCGCGGCGAGTTGTTCCGTCCTGCCCTCCAGGGCCTTCGGGACGGGGAACTCGCCCTGGAGGCCCCCGGCCACTCCGGTGAATTGGCGGAGCTTGTCGTCGATCGGGGCGGCGTGGACGCCGAGGTCCAGCAGGGCCTGCGGGGCCGGGGTCAGGGCGGCCGCGGCCTGGGCCCAGGCGTCGAGCATGAGGTCGAGGTCGCGGGGTGACATCGGGAGGGTCGGGGCGCGGCCGTCGACGGCTTCGAAGCCGAGGACCGTCCAGTCGTCGAAGTCGGCGGCGAATTCGAGGCGGGGGGCCGGGACGCCGGCGGGGAGGGCCGTGTTGACGCGCGCCTCCTGGCGGTAGGCGGCGAGGGCCCAGGAGCGGTCCGCGCCCGCGGCCTTGACGAAGAGTTCGGCGCCCGATTCGGAGCGGACGCGGGCGGCGAAGCCGCCGCTGAAGCCGCCGCCGGCCATGCGGATGTCGGCGGGCTCGCCGCCGAGTTCCTTGACCACGGTGGCGCGCACCGGTTCCGGGAGGGTCTCCCAGCCGGTGCGGATCGCGGTGGCGTCGTACGGGACGGTCTCGCCGAATCGGGACATGTGGAGAGTGTGGCCGCAGTTCACCGGGGGCGCAAACGGTTTAGTGAGACGAAGAGGCCCTCGCCGCCGTGGTGGGGGCGGCAGCGAGGGCCCGTTCTATTCTAGGCGCTCGCGAGCAAGGATGGAATGACCACGGGGAGTACATAGCATCCGATGTCGCCGACCTTGCTGTACGAGAGGGCCCAGTGGGCGGTCCGGGCGTCGCGGCACAGGACCACGAAGGCCACCATGCAGCTGAGCGCCCGCTGGGCGTCGGTCATGAACTGGAGCCACGATTCCGCCTGCACCGGATCGGGTTCGAGGACTGCGTCGAAGAGGATCGCGATGACCCGCTCGCCGCCCTTGGCGTAGGCCGCGGCCACGCAAACGCGGAGTCGGTTGGGGTGTTCGGGAAGGGTGAGGGTCCTGCGGCTGACGGTGATGCTGTCGTAGTCGGGGAGGTCCGGTCCGTCGGTGAAGTTGTACAGCTCTGTGGCGAATTCAGGTCGCGTCTCCATCAGCATGGCGAGGAGTTCGTTGTACTCGATCGACATTCGAGTTCCTAACTTCCGCGTGGGGTCACAAAAGGTGGGTTGTAGGAACAACGAAGACACGAGTTTCCGGTTACGGGTAATCGCCGCGAGTTGGGGAGGAAACTTGCAGATGCATCACAACGGCGAAACCGGGCTTGTGAGAAGCGAAGGGGCGCGACGGGATTGCTCCCGCCGCGCCCCTCTGCTCACTCGGGCCTTAGAGGCCCAGCTGGTGTTCGAAGTTGCCCTCTTCGATGCGCTTGGTGACCGCTTCGAGGTAGCGGGCCGCGTCGGCGCCGTCGATCAGGCGGTGGTCGTAGCTCAGCGTCAGGTGCATGACCGAGCGCACCGCGATGACCTCGCCCAGTTCGGGGTCGTTGATCACGCGGGGGCGCTTGACGATCGCGGCGGTGCCGAGGATCGCGGACTGCCCGACGGGGACGATCGGCGTGTCGAACAGCGCGCCGACCGAGCCGGTGTTGGTGATGGTGAAGGTCGCGCCGAACAGGTCGTCGGGCGCGAGGCCGCCGTCGCGGGCCTTCTTGGCGATCTCGGCGATCCGCTTGGCCAGGCCCGGGATGTTCAGGTCGCCGGCGTTCTTGACGACCGGGACGATGAGGCCCTTCGGCGTGTCCACCGCGAAGCCGACGTGCTCGGCCTCGGGGTAGGTGATCGTCTTCTCCTCCATGTTCATGGTGGCGTTGACGACCGGGTACTGCTGGAGCGCCTCGATCGCGGCGATCGAGAAGAACGGCAGGAAGGAGAGCTTGACGCCGTGGCGGGCGAGGAACTCGTCCTTCTTGGCCGCGCGGAGCTTCGCCACCTTGGTGACGTCCACTT
Source organism: Glycomyces dulcitolivorans (assembly GCF_003265355.1). Classification (GTDB taxonomy): domain Bacteria; phylum Actinomycetota; class Actinomycetes; order Mycobacteriales; family Micromonosporaceae; genus Glycomyces; species Glycomyces dulcitolivorans. The sequence continues at coordinate 835 of NZ_QFRW01000219.1, read as the reverse complement.
CGCGCACCGTGGTCAGCTGCGCCGTGGTCTGCATCGACTGGAGCAGGGCCTTGGCGGCGGCCTGGCGCAGGCGCGACATCTTCTCGGTGCGGCCGCGGAGCGGGCTGACCTCGGCCGGGGCCGGAGCGGCCTTCGCCGGAGCGGCGGCGGGCGCGGGGGCCTCGACCTTCTTGGCGTCGATGACGGCCTGGACGTCCTCCTTGCGGATGCGTCCGCCCACACCGGAGCCGGAGACCGAGGAGAGGTCCACGCCGTTGTCGGAGGCGAGCTTGCGCACCAGCGGCGTCACGTACGAGCCGGACGGCTTCGACGCGGCGGCGACGGGAGCCGCGACCGGGGCCTCGGCGACCTCGGGGACGGCCGGGGCCGGAGCGGTCGGCGTGGAGGCCGCCTGGACCGGGGCCGGAGCGGGCTCCGGCTCGGACTTCACGACCGGCGTCGGCTCGGGCGCGGGAGCCGCGACCGGGGCCGTGTCGCCGGAGCCGATGATCGCGAGGACGGAGCCGACCTCGGTGGTCTCGTCCTCGGCGACGCGGATCTCCAGCAGGGTGCCGGCGGCCGGGGACGGGATCTCCGTGTCGACCTTGTCGGTCGAGATCTCCAGCAGCGGCTCGTCGACCTCGACGGTGTCGCCGACGGCCTTGAGCCAAGTGGTCACGGTGCCCTCGGTGACCGACTCGCCCAGCTCGGGGAGCAGGACCTCGGTGCCGGACGCGGGACCGGCGGCCGGAGCCGCAGGGGCCTCGGCGACCGGAGCCGGGGCCGGAGCGGCCTCGGCCTTGGGGGCCTCGGGCTCGGGCAGCGGCTCCTGGGCGGGCGCGGGGGCCGGAGCCGC
>NZ_QFRW01000218.1 GCF_003265355.1 Glycomyces dulcitolivorans | reverse complement strand
GCCCGGACCGCCGGCGCGGGCCTGAGCCCGCGCGGCGGCCCGGGCGCCCCGCTACCGGGGAGACCCGAGGGGACTCCTTGAGTGTCACGCTTCGGCCGCCCAGGCCTCGTTGACCATCGCCACGAAGTCCTCGGGGGTGACCTGGCCGAGGATGAGCCCCTCGGTGGCCTCGTTGATGACGCCGCCGATCGCCGGCGGGTACGCCTGGTCGAGGTAGAGCTGCGTGCCGGTGGCGGTGGCGAGCGCGTCGACGACCTTCTGGGTGTCCTCGTTCAGGTCCGGCGCGACCGCGGCGGTGTCGGCGGCGACCGGGGTCAGGTTGCCCTCGGTGATGGCGCGGGCGTAGTTCTCGGGCTCCATGAAGTTGCACAGGAAGTCGAGCGCCTCGTCGGGGGCGTCCGCGGCGACCGCGTAGCCGTTGCCGCCGCCGAGCCACTCGGTGGTGGTGCCGGTGCCGCCCGCGACCGTCGGGAAGGGGAAGAACCCGAGGTTCTCGGGCCCGTCGGTGCCGGAGTTGTCGCGCTGGGCCTGCGGGGCCCACTGGCCCATCAGCTCCATCGCGGCCAGGCCCTCGCCCATGACCGCGGACTGGCCGTCGGCCTCGCCGTAGGTCGCGGACTCGAAGCCGGGCTGGAAGGGCTCCATGGCGGCCAGTTCGGCGAGCAGCTCGCCGGCCTGGACGAAGCCCTCGCCGGAGAAGTCGCCGGCGGCGGCGGCCGATTCGAGGCCGTCGAGGCCGACCAGGCGCATCACCAGGTAGGTCCAGTAGTAGTGGCCGGGCCACTGGTCGGCGCCGGCGAGGGAGATCGGCGCGATCCCGGCGTCCTTGAGGGCCTGGACGGCGGTGAGGAACTCGTCCCAGGTGGCCGGGGGCTGGGTGACGCCCGCCTCGGCGAAGAGGTCCTCGTTGTACCAGAATCCGACGACGCCGGCGTCGAACGGCATGCCGTAGAGCTTGCCGTCGATCGTGTACGGCTCCAGCGCGATCGGGTTGATCTGGTCGATGCAGTCGAGCTTCCCGGTGAGGTCCTGCACGAGGCCGGCCTCGACCTGCTCGGCGAGGACGCCGCCGCCCCAGGTGTGGAAGATGTCGGGCACGTCGCCGGACTGGGACGCGGTCCCCATGCGGTCCTTGAACGCCTGGTTCTCGATGGCCTGCACGTCGATCGTGAGGTCGTTCTCGGCCGCGAAGTCGTCGGCGAACTCCTGCCAGGTGGACATGAGCGGGTCCTGGTTCTGGATGTGCCACCAGGTGATGTCGGCGTCGGACTCGCCGCTGTCGCCGCACGCGGCGGCGCTCAGGACGAGCGCCGCGGCCGCGCCCGCGGCCACCAGCGCCCGGGGACGGAGAAGGGGATTTCGCATCGAGGGTCTTCCTTTCGAGGGATGAAGGGACCGGCCCGGCCGTCGTCAGGGCGCCGAGGAGCCGCCCTGAAACTTTCGGAACAAGTACCGGAAACTTTCGATGCGGTCATCGTACCTGCGGCCGTTCGGAAAGTGAAGGGGGTCTCTATGCGCAGGTGGGGCGGTGCAGGAGAGTGATCGGTAAACCCGGGGCGCGGGGACGCGGAAACGGCCGCCCCGGGGAACCGGGACGGCCGTTTCAGAAAACCTGAGCGGGTGACGAGAATCGAACTCGCCTCTCAACCTTGGGAAGGTCGCATTCTACCAATGAACTACACCCGCGAACTCTGGCGAACAGAGCCGTCCAGAAGTATACAAGGCCGCGGCGGCGGGGCCTTTCGACCCCGCCGCCGCTTCCGGGGGGCCGGATCTAGAGGTTCGCGATGGCGGTGCTGATGTTGGCGTAGAGCGCGCCGACGTTGGTGTAGACGCCGGGGTTGCCGGGCTCGGCGCAGCCGTAGCCCCAGCTGACGATCCCGACCAGGACGCCGGAGGCGTTCACCAGCGGGCCGCCCGAGTCGCCCTGGCAGGAGTCCACTCCGCCGTTGGCGAGGTCGCCCGCGCACAGCATGGTGGCGGCGTTGAACTCCGAGCCGTAGGCCGAGCGGCACTGCGCGTCGGTCACGTACGGGACGTCCACGTACAGCAGGTCGTCGGAGGTCGAGCCGGACTCGGTGGTGCCCCAGCCCGCCACGGTCAGCGTCCCGTGGTTGTTGGGGTCGGAGGTCGCGAGCGGGACGGTCACGGCGCCGGGGATCGCCTCGGTGAGCTTGATGAGCGACCAGTCGTTGCGCATGGTCGAGCTGTTGTAGTTCGAGGCGATGACGATGTCCTCGACCTCGTAGACGTCGGTCTCGGCGATGTCGGTGTCGCCGTGGCGGATCACCACGTCCGAGGGGTCCGAGCCGACGGTGCAGTGCGCGGCGGTGAGGACGACGTCCGCCTCCACGAGCTGCCCGCCGCAGTAGTTGAAGGAGGGGTCGCTCGCGTCGGCGAGGGCGACGATGTACGGGAACTGCCCCTCGGCGGCGGGGTCGCCGCCGATGATCTGGGCCTCGAAGTCCTGGGCGCTGGCGCCGGTCGCGGAGAGGGCGAGGACGGCGGCGCCGGCGGCCGCGGCCGCGCCGATCCGGGCGAGGGTCTTCTTGTGCAGCACGAGAGGAATCCTTTCGGACGGAGGGTGATCAGGTGTGCACCTGCCGCAAGCAGCCTACGGGAATATCGCGCATATATGAATCTTCTGCATCTAAGGGGTTTTTCAGTGAATAGCGGCGAATTTACCGCCGCGAAACCGCAAGGGGGACGGCCGGGCGCGGAAGGGCCGGGCGGTCCGCACACCCGCGGTCCGCCCGGCCCTCAGTCGTTCAGGTCGGGACTACTCCCAGCCGGCCAGGACCTCGTCGATCGCGTCGGCGAAGCCGGCGATCTCGGAGTACACGCCGGGGTTGCCCGCCTCGGCGCAGCCGTAGCCCCAGCTGACGATGCCCACGAGCACCTGCTCGTCGCCCGCGGGGGTCATGATCGGGCCGCCGGAGTCGCCCTGGCAGGAGTCCACGCCGCCGTTGGCGAGGTCGCCCGCGCACAGCATCGAGGCCGCGTCGACCTCGTCGGGGTAGGCCGCCTCGCAGTCGGCGTCGGTCACGAAGGGCACCTCGACCCACTCGGCGACGACCGGGTACTCCTCGCCGGTGTTGCCCCAGCCCGCGGTCTCCAGGACCTCGTACTCGGCGGCGTCGGTGCCGAGCGCGATCGGCTCGACGTCGACCGGCTCGGCGAGCTTGAGCAGTGCCCAGTCGTTCGCCATCGCGATCGGGTCGTTGTAGGTCTCGGAGACGTGGAGGTCCGCGACGGCGGTCTCGACGACCGCGTCGGACTCCAGGTCCACCGAGCCCGAGAAGATCACGAGGTCCTCGGCGGCCGAGCCCTCGACGCAGTGCGCGGCGGTGAGGACGACATCCTCGGCGATCACCGAGCCGCCGCAGAACTGCCGCTCCCACGGGGTGCCCTCGCCCGGCGAGCCGAGGCCCACCAGCCACGGGAACTGGCCCTCCTCGGCGGGCTGGCCGCCGATGATCTGGGCCTCGAAGTCGCCTTCGGGGGCGTTGTCCTCCGCGTTGGCGGCCGTCCCGGCCCAGACGGCGGCGGCCGCGGCGAGGCCCGCCGCGGCGCCGGCGCCGAGTCGGATCAGGTGCTTCCTCTTCATGTCCATTGTGAACCTTTCGAGGTGGATGTGAGGGTTAGGCCGTTTGGCCTTTCTGCCCCGAAAGACGCCATAAGCGGCTTTGTCAGTTGCGTGCCGCTTGCGTTGGCAATTCAGTGAATCAGTATGGATTGTCGCTTCCGAGCTCCTTGCCCAGGTGGATCGAGCCGTCGGCCTCGGAGTAGTAGCCGAACGCCGGGACCGGCGTGTAGCCCAGCAGCGCGTACATCGCGACCGCCTCGGGCTGCATCGGACCGGTCTCCAGGATCAGGCGCTTGCGCCCGGCCGCCGCTGCGGACGCCTCGACCGCCGCCACGATCCGCTTCGCCAGACCCTGCCGCCGGGCCGAGGCCCGCACGAACACGCGCTTCATCTCGGCGTCCTCGCCGTGCGAGCGCCAGCCGCCGCAGCCGACCGCGGTGCCGGACTCGTCGTACACCACGATGAAGTCGCCGTTGGGCGGGTCGAACTCCGCGTCGGCGAGCTCGGTCATGTCGCCCGCGCCGTAGCGCGCGACGTACTCGGCCTGCACCTCGTCGCAGAGGGCGCGCGCGACCGGGCTGGAATAGGGGGTCCTGGAAAGCGTGAACTGCACGGCCACAAGACTGGCACAACCCCACGTGACCGTGCCAGCGCCTTTCGTCACGTATGGGACGGCCCCTCCCGATCCGCGCCCCCGCGGCGGAGGCGTTCCGCGCCGCGGCGGCCGCCCGGACGGCGCCCCAGTTCAGGGCCCGAAAACCCTGTCCGAACGGAGGATGTTCCCGGACCCGTTCGGCGCCTAGGTTCGACCGAACGCACAGACTTCGGCGTCACCCGGGCGGCGACGTCCTCCACGCCCGGTAGCGCCGCGCCGACCATTACGATCTTCACATCGGCGATGGTCGAAACGGGTCCGGCGCCCCGGACTTCCGCCCGCGATCCCGGTGGGAAGGAGGCATTCATCCACATGCGCACTACGCAGCGCCGCAGGCCGTCCCCGGCCCTGGGGGACCTGTGGAAGGGCTGGTCCGCGCCGTCCGTGCGGTCGGCGTTCACCGCCGCGTTCGCGGTCGTGGTGGTCCTGGTCGGGCTGCGCCTGGCCGTCCGCGACGACTCGCACGCGGTGTCGTGGCTGGCGCTGCCCTCCCTCGCCGCCTCCGCGTTCCTGCCGTGGCGCTGGGTCGCCGGGGTCGGGGCCGCGAGCATGGCGCTGGCCTTCGGGTACCTGTGGCTGCTGCACGACTTCTCGATGGAGGGCGTCGCCCAGCACGGGGTGGACTTCCTGGTGGTGGCCGTGGCGGTGGTGATCGCGGCGGCGGTCGCGGTCGTGCGCGAGAGGGACGACGACCGGCTGCGGCGCCTCGCGCAGCTCGCCTCGGTGGTGCAGCAGGCGATCCTGCGGCCGATCGGGGAGCGCTTGGGGCCCTTCGACATCGCGGCCCGGTACGTCTCGGCGCGGTCGGGGGCGGAGATCGGCGGGGACCTGTACGAGGCCCTGGACACCGAGTACGGGGTGCGGATCGTCATCGGCGATGTGCGCGGCAAGGGCCTGGACGCGGTGCGGCTGTCCTCGACGGTGCTCGGCTCGTTCCGGCACGTGGCGTTCGAGCGGGCCGACCAGCGGTGCATGATCGCCGACCTGGACCACGCGGTGGTCCGCAACGGCGGCGACGAGGACTTCGTGACGGCGATCCTGCTCCAGGAGCGCGGCGGGACCCTGGAGATCCTCAACTGCGGCCACCCGCCGCCCATGCTGGTGCGCGACGGGGTCGCGACCTACCTGGAGCCGGAGTCGATGGCGCCGCCGCTGGGCCTGGCCCCGTCGGCGCAGGAGCTGACGGTGCGGCTCCAGCCGGGGGACCGGATCTTCCTGTACACCGACGGCCTGGCCGAGGCGCGCAAGGACGGGGAGTTCTTCCCGATCCGCGAGCGCGCCTGGAGCCTCATCGGCCACGGGAACACCGGTGACGGCCTGGCGTCGCTGGAGACGGCGCTGCGGCGCTGGGTCGGCGGCCCGCTGACCGACGACATCGCCCTCTTGCTCTTGGACTACCGGCCCGAGTCGGACTGACCGATCCGGCAGCGCCGCAGGGCGGTCATCCGGGACCGCTTCTTGCGGCGCCTGGTGAGGCGAACCGGCAATTTGCGGCTCATCGGGCGGCCCCCTGGGCCGGGACGGTGATGCGGAAGACGCGGTGGAGGACGGGTCGGACGCGGCGGTGGCGGCCGACGTACGTCGGTCCGACGCGGGCGGCGATCTGTGTGGCGACGGCGCGGATCATGGGGTGCTCCTGGTGGTGCGGCGCGGCGGCGTGCGGTGTTTCGGCGGTGCGTTCCGCCCCGTGCGGTTGACGTCGCACAGGCGGTCTGATGCCCGGTTCAACGAGGCACGAGTGCGCCGGTTACGGCATGTGCGAGGAGACCTCCACGTTCACCCGTTCGAACGACTCCCGTCCGCGCTCTGTCGGGAATCCGACCGCGACACGCCTGCCGACCTGCGGGAGGCCGTGGGATCCTTGAAGTCATTACTGACGGGTAATATGATGGGGGTTACCACCGAGTAATGGAGGACCCGCAATGACGCACTTCCGCCACAACCTCCGGGACCTGGAGTTCAATCTCTTCGAGGTCTTCGGAGCGGACAAGATCCTCGACCACCAGGCCTTCCCTGACCTGGACGAGGCCACCGCCCGAGAGATCCTGGCGGAGCTGGCCCGCCTCGCCGAGAACGAGCTGGCCTCCAGCTTCGTCGAGGGCGACCGCAACCCGCCCGTGTTCGACGCCGCCACCGCCTCGGTGCGGCTCCCCGAGGCGTTCAAGAAGTCGTACAAGGCGTTCATCGACGCCGAGTACTGGCGCCTCGACCTCCCCGAGGTCCTCGGCGGGACCTCCGCGCCCCGCATGCTCTGGTGGTCCCTGGCCGAGCTCGTCCTCGGCTCCAACCCCGCCCTGTGGATGTACGCCGCCGGGTCCTCGTTCGCGCACAGCGCCTACCGCGAGGGCACCGCCGAGCAGCAGGAGTGGGCCAAGCTCTTCATCGAGAAGGGCTGGGGCGCGACCATGGTCCTGACCGAGCCCGACGCGGGGTCCGACGTCGGCGCGGGCACCACCAAGGCGTTCCAGCAGCCCGACGGGTCCTGGCACATCGAGGGCGTCAAGCGGTTCATCACCTCGGGCGACCAGGACATGACCGAGAACATCATCCACTACGTCCTCGCCCGGCCGGTGGGCGTAGAAGGCGTCGGCGGCCCCGGCACCAAGGGCCTGAGCCTGTTCATCGTCCCCAAGTACCTGTTCGACCCGGCCACGGGCGAGCTCGGCGAGCGCAACGGCGTCAAGGTCACCAACATCGAGCACAAGATGGGCCTGAAGGTCTCCGCGACCGCCGAGCTCACCTTCGGCGAGAAGTCCCCCGCGAAGGGCTGGCTCCTCGGCGACAAGCACGAGGGCATCCGCCAGATGTTCCTCATCATCGAGTACGCGCGGATGATGGTGGGCACCAAGGCCATCGCCACCCTCTCCTCCGGCTACCTGAACGCGCTCGACTACGCCAAGAGCCGCATCCAGGGCGCCGACCTGCTCCAGTCGACGAACAAGACCGCCCCGCGCGTGCCGATCATCAAGCACCCGGACGTGCGCCGCTCGCTCCTGCTCCAGAAGTCCTACGCCGAGGGCCTGCGCGCGCTCGTCGCGTACACCGCCTCCTGGCAGGACAAGGCCCTCCTCGCGGAGGCCGACGGCGACGAGGACGCGGCCGAGACCGCCAAGCGCATCAACGACCTGCTCCTGCCGCTCGTCAAGGGCTGCGGCTCCGAGCGCGCCTACGAGCTGCTCAGCTCCGAGTCCCTCCAGACGTTCGGCGGCTCGGGCTACCTCCAGGACTACCCGCTGGAGCAGTACGTGCGCGACGCGAAGATCGACACGCTCTACGAGGGCACGACCGCCATCCAGAGCCTCGACTTCCTGTTCCGCAAGATCATCAAGGACAACGGCGAGTCGCTGATGGCCGTTGCCGGCGAGATCATGGAGTCCACGCAGGACGGCCACGCCGACCTGGAGGACGTGCGCGGCCGCGTGCTGCGCGCCCTCGGGGACGTCCAGGGCATCATCGAGGCCCTCCAGCCCTCCCTCATGGCCGCGATGGGCGACGAGCCCCGCGACCTGTACAAGGTCGGGCTGCACTCGCGGCGCCTGCTGCTGGCCGTCGGCGACCTCGTCGTCGGCTGGCTCCTGCTGCGCCAGGCCGAGGTCGCCCAGGCCAAGCTCGACGCCGGCGCGGACGACGACTTCTACCGCGGCAAGGTCGCGGCCGCGAAGTTCTTCTCCCATGAGGTGCTCCCGCGGGTCACCGCCGACCGCAAGATCGTCGAAGCGGCCGACCTGGTCCCGATGGACCTCCCGGACGGGGCCTTCTAAGGCGCCCAACGGATCACGGCTCGCGCCGCGCCCCTGGCGGGGAGCGGCGCGAGCCGTTTCATTTGCCTACGAGACGGTCCCGAACGTGAACGCGATGCCGCCGTCGCCGCCCTCGGTCTCCGCGAGGGCCGCCTCCATGCCGTGCAGCGTCCCCCGCAGGTACTGGAGGTTCCGCCACATCGCGGCGTGGAAGTCCAGGTACCGTGCGGTCGCCTCGGCCGCGCCCGGCGCGGTCCCCAGCGCCGGCGCCTTGCTCAAGGTCCCGGTGCCCAGCACGGGGATCACCTCGCCCTCCAGCTCGTCGATCAGCTCCAGCAGGAACAGCCGGTACTCCTCGACCGCCGCCGGGTCGTACACACGCTCGCCCATGTCTCGCTCCTTCCGCCCGGTCCGGCTCAGTTGTAGGGGTCCTCGTTCGGTTTGACGTAGCCCCAGGCGTTCCCGGTCTCGCGGCGGGCGAGATCCTGCGACCCCTCCTCGCCCTCTTCGCCATCGTCTTCTTCTTCGGCGTTGCCGCCCTTGCCTTCCGCGCTTGTCGCCCGCACTCCGGCCTGCGAGCCCATGGGCCCGTGGAACAACCCGCCGCCTTTGGCCGCGCCCGGACTGCCGGTCGCGGTGGAAGTCGACGTCACGGCCGGGCCGAACAGGCCCTGCGGGCTGCCACCCGACCCGCCCGCGACCGCCGCCGCGGCCGTCCGGCCGCCGAGGTCCGAGCCCAGCGACCCGCCGACGGT
>NZ_QFRW01000217.1 GCF_003265355.1 Glycomyces dulcitolivorans | reverse complement strand
GGTGCGGCCGGTCGCCGGAGCGCCGCCGGGCGCTGCTGGCGCGGTGGGGCGGTCGGGCCGCCCGGCCCCGGCGTCGTCGGCCGGGGCCTTGGTGTCGGTGTTCGCCTCAGTCATGTTGGGCCCCTTCTAGAACTGGTTGATAAAGGTGGTCGAGGCCGCGGCGAGGCCGGTCACGATCGTGTTCGCGAAGTCGCCGATGGCGGGGATCGCGCCGATGAATCCGAGGACGCCGAGGACGAAGACGGTCTGTCCGATCAGGAACGAGCGGCGCAGGGTCCACATGCCGATCACGAGCAGGACGACGGAGACGAGGAGGATGGTTCCGGTAGCCATGAGGTGTGCTCCCTTGGTGCTGGTTGCGGTTGCGTGCGTTGGTGTTTCGTCGTTGTGGGGGCGGGGCCGATCGAGCAGCTGACCGGCCCCGCCAAGGGGGTTAGTCGGTGGTCTCGGGTGCGAGCAGGCCCGCTTCGGCTAGGAGGCGCTTGGCGCGGTCGGAGCCGCATCCCAGCTCCGCGCGGGCGCGCTTGATCGAGAGGTGGCCGCCTTCGTCGGGCGCGATCGCCTTGAGCCGCTCCAGGGCCGCGGCGTCGTCCAGGCGCGGCGAGGTCGGGCCCGGGCGGCGCTTGACCGCCTTGACGGGGGCCTGGCGCGCCGGGGTCTTCGACGCGGCCGGCGCGGCGGCGGGGGCCTTGACCGGCTCGGTGTCGGCGACCTGGGGCGGCACGAACGTGTAGACCTCGGCATCGCTCAGGCGCCGCAGCTGGTAAGCCGTGCGCAGCTGCACGGGCGCGGTCAGGCGCCAGAACGCGCCGTACCGGAACCTCAAGGCGGCCTTGGCCTCCAGGCGGGTCGACTCGACCTCGCGGGCCGCCTCGGCGGTGCGCACGCCCCACAGGCGCATGTGCCGCCACAGCCGCGCCGTCGTCACCGGCGACAGCACCCACCGGGCGATGCCCAGCGACTCGGTGCGCGTGCCGGCCGCGAGCCCGGCCCGGACCTTCACCACGTGGGTGCCGACCTCGGAGGCGATCACCCACAGGCCCGGGAGCACGACGTGCGCGATGCGCGCCAGCGGCTCGTCGTGGGCGTTGACGTTGATGTACAGCGTCGCCGCCGTCAACACCGCCGGCACCGCCCGCAGCCACGGCATCGAGATGTCGATGCGAGCGAGCACGAGGTTGAGCGCGGCGAACGCCACGATCCCGACATCGATGCCGACCGGGATCATCCAGGCCCCGCTGCCGAAGAACGGCTCCAGCTCATCGACCTGCGTGCCGAACGAGATGATGAACCCGAGCATCGCCAGGGCCGCGACCGCGCCGATGACGACGCTGACCACGATCCACATGCCCAGCGACAGCGGGCGCGGCCCGGGCGCCTCTTCGGCGGGGACCGGCGGCGCGGTCAGCATCGGCAGCTCGTCGGGGGTCTCGTAGCCGGGGAGGCGGACCTCCGGGTAGGCCGCGTGCAGCGCACGGGCGATGCTGGCGCGGTCGGCGCCGTGCACCTTCATCCGGCGGACGAGCTCGTCAGCGCGGTTCCACTCGGTGAACTGGCGGGCCGCCTCAGCCGGGCCCATCGCGGGCGCGACCTGCTCGGCGGTCTCGTTCACCACGTCAGGAGTGGGGTCGCCGAACACTTCGTTGTTGAGCGCGTCCCAGTCGACCGGGCCCGGCTCGGGCTCAGGGGAAACGGGAATCTGGCTGGTCATCGGTCCTCCCGGCCGGTCTCGGAGCGGAGCATGTCGAGCAGGAACCGCAGAAAGTCGAGCCCGGCGCCGAAGTCATCTGCGACGCGGATAATGCGGCCCAGGGCTTCGGCACCGTCCCCAATCTCGGTGTCGACGGTGTCCATGGCCTCGGTCAGTCGGGACCACTCGTGGTTCGTCAGGGTCCCGAGGTTGGGGTAGCGGTGGCTGATCACGCGGGAGTGATCGCTGGTGACGCGACGCTCGCGGACGGCGTCGAACACCTCGCCAAGGTCCGGCTCGGCGCTTCGCTGCCGCGGCAGGTGCGGCTGGGTGGGCTCGAAGTGCGTCACTTGGTCTCCTTGATAGCTTCAGTGGCGGTCCACCGGTCGAGGTCGCGCACTCGCACTCGCGGGCGCGCCCCTGCCGGGGCGGCGGGGTGGTCGTCGGCGGCCGGGTCGAACACCGCGAGCGGCTCGCCGGTCGCCTTGGCCCGGTAGGAGGCGGCGTCGGCGCAGGCGAGCTGCGCCCCGAAGTCCGCGGCCGGGTCGAACAGGACGGCGCCGGCGGCCATGGTCACCGGCATCGCCTGCCCGTCGCCGCCGGTGGCGACCACGGCGAGGACGCCGGCGCCGATGGCCGCAAGCTGCTCGGTGCCGCACAGGATCACGAACTCATCGCCCCCGAACCGGGCCGCAGTCCCGCCCGGGTGGACCAGGCGGGCCATCCGGGCCGCCAGGGCCTTGAGCACGGCGTCGCCGGCGGCGTGGCCCAGGGCGTCGTTGACGGCCTTGAACCGGTTGCAGTCCGCCGCGACCAGCCACATCGCCGAGCCCGGCGCACGGCGCAGGGCCCGGGTGAACCCGGCGCGGTTGTGCAAGCCGGTCAGGGCGTCGCGGGTCGCGGCGCGGTGTTTGGCGTGGAGCTTCCACCCCAGGGGCCCGGCCGTCGCGGCAGCGGCGAGCAGGCCCGCCGAGGCGGCGGTGAGCAGGTGCGAGGACTTCACTGCGCACCCCCGAAGTCCACGGCGACGCCCAGTTCTTTCGCCCGCTCACGGGCGATTCGCTTGACCAACGACACCGCCTGCGCTTTCGACAGGCCCTCGCCGACCAGGGTGGCCGGGGTGCCGATGCCGTAGTCGTAGACCTCCCAGCCCGCGCCGGTCTTGCCGTACGCCGCGGCGAGGTGGTAGCCCTTGTGGGCGCTGTACTCCCAGTCCCAGACCGCGGCAATCACGTTTTTGAGGCCGCGCCCGCCATCCCACAGTCGGGCCTTGGGCTCCCGAGCGGTGTACGAAGCGGGCAGCACCGGGTGCGTGTGCCACGGTTGGAACCGCCACCGGTACTCCTTGCGGCCTTGGCGGGTCGTGATCTCCACATACCGCAGTTCGCCCACCCGCAGGACGCCATCGACGGCTTCCCAGCGGTGCGCCGGAGTGAAGACCTGGTCGCCGACGCGAATATCGTCAGCGCGGCGCTTCAGCAGCTCGGTGTCGTCGTACTCGCTCATGGCCAACCTCCTAGGACATCGAGAAGGTCGGGAAGCCGGGGACGAGCGTGTCGCCGAGCGCGCGGTCGATGTCGAATGCAACGAGGCGCTCCGGTGCCGGGCCGGCCAACTCGCGCTCAAGGGCCGCAAGCTCGCGCTCGATCTGCGGCCACTCGATCTCGATCGCGTCGAGCTCGGAGAAGGTGGGTTCGAGGTCGAACCAGTCGGCCTCATCGGTGGTCGTGGTGTACATGGGAACCTCCCAGGCTGGCGTTTGGGAAGGACGGGAGCCGCAGGGCGACAACTGTCCGGTAGCCCCCTACCGCAGGCATACCACCGGAACCCCGGCTAACGCCCGCCCGTTAGGGCTATAAACACCATAGGGCACGTCGTTTGACGTCCGCAACCCCCCTAACGGAAATATTTTGAGAGGGGTTCCGTGTTACGTGTATGGGCCAGTTCACCAGGCGTTTCACCCTCCGACAGGGTGTGTAGGGTAGGGAATAGAGCCCCCTAACGGCTATGCTCGCGATAGGCCCCAAACGCAGGAGGTGCGATGAACCAGCTTGAATCGATCGAGGCCATCGAAGATCCGATGCAGCGTGCACGGAAGGTGCACACGGTCATCGAGGATCTTCAGGGCCAGGTTCTGAAGCTTTCGGCCATCCGCCGAGAAGCACTCAATGAGCTGGTGGCACAAGGGCTCTCCATCACCAAGATCGCTGAGGAGATCGGGATTTCGCGTTCACGCGTCTCGCAGCTCCGCTCCGCGGGCCTCAGACCAGAACGTGTCTTCTTCGGTTCAGGACGGGTGACGGTTGCCATTGGCACCAAGCCGGAGCGAGGCCGAAGCGATGGCCATGAGCAGCCCTTGATCTCCCGCGAGGCATCTCAGGCGTATGAGTTGATCGCCGACACCATGCGCTCTCTGGGGCTTGAGGCCGTTCAGGAGGCCGTGCCGCTCTCAGGGCTGTTCGACCTGAACCGCGAGAACTTGGTTGTCCTGTGCTCCGTGAAGCTCATGCCGTTCTTGAGCCAGGTCATGGTTGCCGATTCGAACCTGTCATTCGACACGGACGATTCAGGGCTGTTCCTGGTAGACCGCAACACCGAGACCGAGTACCGATCACCCAGGGACAACGGCGAACTGAGGGACTTCGGGTACGTCGGACGGCTGCCGAGCCCCGGGGGAAAGGGAACGTTCCTGTACGCGGCAGGCATTCACGCCGAAGGCACACTGGGAGCTGCTCAGTGGCTCACGGAGAACGCCGCCGACCTGCACAAGAAACTGAAGCTCCAGCGCTTCTCAACTCTCGTCGAATCGACCTTCGACGAATCGGGCAAAATTCTCTCAACCCAGCAGCTCACGGCCCTGTATCGAGAGGGTAAGTAGATGAAGGTTCTCGCTGCCACTGAGAACGGTGTGCCCGGTCGTCCCAACGAAGACCATTTCGCTGTCGGGGCGAACTCAGCCATCGTCATCGACGGAGAGACCTCTCGCACCGACACCGGGTGCTCACATGGAACCGCCTGGTATGCCGCGCAACTTGGGGCAGCCACGCAAGCCCACCTGCACGGGACGAGGACCTTGAAAGAGGCTCTTGCTGCCGCAATCGATGCGGTGGCGCTCCTACATCGCGACAGCTGCGACCTTTCCCACCTGGGCACTCCTACCGCAGGGATCGCGATCCTTCGAAGGTCTGATTCTGGGTTCGAATGGCTCGTCCTCGGTGACGTCTCTCTGGTGCTGGAATCAGACAAGCTCGCGATCATCACCGACAGCCACGACCACATCGCCGCTGAGGAGCAAGCTGAGGCCGACCAGTACCTCATCGGAGATCCCCGCAAGGTGGAGGCGATGCGCAAGATGAAGGTTGCCCAGCTGTCGCGGAAGAACGTGCCCGGTGGCTACTGGGTGGCAGGCTCGGACCCGAAGGTGGTTGAGCACGCCATCACCGGAGAGATGGAGCTTGCCTCGCTTCGCCGTGCACTGCTGCTTACTGATGGAGCGGCGCGGTTGGCCGCGCTCTTCGAACTGGCCAGCTACGAGGAACTCCTCGAATTGGCCACCGGGAGTGGCCCGCAGGAAGTTCTGGCGCGGGTCCGAGCAGCGGAAAAGTCCGATCCTCAAGGAGCCCGCTGGCCCCGAAACAAGCAATCGGACGACGCTTCAGCGGTGCTCTGCCAGTTCACTTCTTGATGGATTCCTCAACCCATCGGTACAGCTCAATGCGCCAGTTCTCCTGATCCTGCGCAGTCACCGAGCCACGCCAGACAACTCCTCCGAGCCCAGAAGCGCTCCATTGCAGGGTGCCAACGTTCTCCTCGGCACCGTCACCGACACAGCGCACCAAGCACCCGTCTCGACGAGACCGGTCAAGATACAGCTCGACAATCTCGCTGCCATTCTCCCGAGTACGAACCCAGTTCATCCTTGCCGGCGCTACGCCCAGCATGGGCTCAAGCTGGTCTTCCGTTCGAGTATGGTCAGCCGATACGCTATCCATGTCTCCCCTCTCCGCAGGTGAGGCCATTCCCTGGGGTCGGTGCTAGCGACCGCCAGGGCTTTCGTTTGTCCAGGGTAATGCACTTGTACAGACTTGTACAAGGTCATCCTAGAGCAACCTAGAACGTTGAAGGCCATGTCAGGTCGCCTTCGAACCCCTAACGTCTGCGGCATGGACCCAGACGCGGCGATTGATCACGATGCGCTCATGGCGCCGTACCAGCAACTAGCTGCGATCCTTCGCGCGCGAATCGATCGAGGCGACTGGCAACCTGGCCGGCGCATCCTGTCCGAAGCACAGCTCGTCCAGTCCTACGGCGTCGCGCGCGGAACGGTCCGCCGAGCTGTTCAGCTTCTCGCCGACGAGGGCCGGGTGGTTGCGATACAGGGGCACGGCACGTTCGTGGCCGCGGCGACCGACAACACCGAGTAGGTGAAGAGGTGCTTCCTCTCTGGGCTAAGCCCCTGGCCAATATGGCCAATATGGCCAAAACCCCGTCCGTGTTGCATTCACCAGCAGAAACGCAGAGATTGTGAGCCTGGCCAATACCCGGCCGAAACCTCTCCCGACATGGCCAGAACCCCGGACGCGATTTGCGTCCGGGGTTCTGGCCATGCGGCCCAAGGTTTTCGATAGGAATTGGCCATGCTGCCTCGGATCAACCTTCTTGCAGGCCAGAGGCTTGCGTCAAGGGTTTTGGCCATATTGGCCATTTTGGCCAGGGGGTTTACCCGGGGCTAACGACCTCGTGCATGGTTGTGGTTGGCGTGCAACGGCTTCAGCGTGGATCATGGGTGGATGGTGGGGACCGGGGTGCGTGAGGCGATCGTTGGCGACCGGCGGATCACGGGGTTGACCCCGGAGGTGATCGCCGCGATCGCAGCCGAGATCGGACCGGTCTGGGAGCAGCAGCGCGTCGATCGCCTCGTCTCCCGGCCACGGAGCAGGACGGTCGGCGCCGGGGCGAAGTATCGCCTGGTGTTCATGGATCGCCTCCTTGTCACTCTGGTGAACCTGCGACACGCTGTCACCCATGACGTGCTGGCCTGCTGGTTCGGCGTGGACCGGTCCACCGTCACCCGCGCCATCGCCGAGATCCGGCCGCTTCTCGCCATGCGCGGCTGCTCCATCGCTCCTGGCGTGCGGCTGCGCACCCTCACTGAGGTCGTCGATCACCTCGGCGCCACCGGTCAGACCGCCATCGTCGACGGCACCGAGATCCGCGTCCGCCGCCCGGCGGAGGGCAGCCCGAACCGGGACCGGTTCGTGTCCGGCAAGACCAAGCAGAACGCGGTGAAAACCATGGTCATCACTGATGCCGAAGGACGCGTGCTCTTCTGCAGCCCAGCCGAACCGGGCAGCCGAGCGGACATCACCCACGCCCGCCAACTGGGCCTGCCTGACCTGCTGGCCGCCCAGAGCGATACGACAGTGCTCGCCGATGCCGGATATCAAGGGCTCGGCACCGAGTCCGGCGGAAGGGTCGTGACGCCGCCGCACCGAAAGTTCAAGAAGCACCCGCCAGCCTGGTACGAGACCCTCCTCGCCGAGAAGCGCCATGCGCACTCCTCCCGGCGCATCCGCGTCGAACACGGCATCGCGCATTTGAAGAACTGGCGGTCCCTCGCCCGCCATCACGGCCGCCGCGAGCACATGAGCGACATCATCGGGGCCGTCGCCGGACTACTTTCACACCAGCAGACCGCGGCCCAACCGAGCGGATATTCGATCTGAGCGAAGACCCCCGCAGGAACCATTGCGTGCCAACCACAACCATGCACGAGGTCGTAAGCGATGTCCCGTAAGTTGTCTACGGGTGCGCTCTGGTGTTGTGGCTGCGGGTTCCAGTCTTCGAAGGTGCGGTTGTGAAGCTGTGTGACGTCATCCGTGCCCGCGACCTGTCGTCGGTCGCCCACGGGCTTCCCGTTGCCTGGCCGACGAAGGATCTGAAGATCCGGCCCCGTGTAGCAAGTCCGGTCGACCGCCGACTTCGGAGCCGGCTTCATCTCGGGCGGTCTGGAGCTCGGTGTCCATCTCAGCGGCGGCCCGGGCTATGTGTCGATCTGAAGCGAAGGCGCAGGGCCGCTGGCATACTGTCCTCAAAGGAGCCCAGACAGGGCTGCGAACGGGGGATTGATGGATACGAGAATGACAGCGGTACTGGTCGCAGTGCTCGCAGCGGCCGGTGTGCTCGCGGGTGGCGAAAGCGCTCTGGCGCAGGACCCGCCCGCGGAGCCGACGTGCGTGGCCGCCACCAGGCTGGGCGCGGTCCGCTACGAGTTCGGCACGTGGAAGGCCGAGGACCCAGGCGACGACGATGAGGAACAGGCCGAGCAGGACGGCGACGACGACACCATCGACGTCGAGGGCATGAACCCGGTCGCGATCTGGCCCAAGGGCACCTGCCTGACCGGCGCGGTCCTCACCCACGACGGCCAGAAGACAGCCGATTTCAAGGCCTACACCCCGGTTCCGGGGATCGATGACACCGCCAACGCCTGCAACGACGACGGCGACTGCGACTACGACCCCAAACCATCCGGCTGGCAGCGGATGATCCGCGCCGATTCCGAGACGCAATACCTGCAGTTCATCACCGTGACCGCCGCCGACGGCACCCAGGGATGGGTCGAGAAGGCCGGCCTGACCGCCTACGACCGTGCCGCGTTCCGGCCTTGGACATTCGACGGAACGGCAGGAGCCTGGCACCAGTTCGATCCGAACCCGACAAGCTCCTGCCTGGCGACCGCTGGGGCGGGGACCCGGATCTACACCCGCACCGGCGACTACCTCTCCCACCGTTACTCGCTCTCGGTCGACACCTGTTTCACCTCGGCCAACAATCCGTACTCGGGGCAGTTCGAACCCCACGGCTACAACGGTGCGAACTGGATGCCCTCGTTCCTAGGGACGCAGATGTGCTTCCTCAACGTCGATTCGGGCTACATCGACGCCGCCGCGCTGAGCTGGTCCGGCAAACCCGTGTCCTGCCCCTGACGCCCAAGCCACGAGGGCCGGGCCGCGAAAGC
>NZ_QFRW01000216.1 GCF_003265355.1 Glycomyces dulcitolivorans | reverse complement strand
GCCCGCGGCGTCCTGCGCGCGCCCGCCGCCGGCGGCGACGCGCTCCTGGTCGCGTTCACGCAGGCGTTCCAGTTCGCCTGCCGCGCAGCCGCGGACGCCGCCGAGGCGCTCCCCCGTCAGCGTCCCGGCCGCAACGGCTCCCTGCTGAGTAACCGCGAGCTCGAAGTCCTGTGGGCGATGTGCGAGGGCCTGACGAACGCCGAGATCGGCCACCGCCTGCACGTCTCGGAGGACACCGTCAAGACCCACGCCAAGCGCATGTACAACAAGCTCGGCGCCCGCGACCGCGCCCAGGCGGTCGCCCGGGCCTTCCGGTCGGGCCTGGTCGCATGAGCGGGAAGGCGATCCGTTGGCGGTTGACTACGGAACGTCCCTGCTGGGATACTCGGCAGCCCCGGTCCTCCGGCTGAAACGAGGCGATGCCGATGACGCTCACTGAGGAACACCGCGAGGAGTGGTTCCAGATCCTCGGCGACTACCCCGACGACGAGAAGCCGGACCCGGAAAGCCGCCTCGCGGTGGAGACCTCCTGCTCGGGGTTCCTGGGCAACATGTGGACCCGCGCCACCATGCCCGAGGTCCAGGGGGTGTCGCTCCCGGAGCTGGAGATGGTCTTCATCCAGTTCTACCTGAGCCGCCCCGAGCCGTTCTCGGCCGCGATGCTCGCGGCCATGACCGAGCTGGCCGACGCCCCCGGGGGGCGCCGGGCCGCCGCGAAAGCCCTTGAGCGCCTAGGGAGGCTCGGGGTCCCGCCGCCGTCCTGGCACGGCGAGGAGATGAAGCCGGGGGAGTGCTGGAAGGCCGGCGACGTGTACGGCGACCAGCTGACGTTCTTCTGCTCCTTCCACGCCCCCAGCGGCGACCAGGCCCTGTCCTACACCGTCGACTACTCCGAGTACCACTTCGACATGGTCGTCGACTGCGACGCCACGGGCGACCTCGACCGGCTGCTGGAGCTCCACCGGGTCCGCAACGCCAAGAACCTCGACCGGCTCTTCACGCCCGTGGAGGCCGACCCGGCCGAGGTGTACGCGGGCACGCGGCGGTCGCTGGAGGACTGGGACATCTTCTGCGTCGAGGGGGACGCGCGGCGGCTCGCGCCGCGGTTCCTCATGCTCCGCGAGCTGTGGCGGGCCCGGCTGCGCCGCTTCCCGCAGATCGGGCCCGCGGAGGTCCGCCAGCCCAGCGACGACGAGCTGTCGCTGTTCGCGTCCGGGTTCCTCAACCACATGATGGGCCGGTTCCTGTTGGAGGCCAGGCATTTCGAGGCGATCCGGGAGCTGTGCTGGTTCCACGGCATCAACGGCCCCAAGGTGAGTCCGACGCGGGCGTACGTGTTCCTGGAGCGCTGGCTCCCCGCCAAGTACGAACCGGACGACCCGGTGGTCGACGCCGTGCGGGACCTGTTCATCCCGTTCCTGCGCTGGACGGCCTCGGCCACGGACCTCGACCCGGTCGCGTGGCCGTACCTGAAGTTCAAGGCCGAGCGGTGGCTCAAGGAGTTCCCGTCCTGGAAGGCGAAGGACCCCGACTGCGCGCGCTTCCCGCGCCCGCGTTCGCTCTGAAAACGAAGGGGCGGGCCGCTACTGCGGCCCGCCTCCGGGTGTGTTTCCTTGGTTTCGCTTGCGGCGCTTAGCGCTTGTTGAACTTCTTCTTCGAGACGAGGTAGCCGACCAGGGCCAGGCCCAGGGACCAGGCGACGGTGAGCGCGAGGTCCTTGCCGTCGACCGGGTTGTCGAACAGGAGGGCCCGGACCACCTCGATGAACGGGGTGAAGGGCTGGTAGTCGGCGAAGTACTGGATCGCGGTGGGCATGGACTCGGTGGGGACGAAGGCCGAGCCGAGGAACGGCAGCAGCATGAGGATCATCGGGGTGTTCGAGGCCTCTTCGACGGACTTGGCGCTCATGCCCAGGCCCACGGTGAGCCAGGTGAGGCCGAAGGAGATCAGGGCCAGGACCCCGACGAGTCCGAGCCAGCCGAGCGCGTCGGTCTCGGGCCGGAAGCCGATGGCGACGGCCACGGCGAGGAGGACGGCGACGCACAGGAACGACTGGATCATCGAGGCGATGACGTGTCCGGTGAGGACGGAGACCCGGGCGATCGACATGGTGCGGAACCGGTCGACGATGCCTTCGGTCATGTCCATGGCGACGCTGATCGCGGTGCCCTGGACGGCGGCGACGATCGCCATGAGCATCATGCCGGGCGTCAGGTAGGTCAGGTACGCCTCGCGTCCGCCGGTCGGGCCGCCGAGGCCGTTGCCGATGGTGCCGCCGAAGACGTAGACGAACAGGAGGAGGAAGACCACCGGCATGCCGACGAGCATGACCGTCAGGGACGGGTAGCGCTGCATGTGCTTGAGCTGGCGGCGGAGCATGGTGGAGGTGTCGGACAGGGAGTGGGCGAGGGTGCTCATCGAGCTTCTCCTTCTAAGAAAGTCGTTGTCGGGGTGAAAGGTCAGGCGTCGGTCTTGGCCTGGCCGGTGAGGGACAGGAAGACGTCGTCGAGGTCGGGGGTGTGGACGGTGAACTCCTCCACGTCGATCCCCTCGCGGTCGAGGGTGTCGAGGATCTTGCGCAGGGAGTCGACCGAGGCGTCGGACGGGACCTGCACGGTGAGCTGCTCGGCGTCGGACGAACTGGCGCCCAGGACCTGCGCGGTGCGCTCGACCTGGTCGGCGCGGCGCAGCCGCAGTCCGACGTGGCCGCCGGGGATGAGGCGCTTGAGCTGCTCGGGCGTGCCTTCGGCGACGATCTTGCCGCCGTCGAGGACGGCGATCTTGTCGGCGAGCTCGTCGGCCTCCTCCAGGTACTGGGTGGTGAGGAAGATCGTGGTGCCGGCCTTGACGAGGTCGCGGATGATCGCCCACATGGTGCGGCGGCTGCGCGGGTCCAGGCCGGTGGTGGGCTCGTCGAGGAAGATGATCTTCGGGTCGCCCATGAGGCACATCGCGATGTCGAGGCGGCGCTTCATGCCGCCGGAGTACGTGGCCGGCGGGCGCTTGGCGGCGTCCACGAGGTCGAAGCGCTCCAGCAGGTCCTCGGTGCGGCGGCGGATCTCCTGCTTGGGCAGGTGGTTCAGGCGCCCCATGAGGTGGAGGTTCTCGCGGCCGGTGAGCAGGCCGTCGACGGCCGCGAACTGGCCGGTGACGCCGATGGACTTGCGGACCGCGTCGGCCTCGCGGCCGACGCTGCGGCCGCCGACGATCCCCTCGCCGCCGGAGGCGGGGATGAGGGTCGACAGGATGTTCACGGTGGTGGTCTTGCCGGCGCCGTTGGGGCCGAGCAGGGAGAAGATCGTGCCTTCGGGGACCTCGATGTCGATGCCCTTGAGGACGTGGTTCTCGCCGTAGGACTTGGTGAGGTTCCGGGCCTCGATGGCCAGCGGCTTGACGGTCATGATTCCTTCTTTCGGGGGTCTTCGCGGGTTTCCGGTTCCGGTGCGGTTCCCCGCTCCGGGCATGTGAGTACTGTGGCCGCGGCCGCTGACACGGTGCTGACACCGTCCTGACGTCCCCCGTCGGGTCGTGTCAGGCCGCGCGGCGGCGGGTAGAGGACGAGGAGCATTCCGAGGTCGAGCACGGGTCCGATCCGCAATCTCATGTCTAAAGTGGACTTTCAGAGGGCAGGGCTCCGCCCCGGCCGGCATGAGTGCGGATGCGGCCCTCGCGGACCTTGGAGCCTTGCGGTGCTTAGATGTCGAGGTCCTGCACGGGCGGCGCTTCGGCGGTGGCGGCCACCATCTCGTAGAGCGCCTCGGGGATCTTCGACTTCAGTTCTTCGAGGGTGTCGACGACTTCGAGCGTCGAGTCGCCGGTGTTCGAGGCCCAGATCTGCTCGCCCAGGCCGAGGAGCTTCTTCAAGCCGGTCTCGCTGGTGTTGTTGACGTAGTCGGGCGACTTCTCGACGTGCACGACGAACTTGCCCGACCGCGCCCGGTAGACGCGGTAGATCTCGGCCTTCTTGTCGTTCGACCAGACCCACTCGCCGAGCTTGACGCCGGTGAAGCGCTGCCGCTGGCGGTTGCGGCCGGTGCCCGGGCCGACGTGGACGGTGATCTCCTTGAAGCCCTCCAGGCGGCCCTCCTCGGCGTCGACGTAGCGCCGCAGCGCCATCGAGATGGCCTTGGAGAGGTTGCCTCCGGCGAGCTCCTGCGCCCGGTTGTAGATCGGCAGGTCGCTGTCGGAGACGTAGATCGTCTTGTTGGGCATAGCGGCATCTTAACCTCCTTCCAGGGGGCGTCCTCGGTATACGTATAGACTATACGTATACGTAGAACGGTGCAAGCCCGGGGCCGGAATTTTCTCCGGACACGACGGAGGGGCGGCCCCGCGACACTCGCGGAACCGCCCCTCCGGACGTCTTGACCTGCGTTTACACGCCCTTCTGGGCCGCCAGCTGCGTCAGCTGCGCCTTGACGGTCTCCACCGCGTCGGTCGTCGCCGTGGGCACCGAGAAGCGGACCGTCGAGTTCAGGTCCGGGGCCAGCAGCTCGGCCGAGTTGTCGGCCGCGAACACCACGTCGGTGTTCGCCTCGCCGACCACGAACACGACCTCCAGCTCGCGGATGCGCTCGTGGAACTCGCCCTCGGTCGCCCAGAACTCGACCTCCTGGTAGAACGGCACGGTCGACCCCTGGATCGTGCCCAGCTCCAGGTCCGTCTCCTGGAACGCGAAGCCCAGGGACTCCAGCGCCTCCCACACCGCCTTGTGCACCGGCAGCGCCTCCACCGTCAGCCAGTCCAGGTCGCCCTTGTCCAGGGCCTGGTCCAGGTTCAGGTGCGTCGAGACGCCGAGCTTCATGCCGCCGACGAGCGGGCGCACCTCGACGTTGTTGAACGGGGTCTCCCAGGGCACCTGGACCTCGAACGGGATCGGGTGGGCCGTGCCCTTGACGAGGTCGAACTTGCCCGAGACCTCCGCCTTGAAGTAGTCGTGGACCGCGCCGGCCGCGTCCTCGCCCTTGCTGTCGTCCTCGACCAGGGCGGTGAACTCGATCTCGACGCTCTCGACCGAGGCGTCCACTTCGGCGCCGGAGATCCGCACCTCGCCCTTGAGGGTCCCGCCGGGGACGACGTGCTTCTCGTGCAGGAGCGTGTCGACTTGGATGCCACTACCGAGAATGGCTTTGAGCTTGCTGAAGACCATTGGGGCGGTTCCTTTCGGAGGATCGCGGGAACGTCGCGGGGGAACACGGACAGGGGGCAACCGCATCGTATCCCGGAAGCGCAGGCCACGGAGTGACAGGCACAGGTGGCGGCCAGGCCGTCACCCGAACCACTTGCGCCGCAAAAGGAACTATTCGCCCCCGCGATTCTGGACGACCGGGATCGCCGGATCCCCGGGCGACAGTTTCAGGCCCTCCCAAGGGATCGAGATGAGCCGCTGGCGCAGCAGCTCCCGCGACTGCTCCAACGTCGGCTGCGCGACGAGGTCGCCGCCGCGGAACAGCGGCGCCTGGAGCACCTTGTCCCCGGGCTGCGGTTCCGGAACCCCCTGCGACACAACGACCTCCTCGACCGCCGTGCCCGTGGGCTTGTGCCGGCGCACCGCGATCTTGCGGCCCCCGTTGGTGCCCTTGTGCTCCGATCGCTTCGCGACCGCCCGGCCCTCCACTTCGACGAGCTTGTAGACCAGCTGCGCCGTCGGCGCGCCCGACCCGACCACGACCGCCGTGCCCGCCCCGTAGATGTCCACCGGCGCCGCCGCCAGCGCCGCGATCGAGTACTCGTCCAGGTCGCCCGACACCACGATCTTCGTGTCCTTCGCGCCCAGCTCGTCGAGCAGTTCCCTTGCGCTCGTCGCCATCACGTCCAGGTCCCCGGAGTCGATGCGGATCGCCCGCAGCCGCGGCCCCGCCACCTCGACCGCGTTGCGGATGCCCTGCGTGATGTCGTACGTGTCCACCAGCAAAGTCGTGTCGGTGCCGAACGCGTCGATCTGCGCCTGGAACGCCGCGACCTCCGAGACGTGCAGCAGCGTGAACGCGTGCGCGCTCGTCCCCGAGGTCGGCACCCCGTACCGGCGCCCCGCCTCCAGGTTCGACGTCGCCGCGAACCCCGCCAGGTACGCCGCCCGCGAGGCCGCGATCGCCGCCGCCTCGTGCGTGCGCCGCGACCCCATCTCCAGGATCGGGCGCCCGCGCGCGGCGGTCACCATGCGCGCCGCGGCGCTCGCGATCGCGCTGTCGTGGTTGAGGATCGACAGCGTCAGCGTCTCCAGCAGCACGCACTCGGCGAACGTCCCGGTCACCGTGACGATCGGCGACCCCGGGAAGTACAGCTCGCCCTCGGGGTACACGTCGATGTCGCCCTTGAACCGGTAGTCCGCGAGCCACTCGGCCGTCGACTGCTTCACAACCCCTCTGGACGTCAGGTCCTCCAGGTCGTCGTCCTCGAAGCGGAAGCGCTCGATCGCCTCGGAGAGGCGGCCGATCCCGGCGACGACGCCGTAGCGGCGGCCGGTGGGCAGACGGCGCCCGAACACCTCGAACACGCACGGCAGCTCCGCGGTGCCGTCCCTCAGGGCGGCCTCCAGCATCGTGTACTCGTAGTGGTCGGTGTACAGGGGCGTGCGCGGGAGCGTGACGGACATAGGGGTGAGCGTAATGCACCCCGGCAGGGCGCGGGCCCCGTGCGCGAGCGCCGCTCGCACACCCCTCCTTATTCCCTCCCGTCGCAGGTCGCGAGGTTCGTCTCACGCTCTGAACGAGGGCTGGAGAGGCGGTGCCGCCGCGTGTACGCTTGCTGACGTGTTGCGGATCGCGCATGAGCTGGTCGAAGCGATGGTCGCGCACGCCCGCGCGGACCATCCCGACGAGGCGTGCGGCCTCATCGCCGGCCCCGAGGGCACGGGAGCGCCTCAAAGGCACGTCCCGATGACGAACGCTGCCCGCTCCACCACCTTCTACGAGTTCGACGCGGAGGAGTGGAAGCGCGAGTACGACCGCATGTGGGACAACGACGAGGAAGTCGTCGTGGCCTACCACTCGCACACCCACACCGAGGCGTACCCGTCGCGCTCCGACGCGGGCATCGCCTCCGAGCTGGGACTCCCCGGCGCCCACTACGTGCTCGTGACGACGAAGGACCCCGAGACCGCCGAGGTCCGGTCCTTCCGCATCGCCGACGGCGTCATCACCGAGGAGCCCATCGAGGTCACCGGCGCGCCCGAAGCGGTCCAGAGCTACAAGTTCGCGCACACCCCCGACTCCACGGTCTACGACTGTCACTGAGCTCCCGCCCCCGCGGCGGCACGGTCCAAGCAGTCGTTCGGCTGCGCGCCAGACACACAGAGCGGCCCCGCGCCCGCTCGAACAGCAAAGGAAACCCGCATGTCCATCGAAGTCCGCATCCCCACCATCCTGCGCCAGCACACCAAGGGCCAGAAGCTCGTCACCGGCGAGGGCGAGACGCTCGCCGAGCTCTTCGACCACCTCGACGCCGCCAACACCGGCCTCAAGGCCCGCGTGGTGACCGAGGAGGGGGCCCTGCACCGCTTCGTGAACGTCTACATCAACGACGAGGACGTCCGCTTCATCGGCGGCCTCGAAGCCAAGCTGTCCGACGGCGACTCCGTGACCATCCTGCCCGCCGTCGCGGGCGGTATGTAGATACGGAGAGGTTGCCGTGGCACGCTTCGACGACATCACATCGACCGTGGGCGACACGCCGCTGGTCGGACTGCCGCGGCTCTCGCCCTCGCCCGAGGTGCGGCTGTGGGCCAAGCTGGAGGGCGCGAACCCGACCGGCTCGGTCAAGGACCGCGTCGCCGCCAAGATGATCGCGGCCGCGGAGGCCGACGGCCTCCTCCACCCGGGCGCGACCATCCTGGAGCCGACCTCCGGCAACACCGGGATCGCGGTGGCGATGATCGCCCGCCGCAAGGGCTACAAACTCGTCGCGGTCATGCCCGAGAACACGTCCGTGGAGCGGCGCCAGCTGCTCTCGGCCTTCGGCGCCGAGATCGTGTTCTCCCCGGCCGCCGGCGGCTCCAACGCCGCGGTCGCCAAGGCCCGCGCGATGGCCGCCGAGCGCCCCGACTGGGTCATGCTCAACCAGTACGCGAACCCGGCCAACGCCGCCGCCCACTACGAGGGCACCGGCCCCGAGATCCTGCGCGACCTGCCCGAGCTCACGCACTTCGTCGCCGGCCTCGGCACGACCGCGACGCTGATGGGGGTCGGGCGCTACCTGCGCGAGCACGCCCCGGGCGTCCAGATCGTCGCCGCCGAGCCGCGCTACGGCGAGCTCGTCTACGGGCTGCGGAACCTCGACGAAGGGTTCGTGCCCGAGCTGTACGACGAGAAGGTCCTCGACCGGCGGCTCTCGGTCGGGACGGAGGACGCGCTGCGCCGCACCCGCGAGGTGCTGTCGGAGGAGGGCCTGTTCGTGGGCCTGTCGACCGGCGCGGTCCTGCACGCGGGCCTCGCGCTGGCGAAGGAGGCCGCGAAGGCCGGGCGCACTGCGGACATCGCGCTGCTGGTCGCCGACGGCGGCTGGAAGTACCTGTCGACCGGGGCCTACTCGGATGTGCTGGACGACGCGGTGGACGCGCTGGACGGCCAGGTCTGGGCTTAGGGGACAACGAGATTCAGGGCCGGGCCCGCGCTTCGCGC
>NZ_QFRW01000215.1 GCF_003265355.1 Glycomyces dulcitolivorans | reverse complement strand
GGTGCCGGCCGCGGCGATGACCAGGTCCGCCCGCGTGCGCGGCGGTGGCGCGTCCGCGGCCGCTTCGCGCCGGGACCTGAGGTACACGGCGACCTCCGCGATGAGCAGGAGCCCGGGCAGGAACGGCAGGAGGCCGAGGAAGGACGCCTCCCCGAAGTAGGCGACGACCGCCGCGACCTGGCCGGCCGCCACCGCGACCGAGCCGCACAGGTACAGGCCCGCCCGGCGCGGCGCGGGCCCGATCGCCCGGGCCGCCGCGAGTTTGAGCGTGAGGTCGAGGACCAGGAGCGCGGCCAGTGCGGTCGCGGCGACGCCCATGCGCTCGACGTCGGGGCCGATGAAGTACGCGAGGAGGCTGCCCCAGTACCAGGCGGTGAACGCCGTCAGCGGCACCAGGCAGGCGTGGACCCGGGAGAGGGTCCGGAACGTGTCGGCGCGCGACCGGGCGGGCCGGTCCGGTGCGTGTCCGACGGAATCGGGTGTCTCGTGCATGGGGGCCGCCGAGGGGTGCGAGGTTGATCGTCCTCAATGGTACGCACCGGGCGGGCAGAGGAAAGGCCCGGACCCGCGGTCCGGGCCTTCCTGTTACATCCCTAGGCGATGCGGATGGTGTTCCAGCTCATCGCGGGCAGTTCGACGGTGACCGTGCCGTCCTTGACGGCGACGGCGGTGTTCTCGACCGGCGTGACCTGGTCCTGGTTGTCGAGGGTGTTCTTGGCGTCCGGGTCGGTGCTGGTGAGCGTGGAGGCGGTGACCTCGCCGACGGCCACCGAGGACGCGTCGATCTCCAGGGTCAGCGGGGTCTCCAGGTCGCGGTTGACGGCGAACACGGTGATCGAGCCGTCCTCGTTCGCCACGGCGACCGAGTGCAGGGCCGAGACCTCACCGTACTTCTTCGTCTCGAACGAAGGCGAGTCGGCGTTGACGTTCAGGACCGTGCCGCGCCCGTACTTCGAGGCCTCGGCGAACGGGTAGAACGTGGTCTGGCGCCAGGCCGGGCCGCCCGGCTCGGTCATGATCGGGGCGATCACGTTGACCAGCTGCGCCAGGCATGCGGCGGTGACGCGGTCGGAGCGGCGCAGCAGCGTGATCAGGAGCGACCCGAACACGACCGCGTCCATCGCCGAGTAGTGGTCCTCCAGCTGGCGCGGGGCGATCGCCCACGGCTCGGGGCGCTCACCGGTCGGCGCGGTCTGGTACCACACGTTCCACTCGTCGAAGGAGATGTTGATCTTCTTGTCGCTCTTGAGCTTCGCGCCGACGGCGTCGGCGGTGGCGATGACGCCGTCGATGAACAGCTCCATGTCCTGCGCCGAGGCCATGAAGGAGACGACGTCGCCGTCGAGCGGGTGGTAGTAGGCGTGCGCGGAGATGTAGTCGACCGACTCGTACGTGTGCGTCAGGACCTCGTTCTCCCACGCGCCGAAGAACGGCATGCCGCGCGAGGAGGAGCCGCACGCGACCAGGTCGAGGTCGTCGGATCCGTCGATGTACCGCAGCGACCGGGCCACCTGGTCGGCGATGCGGCCGTACTCGGTGGCGGTGCGCTGGCCGATCTGCCAGGGGCCGTCCATCTCGTTGCCCAGGCACCACAGCTTGATGCCGTAGGGCTCCTCGTCGCCGTGGGAGCGGCGCAGGTCCGACCAGTAGGTGCCGGAGGGGTGGTTGGCGTACTCGAACAGGTCGAGGGCCTCCTGGAGGCCGCGGGTGCCGAGGTTGACGGCCATGTTCGGCTCGACGCCGGTGGCGCGGCAGAACTTCATGAACTCGCCGAGGCCGAACTGGTTGGTCTCGGTGGTGCCCCAGGCGAGGTCGAGGCGCCGGGGCCGGTCATCCTTGGGGCCGGTGCCGTCCTCCCAGCGGTAGCCGGAGACGAAGTTCCCGCCGGGGTAGCGGACCATGGTCGGGCCCAGCTCGCGGATGAGTTCGAGGACGTCCTCGCGCAGGCCGTCGGCGTTCGCGCTCGGGTGGTCGGGCTCGTAGATGCCGGTGTAGACGCACCGGCCCAGGTGCTCGACGAAGGACCCGAAGAGCCGCGAGGGGACCTCGGCGACGGTGAAGCGGGGGTCGAACTCGATGCGTGCGCGGTGGTGGTCGGCCATGATCGCCTCCGGTGGGACTGTGCGGCAGGTGGTGAGCGGTGACCCGGGCCCGCGGCGGGTCCGGTCGCGGTGACGCTACCAGATCTTGCTTTACCGGTACAGTCCCTGTCGCGGAAAACCTAGAGTTCGAGCGCCGTCGATGCCCGCGCGATCAGCTCCGGCTGGAACACCACGTTGCGGTGGGTGTGGTCGCGCCCCTCGGCGATCTCGTCGAACAAGAGCTGCGCGGCCGTGCGCCCCAGCTGCGCCCGCGGCTGGCGCACCGACGACAGCGGCACGGCCGCCGCGGCGGCGAAGTCGATGTCGTCGTAGCCGACGATCGCGCACTCCTGCGGCACCTTCACGCCCTGCATCGTCAGGCCCTGGAGCGCCCCGAGCGCGACGAGGTCGTTGGCGCAGAACACGGCCGTGGGCCGGTCCTCGCGGCCGAGCATCTCCTCGACCGCCTCGCGCCCCGCCTGGAAGTTCAGCCCCGGCGTCGCGAAGACCTCCAGCTCCACGCCGGACTCCTCGCACACCTCCCGGCACCCGGCGAGCCGGTCGGCCACCTGCGGGATCGCCGCGGGACCGCCGATGAACGCGATCTTCCGGTGCCCGCGCTCGACCAGGTGCTGCGCGGCCAGGCGACCGCCGTGCACGTCGTCGACGGCCACCGAGCAGTGCGGGTGGCGCCCCGCGCCGCGGTCGACCAGCACCACCGGGATGTCGTGGCCTGACAGCCGCTCGATCCACGACGCCGACGAGTCGTCCACCGGCGTGATCAACAGGCCCAGCACCCGCTGCTCCTCCAGCAGCTCCAGGTGGCGGCGCTCGCGGCGCACGTCCTCACCGGAGTCGCACACCGTCACCACGCCGCCCGCGGACTCCACCAGAGGCTCGGCCCCGCGGACCACGTCGGTGAAGAACGGGTTCGCCACGTCCAGGACCACGATCGCCACCGTCCGGCTGCGCCCGGCCCGCAGCTGGCGCGCGGAGTCGTTGCGCACGTAGCCGAGATCGGCGATGGCGGCCAGCACGCGCGCCCGGGTCTCCTCTGCGACGGCCTCGGGCCGGTTGAGCACATTGGAGACCGTCCCGACCGAGACGCCGGCGGCTCGCGCGACGTCCTTCATACTGGTGGTGGTCATGGTCACCTCAATGAGTCTATCGGGGGGCAGGGGCGCTGGCGGGACGGCAGGGGACTGCCGGGGCCGCCGGAGGCGGGATCGACGCGCGTCGAACCCTCCGTCGATTGAAACGGTTCAACGGTGAACGGCGAGCTTGAGGAGCATATACCGAACCGTGTTCGAATTTCTTCCCGGCCGCGGCTTGACAAGCGCTTGCTTCGCGTTCTACTTTATCGAAATCCGTTCATGAAACGATTCAAAAACACGGCGTTCACACGCCGCGCCCCGCACCCCCAGGGAGGACCCCCGTGACCGCCGCGCCACCCGAGAGCGAACCGCCGCCGCCGAGCGCTCCGTCCGGCTCGCAAGCGTCGCCGCAGCGCGTGTGCTTCACCCTCCGCGTCCGCCCCGAGCGCCTCGCCGAGTACCGCGAGCGCCACGCCGCAGTCTGGCCCGACATGCTCCGCGCGCTCGACGCGACCGGCTGGGGCAACTACTCCCTCTTCCTGTCCGAGGACGGCCTCCTCGTCGGCTACCTGGAGACCGCCGACTTCGACGCCGCCCGCGACGCGATGGCCCGGACCGAGGTCAACGCCCGCTGGCAGGCGTCCATGGCCCCGTTCTTCGAGGGCACCGGCGGCGCCAACGCCGACGACTCGTTCACCGTCCTCACCGAAGTGTTCAACCTGGAGACCCAACTGGCCGCGGCCGACGCCGCGGCTGAAGGAGCCGGCACATGACTGACCGCACCACGTACGCCAAGCAGGTGCTGGCGGGCCAGAGCATCGAGATGCCCTCGTGGGCGTTCGGGAACTCCGGCACCCGCTTCAAGGTCTTCGCCCAGCAGGGCGTCCCGCGCGACCCGTACGAGAAGCTCGCCGACGCCGCCCAGGTCCAGAAGTACACCGGCGCCGCCGGATCGGTCGCCCTCCACATCCCCTGGGACAAGGTCGAGGACTACGCCGACCTCGCCGCCCACGCCGCGGCCCTGAACGTGAAGATCGGGACGATCAACTCCAACACGTTCCAGGACGACGACTACATGCTCGGGTCGGTCTGCCACCCGGACGCGAAGGTCCGCCGCAAGGCCACCGAGCACCTCCTCGAATGCGTCGACATCATGGACGCCACCGGCTCGACCGACCTCAAGCTCTGGTTCGCCGACGGCACCAACTACCCCGGCCAGGACTCCATCGCCGGCCGCCAGGACCGCCTCGCCGAAGTCCTCGCCGAGGTCTACGCCCGCCTCGGCGACGACCAGCGGATCCTCCTCGAATACAAGCTGTTCGAGCCGTCGTTCTACACGACCGACGTCCCCGACTGGGGCACCGCCTACGCGCACTGCCTCAAGCTCGGCCCCAAGGCCCAGGTCGTCATCGACACCGGCCACCACGCCCCCGGCGTCAACATCGAGTTCATCGTGGCGTTCCTGCTGCGCGAGGGCCGCCTCGGCGGCTTCGACTTCAACTCCCGGTTCTACGCCGACGACGACCTCATGGTCGGCGCCGCCGACCCGTTCCAGCTCTTCCGCATCCTCCACGAGCTGGCCCTGCGCGAGGTCATCCTCCCCGATTCGGGGATCGCGTACATGCTCGACCAGTGCCACAACATCGAGCCGAAGATCCCCGGGCAGATCCGCTCGATCATGAACGTGCAGGAGGCGACCGCGAAGGCGCTCCTGGTCGACCACGAGGCGCTCGCCGCCGCGCAGCAGGCCGGCGACGTCCTCGGCGCGAACGCGGTCCTGATGGACGCCTACAACACCGACGTGCGCCCGCTGCTCGCCGAGGTCCGCACCGAGCAGGGCCTGGACGCCGACCCGCTCGCCGCCTACGCCGCCTCGGGCTACGCCGAGGAGATCAAGGCCGCCCGCGTCGGCGGCTCCCAGGCCGGGTGGGGCGCCTAGATGAGCACTGTCGACGACCTCATCACCCGCTCCAACCGCCTCGGCGCGGACAAGCGGAACACGAACTTCGCCGGCGGCAACACCTCCGCCAAGGGCGTCGAGACGGACCCGGTCACGGGTGCGGACGTGGACCTGCTGTGGGTCAAGGGCTCCGGCGGCGACCTCGGCACCCTCAAGGCCTCGGGCCTGGCGGTGCTGCGCCTGGACCGCCTGCGCGCCATGGTCGACACCTACCCCGGGCTCGATGAAGAAGACGTCATGGTCGAGCGCTTCGACTACTGCC
Organism: Glycomyces dulcitolivorans; assembly: GCF_003265355.1. Taxonomy (GTDB): domain Bacteria; phylum Actinomycetota; class Actinomycetes; order Mycobacteriales; family Micromonosporaceae; genus Glycomyces; species Glycomyces dulcitolivorans. Next base: position 3,171 of record NZ_QFRW01000215.1, on the reverse strand, counting down.
TCCACGGCCGCGGGGGAGCAGCCCCCTCGATCGACACCGCCATGCACGGCCTCGTCGACGCCGCGCATGTGGACCACCTCCACCCCGACTCCGGCATCGCCTTCGCGACCGCGGCCGACGGGCCTGAGCTGACCAAGGAGTGCTTCGGCGACCGGGTCGTGTGGGTCGACTGGCGCCGCCCCGGCTTCCAGCTCGGCCTCGACATCGCCGCCATCAAGGCCGCGAACCCGCAGGCCATCGGCTGCATCCTCGGCGGCCACGGCATCACCGCCTGGGGCGCGACTTCCGAAGCGTGCGAAGCGAACTCGCTGGAGATCATCCGCGGCTGCGAGCAGTACATCGCGAACCAGCAGGCCGGGCAGCCGTTCGGAGCCGAAGTCGAGCAGTGGCAGGCGCTGGACGAGCCCAGCCGCCGCGAGCGGGCCGCCGCGCTCGCACCCGTCATCCGCGGCCTCGCCTCCACCGACCACGTGCAGGTCGGCCACTTCACCGACAGCTCGGAAGTCCTCGACTTCCTCGCCTCCGAGCGCATGCCCGAACTCGCCGCCCTGGGCACCTCCTGCCCGGACCACTTCCTGCGCACCAAGGTCCGGCCCCTGGTCCTCGAAACCGCCGCGACCGCGCCGCTCGAAGAAGTGATCGCTCACCTCAAGGAGCGCCACGCCGCCTACCGCGAGGAGTACCGGGCCTACTACGAGCGCTACGCGCAGCCCGACAGCCCCGCGATGCGCGGCGCCGACCCGGCGATCGTCCTGGTCCCGGGCATCGGCATGTTCTCCTTCGGCGCCGACAAGCAGACCGCGCGCGTCGCGGGCGAGTTCTACGTGAACGCCGTTAACGTCATGCGCGGCGCCGAGGCGATCTCGACCTACGCGCCCATCGACGAGTCCGAGAAGTTCCGCATCGAGTACTGGTCCCTTGAGGAGGCCAAGCTCCAGCGCCGCCCCAAGCCCAAGCCGCTCGCCGGGCGCATCGCGCTCGTCACCGGCGCGGCCGGCGGCATCGGCAAGGCCACCGCGACCCGCCTTGCGGCAGAGGGCGCCTGCGTGGTCATCGCCGACCTCGACCGCGAGAAGGCCGCCGCGGCCGCCGCGGAGATCGGCTCCGCCGACACGGCGGTCGGCATCAGGTGCGACGTGACCGACGAGGACTCCGTCGCCGGTGCGATCGAGGCCGCCGCGCTCGCCTTCGGCGGCATCGACCTCGTCGTCAACAACGCCGGACTCTCCCTGTCCAAGCCGCTGCTGGAGACCACCGCCGCCGACTGGGACCTCCAGCACGACGTCATGGCCAAGGGCTCCTTCCTCGTCTCCCGCGAAGCCGCCCGCGCCATGATCGACCAGGGCCTGGGCGGCGACATCGTCTACATCGCCTCGAAGAACTCGGTCTTCGCCGGCCCCAACAACATCGCCTACTCCGCGACCAAGGCCGACCAGGCCCACCAGGTGCGCCTCCTCGCCGCCGAACTCGGCGGGCACGGCATCCGCGTCAACGGCGTCAACCCCGACGGGGTCGTGCGCGGCTCCGGGATCTTCGCCTCCGGGTGGGGCGCCAACCGCGCCGCCGTCTACGGCGTCAAGGAAGAGGAGCTCGGCCAGTACTACGCCGGCCGCACCCTCCTCAAGCGCGAAGTCCTCCCGTCCTCGGTCGCCGACGCCGTCTACGCGCTCGTCGGCCCCGACCTCGGCCTCACCACCGGCGTCCACATCCCCGTCGACTCCGGCAACCCCCAAGGGTTCCTCAGGTGACCCACACCCGTCGCCCCGCCCAGCCGCTCGCTCCGCTCGCTTCCCCGAACCGGAGTAAACGCTGATGCCTTTGCTCGCCGCCGTCGACCTCGGCGCGTCCTCCGGGCGCGTCATGGCCGCTCACGTGGACGGGAACCGGATCGGCCTCACCGAGGCCGCCCGGTTCCCCAACCGCGCCGTCCCCGTCCGCGGCCGCCTCTACTGGGACGTCCTCGGCCTGTGGTCCGGCATCCTCGACGGCCTGCGCGCCGTAGGCGACGCCGCCGCCATCGGCGTCGACTCCTGGGCCGTCGACTACGGCCTCCTCGACGTCGGCGGCCACCTCCTGAACAACCCCGTCTGCTACCGCGACGCCCGCAACGCGCCCGCCCGCGACCGGCTCCTGGCCGAAGTCGACCCCGTGGACCTGTTCGCGCGCACCGGCATCCAGCACCAGCCGTTCAACACCGTGTTCCAGCTCGCCGCCGAGGACCCGGCCGCGCTCGACCGCGCCGACCGGCTCCTGCTCATCCCCGACCTCATCGCCTACTGGCTCTCCGGCGCCACCGCGTGCGAAGCGACCAACGCCTCCACCACCGGCCTGGTCGACCAGGGCACCGGCACCTGGCGGCACGAGCTGTGCACCGCCGCGGGCTTCCGCGCCGACCTCCTCGGCGCGATCACCCCCACCGGCACCGTCCTCGGCCCGATCCTCCCCGACATCGCCCAGGCCACCGGCCTCAACCCCGACACCCAGGTCATCGCCACCGCCGGCCACGACACCGCGGCCGCCGTCGCCGCCGTCCCCTACGAGAGCGACCGCGCCGCCTACATCTCCTGCGGCACCTGGTCCCTCGTCGGCACCGAACGCACCGCCCCCATCACCACCCCCGAGGCCCTCCACGCCGGCTTCACCAACGAACGCGGCGCCGACGGCACCATCCGCTTCCTGCGCAACGTCGCCGGACTGTGGCTCCTGAGCGAATCGGTCGACACCTGGCGCCGCCAAGGCCACCACATCGACCTCGCCGACCTCCTCGACGCCGCCGCCAAGCACGAGCGCCTGCGCTCGGTCGTCGACCCCGACGACCCCCGCTTCGCCGACCCCGGCGACATGCCCGCACGCATCCGCGCCTACTGCGCCGAGACCGGCCAGCCCGTCCCCGAGACCCCCGCCGAGACCGCCGCGTGCATCCTCGACTCCCTCGCGCTGGCCCACCGCCGCGCGATCGACGCGCTCGAAGCCCTCACCGGCGACCCGGTCGAGACCGTCCACATCGTCGGCGGCGGCTCCAACAACACGCTGCTGTGCCAGCTCACCGCCGACGCCACCGGACGCACCGTCCTCGCCGGACCCGATGAGGCCACCGCCCTCGGCAACGCCCTCGTCCAGGCCCAGGCCCTCGGCCTCGTCGCACCCGGGCCCGGCGCCCGCCGCGCCGCC
>NZ_QFRW01000214.1 GCF_003265355.1 Glycomyces dulcitolivorans | reverse complement strand
GGACGTGGAAGGGCGTTGCGGCCCAAGCGGGCTGGGCCGCGGCGGCGGCGCGGGCGGCGGCCGCGATGTCGCCGGGGAGGGCGACCGCGGCGTGGGCGAGGGTCTCGCCGGTGGCCGGCTCCATCACGGGGCGGACCGTTCCGGAGGGGTGCCAGGCGCCGTCGAAGCGGGCGGAGTCCCAGATGGAGGGGTCGAGGAGGGAAGCGGGAGAAGGGAGTTCGGTTGACATCGTCGTCGCTCCTGTCGGCGTGGGGGAGGAGGTGCGGAGGGCCGAGAGGGTACCGGGAGTGTTCGCTTTGCGGATTGGTGTTCGTCATGTGAACTCCTGCATCGTATCGGGATCGGGTATTCCAGGCAAGGGGCGCGGCGTCGCGGGCGTTGGAAAACGATGAGTGTTCGTGTATGCTTCGTTCGTTCGCATACCGAACTCCCCTGGAGGTGGCGCATGGCCGTCTTGGCCGCCCTCCCCGAAGCCCTCGCAGCGGCCGTCCGGGACGGCGACTCCGTGGCACTGGAGGGCTTCACCCATCTCATCCCCCATGCGGCCGCGCACGAGCTGATCCGCCAGGGGCGCAAGGACCTGACGCTCATCCGGATGACCCCCGACGTCATCTACGACCAGCTGATCGGCGCCGGGTGCGCCGCGAAGCTCGTCTTCTCCTGGGGCGGCAACCCCGGGGTCGGTTCGCTGCACCGGCTGCGCGACGCCGTCGAGCACGGGTGGCCCCGCGAACTCGACATCGAGGAGCATTCCCACGCGGGCATGGTGAACCGCTATGTCGCCGGGGCGTCCGGGCTGCCGTTCGCGGTCCTGCGCGGATACGTCGGAACCGACCTGGTCGATGTCACCGACTCCATCGCGCCCATCGACTGCCCCTTCACCGGCGAGCGGCTCACCGCGGTCTCCGCTTTGAATCCCGATGCGGCCGTGATCCATGCGCAGCGCGCCGACCGGGACGGGAACGTGCAGCTGTGGGGGATCGTCGGCGCCCAGAAGGAGGCCGTGCTCGCCGCGACGAGATCGGTGGTCACCGTCGAGGAGATCGTCGACGAGCTGGAGCCCGTGCCCGGCGCGATCCTGCTGCCGCACTGGGTGGTCGACTGGGTCTGCGAGGTCCCCGGCGGCGCCTCGCCCTCGTACGCGGCCGGGTACACCGAGCGCGACAACGACTTCTACCGCGAATGGGACGCCGTCAGCCGCGACCGCGAGACCTTCCTGGCTTGGATCCACTCGAACGTCATGACCGAAGCGAGGTGAGCGATTTGGGAGACGTGAACGGCGGGCCCAGCGCCGAGGACATGATGACCGTCGCCGCCTCCCGCGCCCTCGAAGGGCGCCGGACCTGCTTCGTCGGGATCGGGCTGCCCTCCCTGGCCGCCAACCTCGCCCGCGCGACCTGCGCGCCCGGCATCGTCCTCATCTACGAGTCGGGGACCATCGGCTCCAAGCCCGAGCGCCCCCCGCTGTCCATCGGGGACGGCTCCCTCGCCGAGACCGCCGACACCGTCGTCTCCAGCGCCGAGATCTTCAACTACTGGCTCCAGCCGGGCCGGATCGACGTCGGTTTCCTCGGTGCGGCCCAACTGGACCGGTACGCGAACCTGAACACCACCGTCATCGGCGACTACCGCCGCCCGAAGGTCCGCCTGCCCGGGGCCGGCGGCGCCCCCGAGATCGCGGCCTCCTGCAAGGAGACGATCGTGGTCGTGCGGCACACGCCGCGGATCTTCGTCGACCGCCTCGACTTCACCACCTCCGTCGGCCACGGCGACGGGCCCGGGGCGCGCGAGCGCCTCGGACTGCGCGGGGCCGGGCCGGTCCGCGTCATCACCGACCTCGGTGTACTCGAACCGGATCCGGGAACCCGGGAACTCGTGCTCACCAGCGTCCACCCGGGCGCCCGGCCCGAGGACGCGGTCGCCCGCACCGGATGGCCGCTGTGCGTCTCCCCCGCGCTGGCCGTCACCGAGCCGCCGAGCGCGGCCGAACTCGACGCCTTGCGCGCCTTGACCTCTTGACCCTTCGAAGGAGCGACGACATGGCGAACCTCCTGCGCCGCGACGGCCGCGACGTCCACCCCGACCGCGACTTCCCCGCCTACAAGTCCACCGCACTGCGCCACCCGAAGCGGCCGCTCGTGCAGCTCCACAACCCCGAGACCGAGCTGGCCGCGCCGTTCCTCGGCTCGGGCCCGATCGGGCCCCTCGACGCCGACCTCACCGCCCAGCACGACGGCGCCCCGCTGGGGGAGCGCATCGTCGTCACCGGGCAGGTCCGCGACGGCAACGGTGCTCCGCTCGCCGGGCAGCTCGTCGAGGTCTGGCAGGCGAACGCCTCGGGCCGGTACGCGCAGGCCGAGGACGCCCACGACGCGCCGCTGGACCCGAACTTCACCGGCGTCGGCCGCTGCCTCACCGACGACTCCGGGAACTACCGCTTCATCACCGTCAAGCCCGGCCCGTACCCGTGGCGCAACCACGACAAGGCCTGGCGGCCCGCGCACATCCACTTCTCGCTGTTCGGCACTGCGTTCGCGTCGCGCCTGATCACGCAGATGTACTTCCCCGGCGACCCGCTCTTCCCCTACGATCCGGTGATGCGCTCGGTGACCGACGCGGCCGCGCGCGAACGCATGGTCGCGGCCTTCGACCTCGACGCCACGGTGGACCAGTGGGCCACCGGCTACCGCTGGGACATCGTCCTGCGCGGCCCCGAGAAGTCGATCTTCGAGACCGATCTCCCCGAGGAGGACTGATGCCGGACCAGCCGCTGACCCCGGCCCAGACCGTCGGGCCGTTCTACGGCTTCGCGCTCCCCTACGAGGGCGGGCCGGTCATCGTCGAGGGCGGGGAACTGCACGTTCACGGGACCGTTTTCGACGGCGCGGGCGAGCCGGTCCCCGACGCGCTCGTCGAAGTCCTGCAAGCGGACGGCGAGGGCCGCCTCGACCGCGGCCTGTTCGGGCGCTGCTCGACCGCGCCCGAGGGCCGCTTCGCGTTCACGACCGTGACGCCCGGCGCGACCGAGGACGGCTGCGCGCCGCACCTCGCCGTCCTGGTCCACGCCCGCGGCCTGCTGCTGCACCTCCACACCCGCGTGTACTTCCCCGACCAGGCGTTCAACGCCTACGATCCCGTGCTCGCGAAGGTCCCCAACGACCGGCGGCACACGCTCGTCGCCGTCGCAGAGGAGGACGGATTCCGTTTCGACATCCGGCTTCAGGGGGATGATGAGACGGTGTTCTTCGATGTCTGAGCGTTCGGTTCCGGGGCTTGGTGGTCGCGGAGCCCTGCCAGGTCCGGGCCGCAGGTGCGGGCGGGCGCGCCGATGAGGGGAGGGGCCCGGTGACGGAGCTGTTCGACGCGGTCTTCGCCCGCGGCCGGGCCGCCGAGGCGGTCTCGTCGCGGGCCTGGCTCGACGCGCTGCTGCGCGTCGAGGCGGCCCTGGCCGAGGCCGCGGCCGACACCGGGTACGTCAGCCGCGAGGCGGCCGATGCGGTCGTCTCGGCTGCGATGCCGGAGAACTTCGACCTGGCGGCGGTCGCCGCCTCTGCAGCCGACATCGGCAATCCCGTTGCGGGCGTGGTGGACCGGCTGCGCGAACTCGTGTCGGAGGAGTATCAAGAGGCGGTTCATTTCACGGCGACCAGCCAGGACATCCTCGACACCGCGATGATGCTCGTCGCGAAGGACGCCGTCGCGGCCGTGATGGAGGACCTGCGCGCCTGCGAGGACGCGCTGCTCGATCACCTCGTCCGGGAGGAGTGGGAGCACGAACCGCGGCTGTGGGGCCGCACCCTGCTCCAGCACGCCGAGCCGATCGGCCTCACGAATCTGAACGGCCGCTGGAACTTCGGGATCCGCCAGGCCCGCATGGCGCTTGAAGGGCTCGGGTTCCCCGGCGCCCTCTCGGGGCCGGTGGGCGTGAACTGGTCGAAGCGGATGATCCCGGAGAAGGACCTGCGCGCGCACTACCTGCGCCGGCTCGGCATGGACCCCGGTCTGTACCTGGGGCACACCTCCCGCGGGCCCGTCGTGCGCATCGGCGCGGCCGCCGCCGAGGCCGCCGGGGCGTGCGCGAAGGTCGCGGTCGACGTGATCCTGCTGAGCCAGAACGAGATCGGCGAGGTCCGGGAGGGGCGTCCCGGCGGTTCGACCTCGATGCCGCACAAGCGCAACCCGGTCGCCGCGACCTGCGCGCGGGCGTGCGCCGCCCGCACGCCCGGACTCGTCGCGACCCTGTACGCCGCGATGCCGCAGGAGCTCCAGCGCTCCCCCGGGCTGTGGCACAGCGAGTGGGAGACCCTCTCGGACCTGCTGCGGCTCACCGGGTCCGCGGCCGCCTGGCTGCGGGAGTGCCTGGAGGGCTTGCAGATCGACGCCGAAGCCATGGAGCGCAACCTGCGGGAGGCCGAAGGATGATCCCCCATTTCGAAGTCGACGGCGAGGGCCCGCCGCTGGTCCTCGTCAACTCGCTCGGCACCACCCTCGACATGTGGCGGCCGCAGGTCACCCCGCTCGGGGCCCGGTTCTGCCTGGTGCGCTTCGACGCCCGCGGGCACGGGCGCACGCCGTTCGAGGGCGGCGCGCTGACCGTCGACGACCTCGTCGGCGACGTGGTCGACCTCCTCGACCACCTCGGGATCGAGCGCGCGCACTTCGCGGGCGTCTCGCTCGGGGGCGCGGTCGCGATGCGGCTGGCCGTGACGCGTCCCGAGCGCGTCGACCGGCTCGCGCTCGTGTCGACCGCCGCGAGGATCGGCACCCCGGAGGGCTGGCGCGACCGCGCTGAGACCGTGCGCGCCAACGGGACCGCCGCCATCAGCGAGGCCGGCATGGGCCGCTGGTTCTCCCCCGACTTCATCAAGGCCCGGTCCGACACGGTCGCGGAGTTCCGGCAACGCTTCGACGCCTGCGACGCCGACGGCTACGCGGCCTGCTGCGAAGCGCTGGGCGCCATGGACCAGCGCGAGGACGTGCGCCGGATCGTCGCGCCCGCGCTCATCGCGGGCGGGACCGCCGACGAGGTCACGACGCCCGCGGACGCCGCGTTCCTCGACGAGCAGATCCTCGACTCGCGGATGCTCCTCGCCGAGGGCGCCAAGCACCTGCTGACGGCCGAGCGGCCCGACTGGTTCAACCGCATTCTCATCGCGTTCCTGGAAGCGCCCGAACTCGAAGTGCCGGAGTTCGAAGCACCGCGTGAGGAGGGTGGCGATGACGGACGCTGACGGGGAGCGGGTGCGGCGGGCCGTCCTCGGCGACGCCCACGTGGACCGCTCAAACGCCGCCCGGACCGACTTCGACCGGGACTTCGGGGAGTTCATCACCGAGTACGCCTGGGGCGGGGTCTGGTCCCGGCCCGGCCTCGACACGCACACCCGGCGGCTGCTCACCATCGGCGTCCTGTGCTCGCTCGGGTGCGAGGACGAGCTCGTGATGCACGTCCGCGCCGCCCTCGACGACGGCGTGAGCGCCGACGAGGTCAAGGAGGTCCTCCTCCACACGGCCGTCTATGCGGGTCTGCCCAGGGCCAACCGGGCCTTTCACCTTGCGGGTCGGGTTGTGGCGGAGCACGACGTTGCCGAGGATGGCGTCGCGGCGGACGACGGTGTCGACGCCGGCTCCGCCGAGCGCGGCGGGGCGCCGGGCCGCGACGCACGGATAGGCTGAGCGCATGCAGGAGATCCCGGACGGCGACGAGACGCCGACGAGCGCGCCCCGCAACTCCGACTACGTGCAGACCCTCGCGCGCGGGCTCGCCGTCATCCGGTCGTTCTCGGCCGAGCGGGAGGCCATGACGCTCAGCGAGGTCGCCAAGGAGACCGGGCTGACCCGCGCGACCGCGCGGCGGTTCCTCCTGACCCTCACCGAACTCGGGTACGTGCGCTTCGACGGCCGCTACTTCGCGCTCACCCCGCGCGTCCTGGAGCTCGGCTTCGCGTACCTGTCGAGCCTGACCCTGCCCGAGATCGCCCAGCCGCACCTGGAGCGCCTGGTCGCCGAGGTGCAGGAGTCGGCGTCGGTCGCGGTGCTCGACGAGACCGACATCGTCTACGTCTCGCGGGTCGCGACGCAGCGGATCATGCGCGTCTCGATCAACATCGGCACCCGCTTCCCCGCCGTGAGCACCTCCATGGGCCGGGTCCTGTTGGCGGACTTGGACGGCGAGCAGCTGGACGCGGCGCTGGCCGCCTCCGAGATGACCGCGTTCACCTCGCACACGATCACCGACGAGGCCCGGCTGCGCGCCGAGCTCGACCTGGTCCGGGCGCAGGGGTGGGCGTTCGTCGACCAGGAGCTGGAGGACGGGCTGCGGTCGATCGCGGTCCCGATCCGGAACCAGTGGGGGCGGGCGGTCGCGGCCGTGAACGTCTCCTCGCACGCCAGCCGCACCGACCTCGACTCGGCCCGCCGCGACCTGCTGCCGCCGCTGATGGCGACCGCGACGCGGATCCTCGCCGACATGGCGATCCAGTTCGGCTGAGCCTCCCCGATTCGGGGCTGGGCATGGCGCTCCGAGGCGAGGCTCGGTTGCTTCGGCACTGCTCGCGGCGGCGCGGCTAGGCCGCCTCGCTGCGGCGTGCTGCCTTGGTGCGGTCAGGCCGCTTCGATGACGACCGCGATGCCCTGGCCGACGCCGATGCACATGGCCGCCAGGCCGTACCGTTTTCCTTCCCGCCGGAGCCGCCACGCGAGCGTGGCAAGGATTCGCGCGCCCGAGCACCCGAGCGGGTGGCCGAGGGCGATCGCGCCGCCCTGCGGGTTGACGATCTCGGGGTCGAGGTCGGGCCAGGACGCCAGGCACGCGAGCGACTGCGCCGCATAGGCCTCGTTGAGTTCGACGGTGTCGAGGTCGCCCCAGCCGATCCCGGCGCGTTCGAGGGCCCGCTCGGCGGCGGCGACCGGGCCGATGCCGTACCGGTGCGGCTCGACGGCGGTGACCGCGCGGGAGACGATGCGCGCCAAGGGCTTTCCGTGGGCTTCGGCGGCGGTCTCGCCGCCGAGGAGGAGGGCGGCCGCGCCGTCGCTCAGCGGGCTGGCGTTCCCGGCGGTGACGGTGCCGTCGGTGCGGAACGCGGTCCGCAGCTTCGCGAGGATCTCGGGCGTGGTCGCGGGGCGGATCGCCTCGTCGCGGGAGAGTTCGGGGAGGGGGAGGACCTCGTCCGCGAAGGCCCCGGACTCCCAGGCGGCGTGGGCGAGGCGGTGGCTGCGGGCGGCGAAGGCGTCCTGGGCGTCGCGGGTGATGCCGAACTCGTCGGCGAGGATCTCGGCGCCCTCGCCGAGGCTGACGGTCCACTGGGGATTCATCGCGGGGTTGACGAGGCGCCAGCCGAGCGCGGTGTCGGCGAGTTCGAGGCCGCCGCGCGGGTAGGGCTTCTCGGTCTTCGGCATGACCCACGGGGCGCGGCTCATCGACTCGACGCCGCCGGCGACGACGAGGTCGGCGTCGCCGCACTCGATCGCGCGGGCCGCGCCGACGACGGCTTCGGCGCCGGAGCCGCACAGGCGGTTGACGGTGGTGCCGGGGACGGAGGTCGGGAGGCCGGCGAGGAGGACGGCCATGCGGGCGACGTCGCGGTTGTCCTCGCCCGCGCCGTTGGCGTTGCCGAGGACGACGTCGCCGATGTCAGCCGGGTCGAGGTCCGGCCGGCGCGCGACGAGGCCTGCGATCGCCTTGGCGGCCAGGTCGTCCGGGCGCACCGGGGCGAGCGCGCCGCCGTGGCGGCCGATCGGGGTGCGGACGGCGTCGAGGATGAAGGCGGTGCTCACGGCGGCCCCCGGGGGTCTGCGGAAGTGGTCGATTTTTGGTGTGCGCATAGTGAAACTGTGTGCTCTATGCGAACAGTAATGAACGAGAGCGACCTTCACAAGGGGCATTGAGGGCTAAAGGTGGAGACCATCCCTAGCCCCCACCCACCCAGAAGGGGACCGTAGCGGCGATGGTTGCCGAGGGGTCCGACAGTTTCGGGCCCGCAATCGGCCTCCCCGCGGGAAATTCACCCGATCGGGTGTAACGGTGGCGGGCTCGGGCCCGCAGACTGCGGGCGGGGTGCGGGGTGCGGGG
>NZ_QFRW01000213.1 GCF_003265355.1 Glycomyces dulcitolivorans | reverse complement strand
GGTGGCGCGAAGCGCCACCGGCCCACCGGTTTCTTGCATGCCGTCGGGAATCGGCGGGTGTTGCTTAGAACGTCCCCAGGTCGTAGGAGTCTTCGAGGCTCACGGCCGGGCCGCCGCCGTAGGCGAAGGCCGAGGCGGTGGACTCCTCGTAGCCGCCGAGGGAGTAGACCGCGGCCTTGGCTTCCTCGGTGGGCTCGACGGAGACGTTGCGGTACTTGGCGATGCCGGTACCGGCCGGGATCAGCTTGCCGAGGATCACGTTCTCCTTCAGGCCGACCAGCGAGTCGGACTTGCCGGAGATCGCGGCCTCGGTGAGCACCCGGGTGGTCTCCTGGAACGAGGCCGCGGACAGCCACGACTCCGTCGCCAGGGAGGCCTTGGTGATGCCCATCAGCTGCGGGCGGCCGGAGGCCGGCTCGCCGCCGTCGGCGATGATCTTGCGGTTCTGCTCCTCGAACTCGAGGCGGTCGACCAGGGAACCGGGGAGGAACTCCGAGGTGCCCGAGTCGATGATCGTGATCCGCTTGAGCATCTGGCGCACGATGATCTCGATGTGCTTGTCGTGGATCATCACGCCCTGCGACCGGTACACGTCCTGGACCTGCTCCACCAGGTGGCGCTGGACCTTCCGCGGACCGAGCACGCGCAGCAGCTCGTGCGGGTCGATGGTGCCCTCGACGAGCTTCTCGCCGACCTCGGTGTGCTCGCCGTCGCCGAAGCGCAGGCGCAGACGACGCGGCACCTTCTCGACCACGATCTCCTCGGAGCCGTCGTCCGGCGTGATGATGATCTTCCGGCTCTTCTCCGCGTCCTCGATGCGCACGGTGCCGCTCGCCTCCGCGATCGGCGCCTTGCCCTTCGGAATGCGGGCCTCGAAGACCTCCTGCACACGCGGCAGACCCTGCGTGATGTCGTCGCCCGCCACACCGCCGGTGTGGAAGGTGCGCATCGTCAGCTGGGTGCCGGGCTCGCCGATCGACTGGGCCGCGATGATGCCCACGGCCTCGCCGAGGTCCACCTTCTCGCCCGTCGGCATCGAACGGCCGTAGCAGGCCGCGCAGACGCCCTGGCGGGACTCGCAGGTGAGGACCGAGCGGACCTTGACCGACTCGACGCCCGCGGCGACCAGCTGGTCGATGTGGTCCGAGTTCAGCGGCGTGTTCCGCTCCAGGAGCACCTTGCCGTCGACCTCGACGTCGTCGCCCAGGTTGCGGGCGTCGATCGCGGTCTCGACCTGGTCGGACACGATGAAGCGCCCGTCCACCACGACGCCGACCTGGAAGTCGAGCGCCCGGTCGGTCCCGCAGTCGTCCTCGCGGATGATGACGTCCTGCGACACGTCCACCAGACGACGGGTCAGGTAACCCGAGTCGGCGGTCCGCAGCGCGGTGTCGGCGAGGCCCTTGCGGGAGCCGTGGGTCGAGATGAAGTACTCGAGCACCGTCAGGCCCTCGCGCAGCGACGACTTGATCGGGCGGGGGATGATCTCGCCCTTCGGGTTCGCCACCAGGCCGCGCATGCCGGCGATCTGGCGGAGCTGAAGCATGTTGCCCCGCGCGCCCGAGTTGATCATCTGCCACAGCGGATTCTCCGGCTGGAGCGTCTCGTTGAGGTCGTCGAGCACCTCGGCCGTGGCCTTGGTCCAGATCTCGGTGAGCTCGCCGCGCCGCTCCTCGGCCGTCATCAGGCCGCGGATGTACTGCTTGTCGATCTTCGCCGAGTCGGCCTCGTACTTCTCGAGGATCTCGGCCTTGTGCGCCGGCTCCACGACGTCCTCGATGCCGATGGTGACACCGGACCAGCCGGCCCACTTGAAGCCCGCGGACTTCAGAGCGTCCAGGCACGCGCCCAGCTGCACCTTCGAGTAGTGCTCGGACAGGTCGTGGATGATGTTCGACAACTGGCCCTTGCGGACCTCGTAGTTGACGTACTCGAAGTCCGGCGGCAGGCACTCGTTGAAGAACACGCGGCCCAGCGTCGTCTCGACCAGCAGCGGCTCGCCCGGGGTCCAGTCCTCGGGAGCCGTCCACGCGTCCTTGCCGGGACCGTTGTTGATCGTCTCGATGCCGTCCAGACGGATCCGGATGGGCGCCTGGAGGTCCAGCTCGCCGCGGTCCTTCGCCATCTGCGCCTCGCCGACGTCCGAGAACGCCCGGCCCTCGCCGACGCGCCCGAAGGACTCGTGCGTCAGGTAGTACAGGCCGATGATCTGGTCCTGCGTGGGCAGGGCCACCGGCTTGCCGTCAGAGGGCTTGAGGATGTTGTTCGACGCCAGCATCAGGATGCGGGCCTCGGCCTGGGCCTCGGCCGACAGCGGGACGTGCACGGCCATCTGGTCGCCGTCGAAGTCGGCGTTGAAGGCGGTGCACACCAGCGGGTGCAGCTGGATGGCCTTGCCCTCGACCAGCTGGGGCTCGAAGGCCTGGATGCCGAGGCGGTGCAGCGTGGGCGCGCGGTTGAGCAGGACCGGGTGCTCGGAGATGACCTCTTCGAGCACGTCCCACACGACCGGGCGCGCGCGCTCGACCATGCGCTTGGCCGACTTGATGTTCTGCGCGTGGTTCAGGTCCACCAGGCGCTTCATCACGAACGGCTTGAACAGCTCCAGCGCCATCTGCTTGGGCAGACCGCACTGGTGCAGCTTCAGACGCGGACCGACCACGATGACCGAACGGCCCGAGTAGTCCACGCGCTTGCCGAGCAGGTTCTGGCGGAACCGGCCCTGCTTGCCCTTGAGCATGTCGGACAGCGACTTGAGCGGGCGGTTGCCCGGACCCGTCACCGGACGCCCGCGGCGGCCGTTGTCGAACAGCGCGTCCACCGACTCCTGGAGCATGCGCTTCTCGTTCGCCACGATGATCTCGGGAGCCCCGAGGTCCATCAGGCGCTTGAGCCGGTTGTTGCGGTTGATGACTCGGCGGTACAGGTCGTTCAGGTCCGAGGTCGCGAAGCGGCCGCCGTCGAGCTGCACCATCGGGCGCAGCTCCGGCGGGATCACCGGCACGCAGTCGAGCACCATGCCCAGCGGCGAGTTGCCGGTGGCCTGGAACGCGGCCACGACCTTGAGGCGCTTGAGCGCCCGCAGCTTCTTCTGGCCCTTGCCCGTCGCGATCACGTCGCGCAGGTGGATCGTCTCGGCGTCCAGGTCCAGGTTCTCGAGCAGGTTCTTGATGGACTCCGCGCCCATGCCGCCCGTGTAGTACTCGCCGAAGCGCTGCTGGAGCTCGCGGTAGAGCATCTCGTCGCCGATGAGCTGACGCACGTCGAGCTTGCGGAACGTGTCCATGACCTCGTCGAGGCGGTCGATCTCCCGCTGCGCCTTGTCGCGGATCTGGCGCATCTCGCGCTCGCCGCCGTCCTTGACCTTGCGGCGGACGTCGGCGCGGGCGCCCTCGGCCTCCAGCTCGGCCAGGTCGGCTTCGAGCTTCGAAGCGCGCTCCTCGATCGCGGCGTCGCGCTGCTGCTCCAGGTGGCGCTTCTCGGCGACGATCTCGTTCTCCAGCGTCGGGAGGTCGCGCTGGCGCGCCTCGTCGTCGACGGCGGTGATCACGTAAGCCGCGAAGTAGATGACCTTCTCGAGGTCCTTCGGCGCCAGGTCCAGCAGGTAGCCCAGGCGCGAGGGGACGCCCTTGAAGTACCAGATGTGCGTGACGGGAGCGGCGAGCTCGATGTGGCCCATGCGCTCGCGGCGCACCTTCGAGCGCGTCACCTCGACGCCGCAGCGCTCGCAGATGATGCCCTTGAAGCGGATGCGCTTGTACTTGCCGCAGTAGCACTCCCAGTCCCGGGTCGGACCGAAGATCTTCTCGCAGAAGAGACCGTCCTTCTCGGGCTTGAGGGTCCGGTAGTTGATGGTCTCGGGCTTCTTCACCTCGCCGTGAGACCACTGCCGGATGTCCTCCGCGGTGGCGAGGCCGATCTTCAACTTGTCGAAGAAGTTGACGTCGAGCACTGAACTCTTCTTCCCCTTGTGCTGCTTTGTTAAGGATGGGATGAGACGTAAGGCGGGGGCGGCTGCTGCGCCGCCCCCACTCGACGTCAGGCGCTCTCGAAGTCCACGCTTGAGGGCTCCTCGTGGGACAGGTCGATCCCGAGCTCCTCAGCCGCGCGGAAGACCTCGTCGTCGCTCTCGGTCATCTGGATGGCCTGCCCGTCTGCGGACAGCACCTCCACGTTGAGGCAGAGCGACTGGAGCTCCTTGAGCAGCACCTTGAACGATTCGGGAATGCCCGGTTCGGGGACGTTCTCGCCCTTGACGATCGCCTCGTAGACCTTGACACGGCCCACGACGTCGTCGGACTTGATCGTCAGCAGCTCCTGCAGCGCGTACGCCGCGCCGTAGGCCTGCATGGCCCAGCACTCCATCTCACCGAAGCGCTGGCCGCCGAACTGGGCCTTGCCGCCGAGCGGCTGCTGGGTGATCATCGAGTACGGACCGGTCGAACGCGCGTGGATCTTGTCGTCGACCATGTGGTTCAGCTTCAGGATGTACATGTAGCCGACCGAGATCGGGTCCGGGAACGGCTCGCCCGAACGCCCGTCGAACAGCTGCGCCTTGCCCGTCGGGGCCACCATGCGCTGGCCGTCGCGGTTGGGGAGCGTGCTCGCCAGGACGCCCTGGACCTCGTCGGGGTGGGCGCCGTCGAACACCGGCGTCCCCACCTTCGAGTCGGCCGGGGCCTCGTCGGCGCCGATCGCCTTCAGGGCCTGCTGCCAGGCCTCGTCGAAGCCCTCCAGCTTCCAGCCCGTCTTCGCCGCCCAGCCCAGGTGGACTTCCAGTACCTGGCCGATGTTCATTCGGCCCGGGACGCCCAGCGGGTTGAGCAGGATGTCGATCGGGGTGCCGTCCGGCAGGAACGGCATGTCCTCCTGCGGCACCACCTTGGAGATGACGCCCTTGTTGCCGTGGCGGCCGGCGAGCTTGTCGCCCACGCCGATCTTGCGCTTCTGCGCGATGTAGACGCGGACCAGCTCGTTCACGCCCGGGGACAGCTCGTCGCCGTCCTCGCGGCTGAAGGTGCGGACGCCGATGACCGTGCCGGCCTCGCCGTGCGGGACCTTCAGGGACGTGTCGCGGACCTCGCGGGCCTTCTCGCCGAAGATCGCGCGGAGCAGGCGCTCCTCCGGGGTCAGCTCGGTCTCGCCCTTGGGCGTGACCTTGCCGACGAGGATGTCGCCGTCCTCGACCTCGGCGCCGATGCGGATGATCCCGCGGTCGTCCAGGTCGGAGAGCATCTCCTCACCGACGTTCGGGATGTCCCGGGTGATCTCCTCCGGACCCAGCTTGGTGTCGCGGGCGTCGACCTCGTGCTCGTCGATGTGGATCGAGGTGAGCACGTCCTCTTCGACCAGGCGCGAGGACAGCACGATGGCGTCCTCGAAGTTCTGGCCCTCCCAGGTCGTGAACGCGACCAGCAGGTTCTTGCCCAGGGCCATCTCGCCCTTGTCGGTCGAAGGACCGTCGGCGATCGGCTGGCCGGCCTCGACGCGCTCGCCCTCGGTGACGAGGGGCACCTGGTTGATGCACGAGCCCGCGTTGGAGCGGCGGAACTTGTGCAGCAGGTAGGTGCGGCGCATGCCGTTGTCCTGCGCGATGGTGATGTAGTCGGCGCTGGAGTCCTCCACGACGCCGTCGGACTCGGCGACGACCACGTCGCCGGCGTCCACCGCGGCGCGGTACTCCATGCCGGTGCCCACCAGCGGCGAGTCGGTCTTGATGAGCGGCACGGCCTGGCGCTGCATGTTCGCGCCCATGAGGGCGCGGTTGGCGTCGTCGTGCTCCAGGAACGGCACCAGCGCGGTCGCGACCGAGGTCATCTGGCGCGGCGAGACGTCCATGTAGTCGATCTCGTCGGCGGTCAGCAGCTCGGCCTCGCCGCCCCGGCCGCGGGCGAGGACCTGGGCGTCGATGAACGACCCGTCCTCGTTCAGCAGCTGGTTCGCCTGGGCGATCGTGAAGCGGTCCTCTTCGTCGGCCGTCAGGTACTGGACGTCGTCGGTGACCTTGCCGTTCTCGACCTTCCGGTACGGCGTCTCGATGAAGCCGAACGGGTTGACGCGGGCGAAGGTCGACATGGCGCCGATCAGGCCGATGTTCGGGCCTTCGGGCGTCTCGATCGGGCACATGCGGCCGTAGTGCGACGGGTGAACGTCGCGCACGTCCATGGCGGCGCGGTCCCGCGAGAGACCGCCCGGGCCGAGCGCCGAGAGGCGGCGGCGGTGGGTCAGGCCCGTGATCGGGTTGACCTGGTCCATGAACTGCGACAGCTGCGAGGTTCCGAAGAACTCCTTGATCGCGGCCACGACGGGGCGGATGTTGATCAGGGTCTGCGGCGTGATCGCCTCGACGTCCTGGGTCGTCATCCGCTCCCGCACGACGCGCTCCATGCGCGACAGGCCCACCCGGATCTGGTTCTGGATGAGCTCGCCGACGGTGCGCAGGCGGCGGTTGCCGAAGTGGTCGATGTCGTCGGGCGCGTAGCCCGGCTCGGCCGAGTGGAGGCGCAGCATGAACTCGATCGTCGACGCGAGGTCGTCCTCGGTGAGGACGCCGGTCGAGATCGGGTGGTCCAGGCCGAACTTCTTGTTGACCTTGTACCGGCCGACCTTGGCGAGGTCGTAGCGCTTCTTGTTGAAGAACAGGTTCTCCAGCAGCGACTGCGCGTTGTCCTTCGTCGGGGGCTCGCCCGGGCGGAGCTTGCGGTAGATGTCGAGCAGGGCCTCGTCCTGCGAGTTGATGGTGTCCTTCTCCAGGGTCGCCATCATGAGCTCGGACCAGCCGAAGCGCTCGCGGATGCGGTCGTTGTCCCAACCGATCGCCTTGAGCAGCACGGTCACGGCCTGGCGGCGCTTGCGGTCGACGCGAACGCCGACGGTCTCGCGCTTGTCCACGTCGAACTCGAGCCACGCGCCGCGGCCGGGAATGACCTTCGCGCTGGTGAGGTCGCGGTCCGAGGTCTTGTCGGGCTGCTTGTCGAAGTACACGCCGGGCGAGCGGACGAGCTGCGAGACGACCACGCGCTCGGTGCCGTTGACGATGAAGGTGCCCTTCGGGGTCATCATGGGGAAGTCGCCCATGAAGACCGTCTGGCTCTTGATCTCGCCGGTGGTGTGGTTGATGAACTCCGCCGTGACGAACAGCGGGGCGCAGTAGGTGAGGTCCTTCTCGCGGCACTCCTCGATCGGGGCCTTGACCTCGTCGAAGCGAGGGTTGGAGAAGGACAGGCTCATGGTGCCCGAGAAGTCCTCGATCGGGCTGATTTCCTCAAGGATCTCGTCGAGGCCGCTCACCGCGTCTTCAGCCACGCGGGCGCGGTAGGTCTCGTTGCCGACGAGCCAGTCGAACGAGTCGGTCTGGAGCGCCAGAAGGTTCGGGACTTCGAGTTTCTCTTCGATCCTGCCGAACGAGATGCGGCGAGGTGCGTGCTTGCTCTTGCTGGAGCTGGTCTTGCCAGTGCGGGAAGCTGCCAAGATTCGTCCTTCCGAGGACCTGAGTGTTACGACGGCCGGCGCATGCCACAAACACCGCATCGATGCGGGATCGACGAGGACAGCCGGAAACGGGCATCGAATCGAACGGACATGCCGAGTACGGCATGACGTTTAAGGTCGGTCGATAACCTGGAATCCCCACCGTCCGCGACCCTCACCGCGTCAAGAAGGCGTGAAGGAGGCAGCGCAAATTATTACCCTAGCGTACACTCCGGCAGACTGTCAACTGCCCCACCGTGCGGCGGGGTAAGTGGTGACGACCATCTCTCTGGCTGCCGAAGTCCCTCCCGGTCCTGGGCCGGTCCCCGCGGGGACCGTCAGTGCTGTCCTGCCTCCGGACCGCCGCTCGCGGCCCGTGATCGCCCGCTCCCGCAGCGCCCGGAGGAGATCCGGAACACGGGGGCGTTGCGCGCGCCACGGAGTGGCGCTTGAGGAACTAGTTTGCAGGATCAAGTCACACTTCGTCAAGTCAGGCGTCTAATTCGCCCGGATGCGCCCCTTCGGCCCGGGCGCGCCGAGCGCGCAGCGCGGACGCGCGGCACGGGGCCGCGGCGGCGG
>NZ_QFRW01000212.1 GCF_003265355.1 Glycomyces dulcitolivorans | reverse complement strand
CGGCGTCGCCGGGGCCGCCACCGACACGTCCGGGCCCTCGTGGCGGCCGACGAGCGCGCGCAGGTCCCGCTGCCCGTCCAGGGGCCGCGTGTACGACGCCGAGCGGATGAGCGCCCGCAGCGCCTCCTCCTGGCGGCCCGCCAGCCGCCCCAGCTCGGCCGCCTCGCCCCCGATCTCGGTCCCCCTGCGCTGCACCAGTGCCAGCACCTGGAGCACCGAGTCGTGGATGTCGCGGGCGAGCCGCTCGCGCTCGCGCGCCGCCGCGCTCCGCTCGGCGGCCTCGCGCATCCGCCGCTCGGCCACGACCCCCAGCCGCACCAGGTGCCCGGCCGCGAACCCGGTGAGCACCAGCAGGACCGCCTCGTTCACGGTGCTGGAGTGGACGCCGCCGCGAAACAGCATCCCGGCCACCGCCACCACCGCGCCCGCGATGGCCCCCGACCGCCGCCCCCAGGCCGCGGCCCACGCCAGGACCGCCCCGGCCATCCACGGCCCCACCGAGATCGGCACCGCCGTACCCGCGTCCAGCACCCAGGAGGACGCCGCGACCGCGGCGACCGTGACCGCGAGGTCGGCGTACAGCGCCCGCTTCTCGTACCCGCGGCGCCGGTACCACTCGGTCGCCAGCCACGTCCAGCCCAGCAGCACCACGACCAGCAGCGCGGCCCACACCGGATGCGCGAGCGAGTCGAACGCCAACCCCCCGAACAGCACCGGGTAGCCCAGGGCGACGAACCGGAACACCGTGTTCGCCCGGCGCAGCTGCGTCTGTATGCCCACCGAGGAATTCTCGCAGGCGCGCCGGTCCGCGTCTTCCCGACAGGGCCCCAATAGCATTCGGAATCCGCACATTCGACGACCGGTGACACCCCGAAAAGCCTGGAAACCGGAAACTACAGTGGCTGCATGTCCTTCTCCAGCCCCCGGCCCGCCGCGATCAGCATCGACTTCGGCACCTCCCACACCGTCGCGACGATCCGCCGCGCCGACGGGCGGGTCCACCAGCAGCTGTTCGACGGTTCGCCGCAGCTGCCCTCCGCGGTGTTCATGAACGACGGCGGCGGCCCGGTCGTCGGCGCCGACGCCGTCCACTCCGGGCGCCGCCGCCCCGACCGGTACGAGCCCAACCCCAAGCGCCGCATCGACGACGAGTCGATCCTCCTCGGCGAGACCGAGATCCCCGTGACCAGCGTGATCGCCGCCGTCCTGTCGCGCGTGGCCCGCGAGTGCGAGCACACCCTCGGAACCCTCGGCCCGGTCACCGTCACCGTCCCCGCCGCCTGGGGTCCGACCCGCCGCCACGTCGTCGCCGACGCCGCGACCGCCGCCGGACTCGGCCAGGTCGACCTCGTCGCCGAACCCGTCGCCGCCGCTTCCTATTTCGTGGAGACCCTCGGCACCGACATCGCGCCCGGCTCCGGCGTCGTCGTCTACGACCTCGGCGGCGGCACCTTCGACGCGACCGTGCTGCGCCGCTCCACGACCGGGTTCGACGTCCTCGCCGTCGACGGCGCCGCCGACCTCGGCGGCCTCGACTTCGACCAGGCCCTCGCCCAGCACCTCGCCGCCACCGTCCAGCCGGCCGATATGAGTGACGCAGCCGAGCGCTGGGCCCGCCTCACCGGCCCCACCGAACCGGCCGACCTGCGCCACCGCGCCGCGTTCATGGACGAAGTGCGCCAAGCCAAAGAGCGCCTGTCCCGCTCGGCCGTCACCGACCTCACCATCCCGCTCCTCGACGTGGACGCCCACCTCACCCGCGACGAGGTCGAACAGGTCTGCGCGCCGCTCGTCGCGCGCACCATCCGCGTCACCCAGGGCGTCATCCGCGAATCCGGCCTCGCCCCCGAGCAGATCGCCGGGCTCTTCCTCGTCGGCGCCGCCTCCCGCATGCCCCTGGTCGCCACCGCGCTCCACCGCGAACTCGGCATCGTCCCGGCCGCGATCGAGCAGCCCGAACTCGCCGTCTCCGAAGGCGGCCTGGTCGCCCAGCACACGGTCAGCACCCCGATCTCGGTCCCGAGCCCCGCCCTGCCCCCGCAGACCGCGACGCCGCAGCCCGCCCCGGTCATGGCGCCCGTCTCGGCGCCCGATTCGAACCAGACGGTGCAGCTGCCCGGCGGCTCCCAGCCGCGCCTGACCCCGCAGGCCGTCCCGAGCGTCCCGCACCCGATGACCCAGCCCGCCATGGCCGCCCCGCCGGGCCCGCCGCCCGGCCACTATCCGCAGGTCCCTGCCTATCCTGCGCCGCAACCGGAACCGGGGCCGTGGATCAAGACGAAGCAGGGCCTCACCACCGTCGGTGCGGCCGCCGCGGCCGTGGTCCTGGCGCTGGCGGTCATCATCGGCCTCCAGTACCTGCGCGAGGACGACGGCACCGGCGATTCCGCGGACGGGCAGGAACCCCAGAGCGAGAGCAGCGCCGATGAGGGGAACTCCGCTTCGGACAGCGGCGGCAGCGAGGGCACCGCCGAGTCCGGCGACAGCAGCGGCGTGGTCCCGCTCGCCGACGCCGAGGTCGGCGACCTGGTCGGCGGGATCACCGACGCGCACGTCGGCGCGGTCGTCGGCGTTGCCACCGGCATGGCCGACAACACGCCCGTGGCGATCACCGCGGGCGAGGACTACATCGTCCGCGTCTGGGACCTCGCCACGAACCAGTCCAAGGGCGAGTTCCGCGGCCACAGCGACACCATCGACGTCCTCACCGCCTTCGAGTTCGAGGGCCGGACCATGGTGTTCTCCCGCGACAGCACCACCGAGGCCGTCTGGTACGCCGACGACCCCGACCACCCCGTTGCGACCCGCGAGGCCGGATACGACACGATCTACTGGGCCGGCGTCTGGGACGGCGTCCCGGCCTACCTCACCGACTACGAAGTGGTGCAGCTGATCAGCGGCCAGGCCTTCGACGAGGTCACGACCGAGTACGCCGACTACACCCAGATCGAGGACGTCGACGGCTACCTCCGCCAGATCGGCGTCTACGAGAACCGGGTCTTCGTCGCCGACCTCGCCACCGGCGAACCGACGACCGGCACGTTCGACCAGCTCGCCTACGAGGTCAGCGCCCTCGGTGCGGGCGGGGCGGCGGGCAAGGCGCTCGGCGTCACCGTCACCGCGAACGGGTCCGTCCAGGGCTGGGATCTCGCCGCCGCCCAGCCGTACGGCACCGCCGGAATGGAACTGGGCCAAGCGGTCACGCAGGCCTGGATCGTCGAACTCGGCAGCGAGGCGACCGCGCTCCTCCAGGGCGACCGGGGCCTGAGCCTGTGGGACCTCCAGACCGGGACGCAGATCGGCGGGCTCTTCGCCGAGCATTCGGGCGAAGACCTCGTCCAGGACACCTCGGTGACCGAAGTGGACGGGTACCCGGTGGCCGTGACCGGCTCCGCCACCGGCGACGTCGAGGTCTGGGCCCTCCAGTAGCGCGAAGGCGCGGCGGGGGTCATCCCCGCCGCGCCTTGCATCATCGGTAATACATCACATGTGACACGGCGCCGGCCAGACGTCTCAGGCCGAACCGCCTACGGCCGACGCAGCCACACCGTGGTCTCGCCCGGCAGCTCGCCCGCATCGAACGGCCCGCTCGACAGCAGCGGCGTGCCCTCCGGCAGCGGCAGCGTCTCCGTCCCGAAGTTGGCCACCGCCTCCCAGCCGTTCGAGCGCCGCACGTGCAGCACGTTCGGGGCCGGGTACCGCACCCATTCCAGCGTTTCGTCGGTCTGGAGCTCGCGCCGCAGCGCCAGGGCCTCCCGGTACAGCGACAGCGTCGAGGTCTCGTCCTCCGCTTCGGCCTCGGCCGAGACCTTCGCGAACCAGTCCGGCTGCGGCAGGTGCGCCGGCCCGGTGCCGAACCCGAACGACGGGCCCTCCACCGTCCACGGCAGCGGCACGCGGCAGCCGTCGCGGCCCACGTCCACGCCCGGGCTGCGGAAGAACGTCGGGTCCTGCCGCGCCTCGTCGGGGATCGTCGCGACCTCGCCCAGGCCCAGCTCCTCGCCCTGGTACAGGTACGCCGACCCCGGCAGCGCGAGCATCAGCAGCGTCGCGGCCCGCGCCCGCCGCAGTCCTTGCGCCGCATCGAGTTCCGGCTCGGTCCCGCGCGAGAGCAGCCACGCCCGGTTGTACTTGCGCGGCTCGTCCCCGTTGGGCGGCAGGCCGTACCGGGTCGCGTGGCGCACCACGTCGTGGTTGGAGAACACCCACGTCGTCGACGAGCCGGACGCCGCGGCCTGCTCCAGGTTCTCGGTGATGATGCCCCGGAACGCCTCCGCGTCGAAGTCCGCTTCGAGCAGGTCGAAGTTGAACGCCTGCCCCAGACCCGCGGCGCTGGCGTAGCGGGCCCGGCGCGAGGGCGGGTTCACCCACGCCTCGGCGACGGCGATCCGCGGCGGGTCGTACTCGTCGAACACCTTGCGCCAGTCGGCGTAGACGTCGTGGACCTCGTCGCGGTCCCAGATCGGGTGCAGGCCGGTGGCCTTGTCCATCGCGTCGAGTTCGGCCTGCGAGGGCAGGTCGGCGGGGAGGTCCTTGGTGAGGGCGTGGGCGACGTCGACGCGGAAGCCGTCGACGCCGCGGTCGGACCAGAACCGCAGCGTTTTGAGGAAGTCCGCGCGCACTTCCGCGCTGTGCCAGTTGAAGTCGGGCTGCTCGGGCGCGAACAGGTGCAGGTACCACTGGCCGTCGCCCACGGCCGTCCACGCCGGGCCGCCGAACATCGAGACCCAGTCGGCGGGCGGCAGCTCGCCGTTCGCGCCGAGGCCGTCGCGGAAGACGTACCGGTCGCGCTCGGGGGAGCCCTTCGGGGCGGCGAGCGCGGCCTGGAACCACTCGTGGCGGTTCGAGGAGTGGTTGGGGACGATGTCGACGATGAGCTTGATGCCGGCCGCGTGCAGGGCGGCGATCATCGCGTCGAAGTCGTCGAGGGTCCCCAGGCGCGGGTCGACGTTCCGGTAGTCGTCGACGTCGTAGCCGCCGTCGGCGAGCGCCGACGGGTAGAACGGGCTGAGCCACACGGCGTCGACGCCGAGCGCCGCGAGGTAGGGGACGCGCGAGGTGATGCCGGGCAGGTCGCCGACGCCGTCGCCGTTCGCGTCCGCGAAGCTGCGCGGGTAGATCTGGTAGACGGTGGCCTGGCGCCACCAGTCGGCCGCGGTAGGAGATGCCGAGGTCGGAGCAGCCATCTTGGGTGCCTTTCGATGGTGGTGAGCCGTGCCGGAGCGCGGCCCGGAATGATCCTGTGATTAAATCTAATACCAAAATCAAATCACTCACGCCATACTGAACCAGCGAAGGCGAGGTGTCAAGAGCAGGTGTCGAGCAGCATGGCCGAACCCGAGGACCGGACCCACCCCCAGCGGCGGGCCAACGCCGCGGCGGTCCTGGACCGCGCGTGGGAGGCCGAGGCCTTCACCGCGAGCGACGTCATCGCCGCCACCGGCCTGACCCGCTCCACCGTGATCGCCCTGTGCGACGAGCTCGTCGAACGCGGCTGGTTCGCCGAGCTGCCCAACGCCCGCGCCGCCGGCGAGGAGTACCGCAAGGGCCGCCCCGCCCGCCGCTACGAGCTGCGCGCCGACGCCGGCGTCGTCCTCGGCGTCGATGCCGGCCAGCACTGCGTCACGGCCACCGTCGCCGACCTCCGCGGCCGCGAACTCGCCCGCGCCCACACCGAGACCGACCCCGACGGCCACGACCCCGCAGCACGCCTCGCCGCGGCCGACACCGCCGTCGCGGCCGCCCTCCGCAAGGCCGGGGCCCGCCCCGAGGCCGTCCTCTGCATCACCGTCGGCGTCCCCGCCCCCACCGACCTCGACGGCGCCTCACCCGAAGGCGAGCAGCGCTTCTGGGCCCGCATGAACCCCGGCTACGCCGCCCACTTCCGCGCCCGCGGCTGGCTCACCGAGGTCGAGAACGACGCCAACCTGGCCGCGCTCGCCGAAGGCGCCCTCGGCGCGGGCGCCGGCGTCTCCTCCTACATCGCGCTCGTCTCCGGCGAGCGCTTCGGCGCCGGGTACGTCGTGGACGGCCACCTCGTGCGCGGCCGCAGCGGCGCCGCCGGCGAACTGCGCCTGCTCACCCTCGTCGAGGGCGTCGGCTCCACCCACGGCATCGGGAACCTGCTGCGCCGCTGGGCACTCGAAGTGCGCGCCGACGGGACCGCCGACCCCGGCAGTCCCCTCATGACCGCCCCGGCCGAACGCCTGGGGGCCGAACTGGTCCTGCACGCGGCCGAGGCCGGGGACGGGGCGGCGCTCGCGCTGGCCGAGCGGATGGCCGAGCGCCTGGCGCGGATCTGCGCGGTCCTCGGCGGCCTGCTCGACGTGGAGCGGATCGTCCTGGCCGGCGCGGTGGCCGAGTCCCTCGACCTGGTGCTCAAGCGCGCGGCGCAGCGCCTCGACGAGCTGACGCACCCGCCCGGTCCCGAGCTGGTGGCGTCCACGCTCGGCGGCGGGGTCGTCAGCCTGGGCGCGGTCGCCCGCGCCCTCGAAGTGGTCCGCGCCCGCGCGATGGACTTGGAGCCGTTGCGGTCCTAGCGGATCGCGGCGACCAGCTTCGTGTAGTCGCCGAACGCCTGGTCGACCATGTCGGGGTCGAGGCCGTACCGCCCGAGCGTGTACTCGTGGTTGCGGCGCATGCCGGGGCGGGCCAGGACGGTCTCCAGGTTGCCGTCCTCGCGGAAGCTCCACTCCAGTTCGAGGCGTTCGAAGATCCGCGGGAGCTGCCCGTACGGGTCGGCCGTCAGCTGGTGGTACGACACGTCGACCATGCGCTCGGGCGGGATGCCCAGTCGTGCGAGGCGTCCCTGCTCGACCATCCACGACAGGGAGTCGAGCCACTCGCTGCCGATCTCGCGGGGGTCGTAGCGGCGGTTGCACAGGGCCGTCCCGGTCTCCACAAGGGAGCACCAGGAGCCCATGACGGTCTGCGGGTCGCGGTGCGTCCACAGGATGTGGGCGTCGGGGAAGACCTTGAGGAGCGCTTCGAGGTTGTACAGGTGGAACGGGGACTTCAGGACCCAGCGGCGGGGACGGTCGCCGGCCTGGAGCACCTGGAGGAACTCCTTGAGGTACTGGTAGTCAGGGACGAAGTCGTGCTGCGCCAGCCAGTCCCGGTAGCCGGGGAGCTTGAAGCGGGTGCCCCACTGGAGGCCGTGGGGGAGGGCGAGCACGCACTCCTCGGGGGTCTCGGCGGTGCTGGGGTGGATGGTCTCCCAGATCGGGGTGATGGCGTTGACCGCGGTGGAGATCTTGCGCGCCTTGGCGAGCCGCTGCTGGCGCAGCTTCGGGTCGATGTCGAACCGGTCGGCGTGGTGGAACTCCCACATCAGCGGCGCGCGGTTGCCCTCTGGCGCGGCGATGACCTTGTGCGCCAGGGTGGTCGCGGTGCGGGGGAGGCCCACGACCACGATCGGCCGGTCGATCGGCTCGGAGGCGATCTCGGGGTGCTCGGCGTGGAGGCGCCTGATCCGCAGCCGGTTCTCCATGCGCATCTGGAGCTCGGAAGCCGTCGCGGTCCAGCCCAGGAAGGAGATGTCGCGGACCTTCGCGAAGCGGCGCAGCAGCACCCGGTAGTCCTCGATGAACGCGCGGTCGATGTCCGCGCCGACGCCCGCGCCGGCCTCGGCCTTCCCCAGCGCCTTCTCGAAGACCGCGTCCGGGTCCCGCACCGCGCGGGCCAGCGCGGGGGACATGGCGGTGTTCAGGGGCTTGACCCAACCGGCGACGCGTCGCATGGGCACGTGTCCTCTCCTAGGGGATGGAACGAACGCGAGCCAGTCTCTCACAGTTGTGTTAGGACGCTGTTGCGGGCGGCGGGCAGGGCCTGCCGCGTGGGGCAGGCCCT
>NZ_QFRW01000211.1 GCF_003265355.1 Glycomyces dulcitolivorans | reverse complement strand
GGGGTCTGCGCGGCCGCGACGTCGAGCAGGCTGCGCGCGAGGGTGCGGCGGCTGGCGCGGCGGACGGCGGCGTCGTCGGCGGCGAGCTCGACGAGGTGGCCGATGCGCTCGGGCAGCGGCGCGAAGAGCGGCACCCAGCCGAAGGCCCGGTTGCCGGCCTGCGCCAAGGCGACCAGCAGGTGGTGGCGCCCGGCGAGGTGGGCGCGTTCGTGCGCCATCACGGCGTCGAGCTGGGGACGGTCGAGCAGTTGCAGCGCACCGGAGGTGACGGCGATCAGGCCGCCCCTGCCGGGAATGCAGTAGGCGGCGGGACGCGGGCTCGCGACCACGACCGCACCGAGGCCGCGGTCCCTGCGCGCACTGCGGAGGTCCCGTCGCAGCCGCGAGCGCTCCGCGGCGGCCGTGCGGGCCACCGCGATCGAGGCGTGCGCCAGACGGAGCGGGACCGCCCAGGTCAGCGCCGCGGCGAGCACCGCGATCACGGTGCCGCCGATCGCTCCGTGGTGTTCGCGCATGGAGGCGAGGCAGTCGAGGACGGCGCCGGTGAGGACCTCCGTCGGCGACATGATCGCCGCTCCGGCGAGCATCAGGCTGAGGACGAAGGAGGCGGCGAGGGCGAACCAGGTGGCGATCGCCAGCTTCGGCGACGCGACCGTCCATCGGGCCCGTTCGACCAGGCGGGGGCCGAGCAGGCCCAGCAGTCCGGCGTACCCGAGCAGTACCAGCGCCGCGGTCATCGGGACTCCTCGGCGGCGTCCATGAGTTCGCGCAGGCGGGCCAGCTCTTCAGGGCTGATCTTGTCGATGAAGCGCAGCAGGGTCGCGCCGCGGTCGGAGGCGGATTCGAGGACGG
Source organism: Glycomyces dulcitolivorans (assembly GCF_003265355.1). GTDB lineage: Bacteria > Actinomycetota > Actinomycetes > Mycobacteriales > Micromonosporaceae > Glycomyces > Glycomyces dulcitolivorans. The sequence goes on along the minus strand of NZ_QFRW01000211.1, from coordinate 6,788 downwards.
CGGCCATGGCCTCGGCGTCGAACTCCTCGCGCGTCTGCGCGGGCCGGTACGCCCAGGCGCGGCCGACGCGCTCGCGGGTGACGTTGTCCTTGCGGTGGAGGTTGTCGAGGACCGTCATGACGGTCGTGTAGGCCGGCTCGGGTTCGCGGGCAAGCGATCCGAGCACTTCGCGCACCGTGAGCGGCCCCGACGCGGCCCACAGCACGTCCATGACCGCGGCCTCCAGCTCGCCCAGCCTGCGCATCGGCGTCCTCCTTCTCCGCCTGCACCCTACCGTTCGACGACCTCGCCGGGGAGACCGCGCAAGGGCGGGGCCGGGCGACGCCGCCCCGACCGCCGACAACTTGAACATCGATGTTTGAGTTCTGCGGAATCCGCGCTAGCCTGAAACTCGTACATCAATGTTCGAGTTAAGGAGTGATCGTGTCCGCGATCCGCCACCCCGACCACACCGAGGCCCCCGCGCCGCCGCTGCCGCGGCGGTGGCTCGTCCTCGCGCTGCTGTGCACCGCACAGGCGATGCTCATCATCGACATCACCGTCGTCAACATCGCGCTGCCGACGATCGGCGCCGAGCTCCGCCTCGACCGCGAGGCGCTGACCTGGATCGTCACCGGCTACACCCTGGTCTTCGGCGGCCTCATGCTGCTCGGCGGCCGCCTCGCCGACCTCTTCGGACGCCGCCGCATGCTGCTGACCGGGCTCGCGCTGTTCACGGCCGCCTCACTGGCGGCCGGGCTGGCGCAGACCGGCCCGGTCCTGCTCGGCGGGCGGCTCGCGCAGGGACTCGGCGCGGCCCTCATGGCGCCCGCGATCCTCTCCACCGTCACCACCGCCTTCCATGGCGCCGAACGCAACCGCGCACTGGGCCTGCTGTCGGCGATCGCCGGGGGCGGCGCGGCCCTCGGCGTCCTCATCGGCGGCGTGCTCACCGCCGGACCCGGCTGGCAGTGGATCTTCTACATCAACGTCCCCATCGGCGCCTTGATCCTGGCGGTCCTGCCGACCGTGCTCCCCGCCGACCCCGCTGGCGCCCAACGGGAACGCGTCGACGTACCCGGCGCGCTGCTCGTCACCGCCGCCACCGCCTCGCTCATCTTCGGCCTGGTCCGGGCGGGCGACGACGGCTGGGGCTCGGCGACGACGCTCGGCGCGCTGGCCGCCGCGGTCGTGCTCTACGCGGTCTTCGCCCTGGTCGAGCGCCGGACGGCCGCACCGCTCATGCGCGTGGCGCTGCTGGCCCGCCGCACCGTCGTCACGGGCGCGTTCCTGATGCTCATGGCGACCGCGCTGCTGATCTCGTTCTTCTTCCTGGGCTCGCTGTACCTCCAGGACTTCGCCGAGTACTCCGCGCTGCGCACCGGCCTGCTGTTCCTGCCCGTCGCGGTCGCCACCACGATCGGGGCGCAGCTGGCCGCGAACCTCATCGGCAGGCTCGGTCCCAAGCCGATCGCGGTGGCCGGGATGGTCCTCGCCGCGGCCGCGTCGGGATGGCTGGCGATGCTGGAGGACGGCAGTCGCACCGTCGCCGTCGTCGCCGGGCTCGCCTTGGGCGCGTTCGCACTCGGCACGCTCTTCATCACCGCCAACGCCACCGCGCTCTCCCGCGTCGGTCCGCAGGAGGCCGGAGTGGCGTCGGGGATGGTGACCACCTTCCACGAACTCGGCGGGTCCGTGGGCGTGGCGGTGATGTCGACGGTGGCGGCCGCGAGCATCGGCGCGAGCGTGCCCCAGCTCACAGGATTCACCGACGCGTTCCTCGTCTGCGCCGTCGCCTCCGGCGTCGCCGCGCTCATCGCGCTGGTGCTCGTCCCGGCCGGGAAGGTCGAGACCGGCGGCGGCCCCCACGGCCACTAGCTATCTTTTAGGCATGGCCGACGGCAAGACCAGCGCGTCGGCACGGCGGCCCAGCGGGCAGCGCCGTGCCGACGCCCAGCGCAACATCGACAACATCCTCGACGCGGGCCTGCGGCTCTACAGCTCGCGGCCAGGCGTGAGCGTCGCCGAGGTCGCCGAAGCCGCCGGCGTCGGGCGCGTGACCCTCTACGGCCACTTCCCCTCCCGGACCGAGCTCGCCAAGGCCCTCATGGACCGGGCGTTCGAGGAGACCGAGGCGGCCTGGCGGGCGGTCGACACGTCCGGGCCGGCCGACGCGGCGCTCGACCGGGTCCTGCGCGAGCAGTGGCACCTCATGGAGCGCAACCGGAACCTGCGCGACAACATCATCGGCGACGTCTCACCGCAGTGGCTGCGACAGCGCCACGACCCGATCCTGCGGCGCATCGAGGAGCTCATCACCCGCGGCCAGGACGAAGGCGCGTTCCGCACCGACCTGCCGCTGTCGTGGCTGATCACGGCCCTGTACAGCCTCGTCCACGCCGCCGCCGACGAGATCACCGCCGGCCGCCTCGCCGCCAAGCAGGCCCCCGAGGTCCTCTCGGCGAGTCTGCGCTCGCTCTACCGGCAATGAGAACCCCGCTCGCAAACTACTACTATCGGAGATAGTAGTTTGTGGGGGTGGTCGACCGCCGCCGCAAGACGACGGTGGGCGCCGCGGGTTTGATGACTGCCGCGACGCCCACCGTTCCCGCGCCGCACCCAGGCATCTCCGAAGGAGCACCCTGCTCATGAAGCCGCCGCCCGTCCATCGCAAATGGACCTCCGCCGCCGCGATCGCCGGCCTCCTCGTCTCCGCGGCGGGCTCAGCGCCCGCCTGGGCCCAGCGGGACACCGACGAGATCAACGACGAGATCGAACAGACCGACGAGGACCTCACCGCCGCCGTCGAGGCGTACAACCAGCTGGCGCAGGAGGCGCAGGACAACCGCGACATGGTCGCGCAGACCCAGGAGGACCTCGAAGCGGCCGAAGCGGACCTGAACTCCCTGCGCACCCAGCTCGCCGACTACCTCACCGCGACCTATGTGGACCAGGGCATCGGCGACACCGCGCTGCTGCTCGACTCGGGCTCCCCCGACGCGTTCGTCGAACGCCTCGACCGGCTCAACTCCGCGAACCTCTACAACTTCGCCCTCCTCGACGAGCTGAAGACCGCCTCCGAGGAGTACACGGTCCAGCTCGACCTCCTCGCCGACCTCCAGACCGACCTCGACGAGCAGGAGGCCGAACTCGACCAGCAGCAGGAGGAGCTCAACGCGCGCATGGCCGATCTCGAAGAGGAGTGGCAGGCCGCCGCGGGCGACGCGATCACCGACTACGACCTGCCGTACATGAACGACGACGAGTACGCCGTCGTCTCCTTCGCGCTCGACCAGGTCGGCAAGCAGTACGTGTGGGGCACCGCCGGACCGGACACCTACGACTGCTCGGGGCTCATCCTCCGCGCCTACGCCCAGATCGGCATCGACCTGCCCCACAACGCCGCCGCCCAGTACAACTCGACGGCGAACATCAGCCGCGAAGAGCTGCAACCGGGCGACCTGGTGTTCTACAACGACCTCTCGCACATGGGCATGTACATCGGCAACGGCCTGATCGTCCACGCCCCGAACTCCCGCACCGTCGTCAAGGTCGTCGAACTCGACCACGGCAACGTCTGGTACGGCGCGACCACGATCCTCCACTAGGGATCATCACCGAAGCGCGGCGTGGCCGGCGAGGGTCCGGTGGGCGTCGGGCACGCCGGCGGGGTCGGTGTGGATGGTGGCGCGGGTGAGTCGGGGGACGGCGTGGATGAGGCGGTGCTCGGCGTCGACCGCGATGGCGTGGGCCTCGGCGACGGTCAGGCGGGCGTCGACGGCGATGTCGGTCTCGGCGTGGAGCCGGTGGCCGATCCAGCGCAGGCGCAGCGCCCCGACCGCGGTGACGCCCGGCGTCGCCGCCAGGGCGGTCTCGGCCCGGTCGACCGTGGCGGGGTCGACCGCGTCCATCAGCCGCCGCCAGATCTGCGTCGCGGCGTCCTTGAGCACCAGCAGGATCATCGCGGTGATCGCCAGGCCGATGACCGGGTCGGCCCAGTTCCGGCCGAGGGCGAGGCCGCCCGCGCCCAAGAGCACGGCGAGAGAGGTGAACCCGTCGGTGCGGGCGTGCAGGCCGTCGGCGACCAGAGCGGCCGAGCCGATGCGCCGGCCCGTGCGGATGCGGTAGCGGGCGACCAGTTCGTTGCCGACGAAGCCGATCAGCCCGGCGGCGGCCACGGCCCAGAGGTGGTCGACGTCGGCCGGGTGGCGGAGCCGGTCGATCGCGGCGATGCCCGCGGCGGCGGCCGAGGCGGCGATGAAGAGGACGATGACGATCCCGGCGAGGTCTTCGGCGCGCCCGTACCCGTAGGTGTAGCGGCGCGTGGCAGCGCGGCGGCCGAGGAGGAACGCGATGCCGAGGGGGATCGCGGTCAGCGCGTCGGCGACGTTGTGCAGGGTGTCGCCCAGCAGCGCGACCGATCCGGTGAACGCCACCACGACGGCCTGGGCGAGTGCGGTCGCGCCGAGGACCGCGAGGGAGATCCACAGCGCCCGGAGCCCGTCCCGGCTCGCCTCCATCGCGGTGTCGACCTTGTCGGCGCTGTCGTGCGAGTGCGGCGTCAAGGCGTGCTTCGCCCGGCCGAGCCAGCCGTGGTGCGGGTGGTCGTGCCGATGCTCGTGGTGCGGTCGGTCCTCGGCGTCCATGACCGGCTCCTTGCCAATGGTGAGGGAGTATCAGCGAACCCTTTATTATACCCCTTTCGACACTTTCGCGAAGATTGCAGATACCGCAGGGTGGCAACAGCGAAGGCCGGGCGGACGCCGCGGGGTGCTCAGGCGACGGGCAGCCCGGTCAGGCCCGCGATCAGTCCGAGGCCTGCGCAGACGCCGAGCACGCGCAGGACCGGCCAGCGCAGGGCGAACACCAGGATCAGCGCGACCACGGTGATGGCGACGGCGACCGGGCGGACGGAGGCGAGGTCGGGCAGTGCGAACCGGAGCGGGCCCGCGTCCACGGGGTCGGTGCGGGCGAAGAGGGTGTTGACGGCGAAGTAGAGGGCGAGGTTGGCGATGACGCCGACCACGGCCGCGGTGATGCCGGTGAGGGCGGCCGAGAGCTTTCGGTTGCTGCGGAGGCGTTCGATGTAGGGGGCGCCGAGGAAGATGAACAGGAAGCAGGGCACGAACGTCACCCACGTGGTCAGGAGTGCGCCGAGGACGCCTGCGGCCCAGGGGTTCAGGTCGCCGGGGTGGTGGTAGGCGCCGAGGAAGGCCACGAACTGGACGACCATGATCAGGGGCCCCGGGGTGGTCTCGGCCAGTGCCAGGCCCTTGACCATGTCGGTCGCCGAGAGCCACGCGTAGTGCTCGACGGCCCGCTGGGCGACGTAGGCGAGGACGGCGTACGCGCCGCCGAAGGTGACCACAGCCGTGCCGGAGAAGAACAGGCCCTGCGCGGTGAGCACCGAGCCGGTGCCGGTCCACAGTGCCACGGCGATCACCGGTGCGGCCCAGAGGATCAGGCCGACGGCGATGATGCGGATCGCGCGCTTGGCGCTGGGGGCGTCGTGGTGGAGGGCGTCGTCGGCGATGAGCGGGGCCGGGCCGTCGTCGGTCTTGCCGTGGCCGCCGTTCGCGAGCAGGCCCGGCTTCCAATGGCCGATCGCCCAGCCCGCGAGGGCCGCGGCGGCGATGACGATCGGGAACGCGATCCCGAAGAGCGCCAAGGCGAGGAAGGCGGCGACGGCGAGCGCGACGAGGAGCGGGTGGGAGAGGGCGCGTCGGCCGACGCGGTGCACGGCCTGGGCGACGATCGCGAGCACGGCGGGGGCGAGGCCGGCGAAGAGGGCGGTGACGACCGTGGTGTCGCCGAAGGCGACGTAGACGATCGAGAGGACGAGGAGGGCGATCATGCCGGGGATGACGAACAGGATCCCGGCGGCGAGGCCGCCCCTGACGCCGTTGAGGAGCCAGCCGACGTAGATGGCCAGCTGCTGGGCTTCGGGTCCGGGCAGGAGCATGCAGTAGTTGAGGGCGTGGATGAACCGCTGCTGGCCGATCCAGCGGCGCTCGTCGACGAGGGTGCGCTGCATGACCGCGATCTGGCCGGCCGGGCCGCCGAAGGTCTGGAGCGAGATCAGGAACCACGCTTTCAGGACGGTCCGGAACGGGACCACGTCGCCGCGGACGTCGGGCTGGGCGCTCATCGGGTGGGGCTTCCTTTGCTGTTCAGGCGGGTTCGCGGCCGAGGAGGGTCGCGCGGCGGTAGTACTCGTAGAGGCCGTCGAACAGCGGCCGGGTGTGGGCGACGGTCTGCTCGTCGTCGCAGACCATCGACAGGGCGCGGAGGGCGAGGTCGATGCCGTGGGCTTCGGGGACGTCGAAGCGCTCGTCGTCGAGGTCGGCCTCATGGACCGTGGCGGCGATGCGCCACAGCACCGGGTCGGTGAGGTCGTACCGGCGCAGGATGGTCTCGAAGGAGCAGTCGCCGCCCTGGTGGCCCAGGTCGACGCCGCGCATGTCGAAGGCGGTCGCGTCGGCGGGCACCTCGGCGGGGTCGGCGACGAACACGAACTCGGCGGCGGGGTCGACGGCGCGGCGGATCAGCCAGATGCACGCGGCCCGGTCGATGTGGAGGTTCGCCCGGGTCGCCCACTTCACGCGTCCACCGCCTCGGACGCGGTGGTGCCGTGCAGGTCGGCGACGGCGCGGCGGGCCCGCTCGCGTTCGGGCGGCGGGAAGTAGTCGCGGCGGTTGATGCGCTGGAGTTCGGCGCGCAGCCGCCGCACCACCGGGGCGCGCTCGGCCCCGGGCAGCTCGGCGGCGGCCGCGGCCGCGTCGAGGACGGCGCGGTACTCGGCCGCCCGG
>NZ_QFRW01000210.1 GCF_003265355.1 Glycomyces dulcitolivorans | reverse complement strand
GACGGGGCGGCGTCGACCGACGCCGCCCCGTCCGCGGGGCGCCGCCCGGGCCGCAGCACCAGCGGCTTCGGGCGGTACCTCGTCAAGCACATCGGCGGCGCCGCCGTGTCGCTCCTGCTGGTCCTGTTCTCGTCGTTCTTCATCTTCCGGCTCATCGCCGGGGACCCGATCGACCAGCTCACCAAGGAGCGGCCCGTCTCGCCGGAGGAGCGCGCCGCGCTCCGCGCCGAACTCGGCCTCGACCAGCCCATGTGGCAGCAGTTCTGGGACTACATCACCGGGACGCTGACGATGGACCTCGGCGACTCGTTCCAGTACCGCCGACCCATCTTCGACCTCATCGTCGAGCGGCTCCCGGCCACGATCCTGCTCTCGGGCACCGGCATGGTCCTGGCGGTCCTGCTCGGCTTCTGGATCGGGACGCGCTCGGGCTGGCGCCAGGGCACCCGCTTCGACCGCGGCCACGTCGCCACCGGCCTGCTCCTGTACTCCGCGCCCACGTTCTGGCTCGGCATGATCGTCATCCTGGTGTTCGCCCGGTACCTGGGGATCTTCCCGGTCAACGGGATGCGCTCGCCGTCCACGCCGCCGGAGTTCTGGCCGCAGGCGCTCGACATCGCCCACCACCTGGTACTACCGGTGCTCACCTACACGGCGGTCGTGTACGCGGGGTACCTCATGATCATGCGATCCTCCATTTTGGACGAGATCGGCAACGACTACCTGACGACGGCGCGGGCCAAGGGCCTGCGGGACGACGAGGTGCGCGACAAGCACGCCGTCCCCAACGCCCTGCTGCCCACGGTGACCCTGGTGTTCCTCGCGATCGGCGGGGTCGTCAACGGCTCCATCGTGACCGAGACCGTCTTCAGCTGGCCCGGCCTCGGGAGCCTGTTCGTGCAGGCCATCTTCTACCCCGACCGGCCGGTCCTCCAGGCCCTGTTCGTGCTGTTCTCGGCCTCGACCATCATCGCGGTCCTCGCCGCCGAGATCCTCTACTGGTTCATCGACCCACGGATTCGGAAGTCATGACGACATCCACACCGACCTCGCCCCGGGCCCTGGCCTGGGCCAGGAGAAGGCAATCGTTCGCGCGCTCGTGGGCCGCCTACCGGGCCCAGCGGACCGGCATGATCGGCCTCGTCCTGTTGGGCGCCATCGTCATCCTCGCGATCTGCACGCCCGTCATCATCGACGAGTCCGCGCTCTCGGTCACCCAGGCCACCGGCGGGCGCATGGCCCCGCCGAGCGCGGAGTTCCCGCTCGGCACCGACGAAGTGGGCCGGTCCATCCTCGCGCTGACGCTGTGGGGATCGCGGCTGTCGCTCCTCATCGGACTCACCGCGACCGTGGTCGCCATCGTCATCGGCACCGCCGTCGGCGTCACCAGCGGCCACGTCGGCGGCTGGTACGGCTGGTTCGCGCTGCGCATCTCCGACTGGTTCATGGTGCTGCCCAGCCTGGTCGTGGCCATCGCGCTCCTCGCCGTCCTCGGCCGCAGCATGGGCACCACCATCCTGGTGATCGCGCTCGTCTCCTGGTCGGGCACCACGAGACTCGTGCGGGCGCAGACGCTCACCGTCCAGAACCGGCCCTACCTGGAGCGCGCCAGGGCCCTCGGCGCCGGTCACTGGCACCAGATGACCAAGCACATCCTCCCCAACGTCCTCCCCCTCGTCCTCGCCAGCGCGACCCTGCTCGTGCCCTCGGCGATCCTCATGGAGTCCTCGCTCGCGTGGCTGGGCCTGGGCGACCCGAACGTGGTGTCGTGGGGCTCGATCCTCAACCGCGCCAGCGACAACGGCGCGGTTTCGGCCCACGCGTGGTGGTACCTGCTGCCGCCGGGCCTGGCGATCCTGCTGGTCGTGCTCGCGTTCATGATGTGCGGGCGGGCCCTGGAGGCCGTGTTCAACCCGCGGCTGCGAGGTGAACCCGCATGACGCTCCTGGAGTTCCGGGACGTGCACGTCACGTACACCGGCTCGCGCGGCCGCATCCCGGCCGTGCGCGGCGTGGACCTGAAAGTCGAGGCCGGGAAGGTGCTCGGCATCGCCGGCGAGTCCGGCTGCGGCAAGTCGACGCTCGCGATGGCGGTGCTGCGGCTGCTGCCGAAGTCCGCGGAGGTGAGCGGGGAGATCCTGCTCGACGGCGAGGACCTGCTCCAGATGGGGTGGGGACGCCTGCGGGCGGTGCGGTGGACGGGCGCGTCGATCGTGTTCCAGGGGGCGATGCACTCGCTCAACGCGGTGCAGCGGATCGGGCGGCAGGTCGCCGAGCCGATGCTGGTGCACGACAAGACCTTGAGCGCGGCGAAGGCCGCGAAGAAGGCCGAGGGCCTGCTGGAGCGGGTCGGCCTGCCGGCCACGCGGCTGCGGTCCTATCCGCACGAGCTGTCGGGCGGGCAGCGCCAGCGCGTCATGATCGCGATGGCCCTCGCCTGCGACCCGGACCTGATCATCGCCGACGAGGCCACGACGGCGCTCGACGTGATGGTGCAGGCCCAAGTGCTGCAACTGATCTCGGGGCTGGTGACCGAGCGCGGGGTGGGCCTGGTGATGATCAGCCACGACCTGTCGGTGCTCTCTTCGGTGTGCGACACCGCGGCCGTCATGTACGCCGGGCGCGTCGTCGAGCAGGGGCCGGCGCACGAGGTGTTCGCGCAGGCGCGGCACCCGTACTCGGCGGCGCTCGGGGCGGCGTTCCCGGTCATCGGGGACCCGGCCGCACGGCTCAAACCCGGAGGGCTGGCGGGCGACCCGCCGGACCCGGCACGGCTGCCGGAGGGCTGCTCGTTCCGGCCGCGGTGCGCCGTGGCCGTGGAGCGGTGCGGCAAGGAGTCGCCGGAGCTGCTGCAGATCGAGGGCCCGCGCCTGAGCGCGTGCTTCGTCGCCCAGGAAGGGGAGCCCGTTGTCAGTGGATAAGGTGCTGACGGCCCGGGACCTGCGGGTCGAGTTCGGGCTGCCCGGCGGGCGGACCGCGCGGGCCGTGGACGGGGTGGACCTGGACGTGGCGCCCGGGGAGATCGTGGCGCTGGCCGGGGAGTCCGGCTGCGGGAAGACGACACTGGCGCGCACGCTGCTGGGCCTGGAGCGGGCCACGGGCGGTGAGGTCGCGTTCGGGGGGACGCCGCTGGGGCGGTCCACGAAGGCGCTCAAGGCGTTCCGGCGGCACGTGCAGCTGGTGCTCCAGGACCCGTCGGGGGCGTTGAACCCGCGGCACACCGTGTACGACGCGGTCGCCGAGGGGCTCCGAATCCATGGGATCACCGACGACGAGCCGGGGCGGGTCGCGGACGCGCTCGCGCGGGCCGGGCTGCGGCCGCCGGAGCGGTTCTTCCTGGCGTACCCGCACGAGCTGTCGGGCGGGCAGCGCCAGCGCGTGGTCATCGCGGGGGCGCTGGTGCTGGAGCCGAGCATCCTGGTCGCGGACGAGCCGGTGGCGTCGCTGGACGCGTCGGTGCGCGGGGAGATCCTGTCGCTCCTGCTGCGGCTCAAGGAGGACGCGGGGCTCGGGGCGCTGGTGATCACGCACGACCTGGGTCTGGCGTGGAGCATCGCGGACCGGATCGCGATCATGTACCTGGGGCGGATCGTGGAGCAGGGGCCGGTGGAGCAGGTGCTCACCGACCCCCAGCACCCGTACACGCGGGCGCTGGTGTCGGTGCTGCCGGACTCGCCGGTCGCGGAGCCGATCGTGCTGGCGGGCGAGCTGCCGGACGCCTCGAAGATCCCCGGCGGGTGCCGGTTCCGGCCGCGCTGCCAGGAGGTGGCGTCGGGGAGTGCCCTTGCGGTGCTGGGGCAGTGCGAGGGCGAGGACCCGGTGCTGGGGTCCGGGGCGCACGCGGTCGCCTGCCACCTCGTGCATGCGAGGATGGCGGCGTGAAGATCCTCATCAGCGCCGACATGGAGGGCGCGACGGGCGTGACGTGCCCGGAGGACGTGCTGCCGGGCGGGCTGGGCTGGGAGCGGATGCGGCCGGTGTTCACCGGCGACGTGAACGCGGCGGTCCAGGGCCTGTTCATGCAGGGCGCCGACGCGGTGGTGGTGAACGAGGCCCACTGGTCGATGCGGAACCTCCTGCTGGAGCGGCTCGATCCGCGCGCGTCGATGATCACCGGCCGGCACAAGAACCTGTCCATGATGGAGGGCGTGCAGCACGGGGACGTGGACGGCGTGGTGTTCCTGGGCTACCACGCGGGGGCCGGGGCCGAAGGGGTGCTGGCGCACACGTACCTGGCGAACTCGATCACCGGCGTGTGGCTCGACGGGGTCCGCGCGAGCGAGGGCCGCCTGAACGCCGCCGTCGCGGCGGAGTACGGGGTCCCGGTGATCATGGTGATCGGCGACGACAAGACGATCGAGGACGCGAGAGGCTATGCGCCCGAAGCGGTCGGCGTGCAGGTGAAGGAGTGCGTGTCGCGGTACGCGGCCCGGTGCGACCCGCCCGAGGTGACCGCGGAGGCGATCACGGCCGGGGCCGCGGCGGCGACGGCTTTGGCGGTGCGCCATGACCCGATCGTGGTGCCGCACCGGGTCGAGGTCGAGTTCGACGCCGACCACCTGGCGCGGGCGGCCGAGGTGATTCCCGGCGTCGCGGTGTGCGGCGAGCGGCGGGTCGGCTATGAGGCTGCGACGATGTACGGGGCGATCCGCTGCTTCAAGGCGGTCACGACGATCGCGAGCGCGGCGATGGAGGAGCAGTATGGCTGACGGCAGGGCACTCGAAGAGGTCGTCGAGTTCACGCGGGACCTGGTCCGGTTCGACACGACGAACCGGGGCGGCGGGGACGGGAACGAGCGCGCGGCCGCCGAGTACGCGGCCGAGCGGCTCGCGGAGGCCGGGCTGGAGCCGGTGATCCTGGAGAAGGCCCCGAACCGGTCCAATGTGGTCGCGCGGCTGGAGGGCTCGGACCCGGAGGCGCCGGCGCTGCTGGTCCACGGGCACCTGGACGTCGTCCCGGCGGCGGCCTCGGACTGGTCGGTGGACCCGTTCTCGGGCGAGATCGACGCCGACGGGATGCTCTGGGGTCGCGGGACGATCGACATGAAGAGTATGGACGCGATGATGCTCGCGGCCGTGCGGTCCTGGGCCCGCGAAGGGGTGCGGCCGCGGCGGTCGATCGTCTTCGCGTTCATCGCCGACGAAGAGGCCGAGGCCGACTACGGCTCGCGGTACCTCGCCGAGGCGCACGCGGACCTGTTCGCCGGGTGCACCGAGGGCGTCTCGGAGTCGGGCGGGTTCACGTTCCACTCCAACGGGATGCGGATCTACCCGATCGGCGCGGGCGAGCGCGGCACGGCCTGGCTGGAGCTGACGGCGCGGGGCAGGGCCGGGCACGGTTCGAAGAAGAACCCCGACAACGCGGTCGTCAAGCTCGCGGGCGCGATCGCGCGGATCGGCGCGCACCGGTGGCCGCTGCGGGTGACGCCCGTGGTCGAGGCCGCGGTGACCGAACTGGCGGCCCTGCACGGGGTCGAACCGGACTTCGAGGATCTGAGCGGCCTGGGCGAGGCAGCGCAGCTGGTCGAGTCGACCCTGCGCAACAGCGCGAACCCGACGATCCTGGAGGCCGGGTACAAGGTCAACGTCATCCCCGAGCACGCCAGGGCCGAAGTGGACGGACGTGTGGTGCCCGGGGGCGAGGCCGAGTTCGAGGCGACGCTCGACGAGCTGTGCGGGCCCGACGTCCAGTGGCGGTACGCGCACCGCGACGAGTCGCTCATGGCGCCGGTCGACTCCCCGACGTTCGCGGCGATGCGCGCGGCGATCCGCAAGCACGACCCCAAGGGGCACCCGGTGCCGTTCTGCATGTCCGGCGGCACCGACGCGAAGCCGTTCTCGCGCCTGGGGATCACCGGGTACGGGTTCTCGCCGCTGGCGCTGCCGCCCGGGTTCGGGTACGGGAAGCTCGCGCACGGCGTCGACGAGCGGGTCCCGGTCGAGGGGCTCAAGTTCGGCCTGCGAGTCCTGGACGACTTCCTGCTCAACGCTTAGGAGACCACCGTGAAGCGATCCCCGTACGGCGCTTGGGACTCCCCCGTCGGCACCGACCTGGTGGCCGAGTCCGACGGCAGGCCGGGCTTCCTCGGCGCGGTCGGCGGCGAGCTGTGGTGGACCGAGCCGCGCCCCGCCGAGGGCGGGCGGCGGGCCCTGGTGCGCCGCAAGGAGGACGGCACGACCGAGACGGTCCTGCCCGCGCCGTGGAACGTGCGCAACCGCGTCCACGAGTACGGCGGCCGCCCGTGGGCGGGCGCGATCGGCGAGGACGGCAGCCCGGTCATCGTGTTCACGAACTACGAGGACCAGCGGCTGTACGTGTTCGAGCCGGACCGGTACCGCGAGCCGCTGCCGATCAGCCCCGCCCCGGCGTTCCCGGGCGCGCTGCGCTGGTCGGAGCCGGTCGTGGACCTGGAGCGGTACGAGGCGTGGGCGGTGCTGGAGGAGCACACCGGGCCGGACCCGACCGACGTGCGGCGCGTGCTCGCCGCGGTCGACCTGACGAGGTACGGGGACGATGCGCGGGTGCGGGAGCTGACCGACGACTCGTACCGGTTCCTCGCCTGCCCCCGGCTCAGCCCCAGCGGCCACGGGATCGCGTGGATCGCCTGGAACCACCCCCACATGCCCTGGGACGAGACGGAACTGCGGGTCGCCGAGGTCACGGCGGAAGGTGACCTGGCCGACGCGCGCACGGTCGCAGGAGGCGTAGGCGAGTCGATCGCGCAGGTCGAGTGGACCCGGGACGACACGCTCGTGTTCGCCGGGGACCGGACCGGCTGGTGGAACCTGCACTGGATCGACCCGCACACCGGCGAGCAGGGGCCGATCCTCAAGGCCGAGGCCGAGTTCGCCGGGCCCTTGTGGACACTCGGGTCGCAGTGGTTCCAGATCCTCGCCTCGGGCGACATCGCCGCGGTCCACGGCAGGGGCGAGGGCAGGCTCGGGATCTTCGACGCCTGGGAGCGCAGGATCAACCTCGTCGAGGGCCCGTGGACCGAGTGGTCGCCGGGGCTCGCGGCCGTGGGCGACAAGGTGTACGGCCTGGCCGCGAGCGCGCACACCGGGTACGAGGTGGTCGAGGTCGACTCCCGTACGGGCGGCGCGAAAGTCGTCGCGGCCGAGTACCGGGACGCGGTGGACCGGGCGTACCTGCCGGTCCCCGAGCACCGGACGTTCACGGGTCCGGGCGGGCGGGAGATCCACGCGCACGTCTACCCGCCGCGCAACCCCGACTTCGAAGGGCCCGAAGGCGAGCTGCCGCCGTACGCGGTGTGGGTCCACGGCGGGCCGACGAGCCACGTGCGGGCCGTGCTCGACATGGAGCTGGCGTACTTCACCTCGCGGGGCATCGGCGTCGTGGAGGTCAACTACGGCGGGTCCACCGGCTACGGGCGGGCCTACCGCGAGCGGCTGCGCGAGGCGTGGGGCGAGGTCGACGTGGAGGACTGCGCGGCCGTCGCCAGGGCGCTCGCGGCCGAGGGCGCGGCCGACCCGGCCCGGATCGCGATCCGCG
>NZ_QFRW01000209.1 GCF_003265355.1 Glycomyces dulcitolivorans | reverse complement strand
GACCGCGAACGCGGTCGGCGGCCCTTCAACGTCTGATCAGCCCTTGGCGGGCCGGATGTGCTCGGTGATCCACGCGTCGAGCTGCGCCAGGTCGGAGCAGGCTTCGATCTCTTCGCGCCGCTCCGCGCTCACCGGCCCCTCGGCCTCGAGCATCCGGATCAGGATCGCCCTCGACTGGCGAATCGCGCCTTGGTCGAGCAGCTCGTCGGTGTACTCGGAGTGGTAGAGACGGGCTCCGGTCTTCATGAGTGCCTCCAGCAACGTCGCAGGCTCCTTAGCCAAAGTAGTGAGCAGGTACTTCGCGAAATCAGCGGCTCGGCCTGGATCTTCGATGCTACCGAGGAACTTGAGCAGAACGACGCCGTCGGCCCTGCGCTCGGTCGGGCCCGGAGACCCGACCGAGCCGGTGCGGGTCTCTGCGGCGACGCACGTCGCGCCCCGCTTGCCACCGGCGCGGCCGAGCAGCCACGCCACCGAATCCGGTTCGTCCTGGACCAGTTTCACGAGGATCTCGTGGAACTCTCCTGGCATTGACTCCTCTTTTCAAATCGGGGGATTCACCCGAAAGAACGAGGCGTTCGCGAGACGGTCACGGCTTTGTCGGATTGCCGACAGTCGTTGCGGGGCTAGGGGAGCTGCACCGACAGAGTCGGGCCGTCCCAGGTGACGCGGACGCCCGACAGGTCGGGGACGCGGGGGAGTCCCGCGGCGGCCTCGCCCTGGTAGCCGCCGACGACGACGGTCGAGGCGCCGGCCTCCGTCGCGGAAGTGAGCCCGGCGGGGGCGTCCTCGAAGGCGACCGCGTCGGCGGCGTCGAAGCCGAGTGCGCGGGCCGCGAGCATGTACGGCTGGGGGTGCGGTTTGCCCTTGGTGACGTCGTCGGCGGCGACGAGGACCTTGGGGAGGGGGATGCCGACCGCCGCGAGGCGCTTGAGGGTCAGGGCGCGGGTCGCGGAGGTGACGACGGCCCAGCGGGACCGGTCGAGGGACTCCAGGAGGGCGGCCGCGCCCGGGATTTCGCTGATCCCGTCGGTGCGGTCGATCTCCTCGGCCTCGATGCGGTCGGTCTCGGCGACCACGTCCACGCCTTGCGGCGCGAAGTCGGCGACCACCTCGATCGTCGGGCGCCCGTGCGCCACCGCCAGGATCGCGCCCGCGTCCAGGCCGTGCCGGTCGGCGAACCGGCCCCACGCCCGCTCCACCGACGCCGTCGAGTCCACCAGCGTCCCGTCCATGTCGAACAGCAGCAGCGAAGCCGCCAGTACCGAACCGGTCATCCCGAACCTCCCTAGAACCGACCCGCAACGGTACCAACGGAAGATGACGGCCGCGCTACATTCCCCGCGCACGGCCGAGAACAGCCGGTGCGCGGCCGCGAATGCGGTTGCAGGACGATTGCCGGTCCTTTACCGTCGAAACCGTGCCAGAACTGATCGACCCGACCGCACGCCTGGCCCCGTCCTTCACCGAGGCGCTGCGCGAGTTCACCGCCGAGGACCCCGATGTCGCACACTCGTGGACCGGGATGGTCATCGACCGGTTCCAGCGCGCCGGACCCGACTGGGTCGCCGCCTACGTCGAGGCCGAGCTCGGCTGGCGGACCGTTCCTCCCGCGGGCTTCGTCCCGGTCACGACGCTGTGGTGGGCCGACGGCGAGACCTACCTCGGGCGCATCTCCATCCGCCACTTCCTGAACGACGCGCTCATCGAGATCGGCGGCCACATCGGGTACGACGTGCGGCCGTCCGCGCGCCGCCGCGGCCACTCGACCGCGATGCTCGCCGCCGCCCTGCCGCGCGCCGCCGCGCTCGGCATCGACAAGGCCCTCATCACCTGCGACGAGTCGAACATCGCCTCCCGCAAGGTGATCGAACGCAACGGCGGGGTACTCGAAGACCGGCGCGGCACCACGCTGCGCTTCTGGGCGCCGACCGCGCCCGCCCAGGACTGAACGAGGGGACACCGTGGGACTCCAGCGCGTCGACTACGACCGGACCCAGCACGCCGGATACGCCAAGGGCCGCAGGCTCCTTCCATCGAGCCGCCGCAACTGGAGCAGGGCCTTCCGCGGCCTCGCCGGGGACCGGCCGATCGCGCGCGTCGCCGACGTCGGCTCCGGCACCGGCCGGTTCACCCCCGTCCTCGCCGAGGAGTTCGCGGCCGAGGCCGTCGGGGTCGAGCCGTCGGCGCGGATGCGGGAGGTCGCCTGCGCCGAGTCGGCCCACCCGCTCGTCACCTACGTCGCAGGCAGCGCCGCCGACCTGCCGCTGGACGACGCGAGCGCCGACCTCGCGCTCATGTTCCTGGTGTGGCACCACGTGCCCGACCGGCCCGCCGCGGCCCGCGAACTCGCCCGGGTCCTCGCGCCCGGCGCGCGGCTGCTCATCGCGACGACCCTCGCCGACCGCCTCAAGGACCTGCTGCTGTACCGGTACTTCCCTCGCACCAGGGCCATCGACGCCGAGGTCTTCCCGACCTTCGCGGAGACCGTCGACGTCTTCGCCGAGGCCGGGTACGCGCACTCCGGGCTCGTCGAGGTCCACCACCGCTCCGCCGACAGCCTCGCCGAGTACACCGGGCGCCAGCGCCTGCGCGCCCTGTCGGTCTACGAGCACCTCACCGACGACGAGTACCGGGACGGCCTGGCCGCCATGGAGGCCGACGTCGCCGCGGAGACGGACCCGCGGCCGGTTGAGTCCGAATGCGACCTGCTCGCGTTCACGCGGTTGTGAACCACACGGGTGCCATGTGACATGTGATATGGCACCGGGATTTTGGGCCCCCGCTGCAACCCTGCCCCATGGGTACGACAGTCACCGCCGGTGGCAGGCCAGGGCGGCGGTGAGAGTGCGGGTGAGCGTGGAAGCGGGAACGAGGGGTCGAAACAGGGGCTGGAGCAGTGAAGAAGTGGGGAGGAAACGGGGGCGTCAGCGGCTGTCGGGGGAGACCAGGCCGGTGTTGTAGGCGAAGATGACCGCCTGGACCCGGTCGCGGGCGCCGATCTTCGCGAGGATGCGGCCGACGTGGGTTTTCACGGTCGACTCGGCCAGGTGGAACCGTTCGGCGATCTCGGTGTTGTTCCAGCCCTTGCCGATCGCAGTCAGGACCTCGCGCTCGCGCTCGGTGAGGACGTCGAGCTGGGCGGCCGCGGCCTTCGCCTCGTCCTCGCCGTCGACCGGGAACTGGTCGGCGAACCGGTCCAGGAGCCGGCGGGTGAGCTTCGGGGCGACCACGGCGTCGCCGGCGGCGACCACGCGGATGCCCGCGAGCAGTTCTTCGGGCTGGGCGTCCTTGACCAGGAACCCGCTCGCGCCCGCCCGCAGCGCCGCGTACGCGTACTCGTCGAGGTCGAACGTCGTCAGCACCAGGACCCGGCTGCGCCCGCCCGCGGCGATGATCCGCCGGGTCGCCTCGATCCCGTCGACGCCGGGCATGCGCACGTCCATGAGGACCACGTCGGGGCCGAGCTCGGTCGCGCGGCGCACCGCGTCGGCCCCGTTCTCGGCCTCGCCGAGCACCACCAGGTCCGGCTGGCTCTCCACGAGCATCCGGAACCCCATGCGCTGCAAGGGGTGGTCGTCAACGATGAGCAGGGTGGTCACCGGCGCTCCTTCCCGTCCGCGGGCATCCACAAGGCGACGCGCCAACCGCCGCGCGCCTCGGGCCCGGCCACCATTGTGCCGCCGAACGCCGCCGCCCGCTCGGCCAGCCCCGCCAGGCCCCGCGACGTGCCCGCCTCGTCGACCCGGTTCCCCGTGTTCGACACCGTCACCGCCAGGCCCTCGTCCCGGTACGCCAGGGACACCTCGGCGTTCCTGGGCCCGGTCGCGTGCTTGAGGACGTTCGTCAGCGACTCCTGCACCGTCCGGTACACCGCCAGCTGCTGGTTCTCCGACAGCTCCCACCGCTCGCCCGACGTCAGGAGCGTCACCGGCAGCCCCGCCTCCCGGACCCGCTCGATCAAAGCGTCCATGTCGGACAGTCCCGGCTGGGGGGCCAGCTCGATCTCCTGCGGGTCCTCGGCCTTCAGCACCGACAGGACCCGCCGCAGCTCGCCCAGGGCCTCCCGGCTGGTGCGCCCGATCGTCACCAGGGCCTCCTTCGCCTTGTCCGGCGAGGCGGCCGCGGCATAGGCGCCGCCGTCGGCGAGCGCGTTGATCACCGCCAGGTTGTGCCCGATGATGTCGTGCATCTCCCGCGCGATCCGGTTGCGCTCGTCCGAGACCGCCTCGCGCGTCGCCTGGTCGCGCTGCGAGCTCTGGAAGTCCCGCCGCGTGCGCACCAGCATCCCGATCGCCACCACGAACCCGAAGTAGACCGCCGTCGACACGAAGAACCCGACGAAGCTCGCGATTGAGAAATGGTGGTTCACCAGCCAGTCCACCAGCGACGGCGCCAGCGACACCAGCGCCGCCCACCACAGCAGCCGCAGCGGCCGGCGCAGTACGATGTTGTACAGCACCACCGTGAACGCCAGCGCCGCCGCGCCGTCGACGACGCCCGAACCGTTCCCCGACAGCGCCAGTGGGATCGTGATGCACAACGGCACGAACTGGCTCAGCAGCACCGCGAACGGGTACCGGCGCCGCCAGATCGTCGGCACCAGGAACAGGGCCGCGGCCACGATCTGCGCGACCGGATGCCGGAACTCCACCTGGGCGATCACCGCCCCGATCGCGCCGATGCACCCGAAGAACACGTACAGGAAGATCGGGAAGAGATTCCAAAGCAGCGGGTGCCGGGAGTCGAACTCCGACACCCGCTGCCACAGCCCGCGCTTGCGGGACACGTTCACGGACTGCGCCACAACGCGATTGTCACACGTCCCGGCGCTTGAGCAGCACCGCCGCCAGCCCGTAGGCGACGACCAGCCAGATCCCCATCCACAGCCACGACTCGCCCAGCGTCAGCGTGCTCCCGGAGGTGTCGACCAGTGCGATCGTGTTGGGCACGTTGCCCGGCGCGTACGGCACCGCGTCACTGACCCACTCCCACGGCAGCAGCGTCGCCAGCTGCGGCAGGATCATGATCACGCCGACGTAGAAGCCGATCGAACCGGCCGAGTTCCGCAGGATCGCACCGATCGCGATCGCCAGCAGCGCCAGGTACACGATCATCGCCACGTACCCGAACATCGCCCGCAGCACGCCCTCGTCGCCCAGCGACACGTCGCCGATCTCGGTGCCCGACAGCAGCGCCTGCGACATGAAGAACGTCGCGAACACCATGACGGTGAACAGGACCGCCACGACCGCGCCGAACACCAGCGCCTTCGACCACAGCATGCCCAGGCGCTTCGGGGCCGCCGACAGCGTCGAGCGGATCGACCCGGTCGTGTACTCGCCGGTGATCGACAGGATGCCCAGCACCGCCACGAACACCGACGACAGCGACACGCCCGCCATCGCATAGCCCAGCGCCATGTCGGCGCCGCCCACCGCGGCCTCGTCCGGCACGTTCGCCGAGATCAACGCCCCCAGTCCGCCCGAGAACACGACCGCGCACAGCAGCACGATCCACGTCGAGCGCAGCGACCACAGCTTGGTCCACTCCGAACGCAGCTCACCGACGAAGGTGAGCCGGTACTGCTGCGGCGGCGAGTACGCCGGCCGCTCGGTCATCGCTGCGGCGGTCATCACTTGACCCCTTCCGTGGTCTGTCGGTACTCGACCGCGTCGGCGGTCAACTGCATGAACGCGTCCTCAAGGGAGCCGCGGTCGGTCCGCAGCTCGTGCAGGACCAGGCCGTGCGCGGCGGCCGTCTGGCCCACCACCGCGGCCTCCGTCCCGCTCACGTCCAGCACGCCCCGCTCGGGACTCGCGATCGTGATGCCCGGACCGGCCAGGTGCTCGGCCAGCCGCGCCGCATCGGGCGAGACGACGCGCACGCGCGACTTCCCGTTGCCGGACACGAAGTCGTCCACCGTGGTGTCGGCCAGGAGCCGGCCCTGCCCGATCACGATCAGGTGCTCGGCCGTCTGCGCCAGCTCGCTCATCAGGTGCGACGACAGGAACACCGTCCGCCCCTCGGCGGCCAGGCCCTTGAGCAGCAACCGGATCCACTTCACGCCGTCGGGGTCGAGCCCGTTCACCGGCTCGTCCAGGATCAGCACCGCCGGGTCGCCCAGCAGCGCCACCGCGAT
Organism: Glycomyces dulcitolivorans; assembly: GCF_003265355.1. Lineage (GTDB taxonomy): Bacteria > Actinomycetota > Actinomycetes > Mycobacteriales > Micromonosporaceae > Glycomyces > Glycomyces dulcitolivorans. The sequence continues at coordinate 798 of NZ_QFRW01000209.1, read as the reverse complement.
GCCCAGGCGCTGGCCCATGCCGAGGCTGAACCCGCCCACGCGCTTCCCGGCGACCTCGTGCAGGCCGACGAGGTCGATCACCTCGTGGACGCGCCGGGTCGGGATGCCATGCGTGCGGGCCAGCGCCAGCAGGTGCTTGTACGCACTGCGCCCGGCGTGCACCGACTTCGCCTCCAGGAGCGCGCCGACCTCCGTCAGCGGCGACCGGAACTCCGAGTAGTGCTTCCCGTTGACGCGGGCCAGACCCGCGGTCGGGGCGTCCAGGCCCACGATGGCGCGCATCGTGGTCGACTTCCCGGCGCCGTTCGGCCCCAGGAACCCGGTGACGACGCCGGGCTTGACGGCGAACGTCAGATCGTCCACGGCCGTCTTCTTGCCGTAGCGCTTCGTCAAGTGCTCGATCTCGATCATGCCCAGAACGCTACGGCCCGCAGGGCGCCCGTTCATCGGTTTCGGGAGCGATCTTCCGGGACGCGAGTGGTACCCGGGTACTACTACTCCAGGAGAAGAAAGCGCTGTCGCAGCTCCTCCCCGGTGAGGTCGCCGCAGTTGCATTCCGTGACGCACTCCTCAAGTGGCCCAGGCAACCATAAAAGCCCTGAGCGCCATGCACGGCGGACAAGCAACGCATACTCCTTCGACACCCCGCGAAACATCTTGACAGAGGACTAAATGGCAAAGATCCTTCACCCGTTGCGGTCCCGCCGCCGCAGAGCGGTCCTCGCCGGCGCCACCGCGCTGGCCGCCGCCGCGGCCGTCGGCACCGTCGCCTGGACGGCCGCCGCCCAGGAGCCCGCG
>NZ_QFRW01000208.1 GCF_003265355.1 Glycomyces dulcitolivorans | reverse complement strand
GACGCCGGCGCGCCGGCCCCCCGGGCGTCAGCGCCCGAGGCCCCGCTTGACGGCCCGCCGGAGCGAGCCGCCGAGCCCACGGTCCCGGCCGCCACCCGCATCGCCGGCGGCTGACGCCGCCAAGGCGTCCACGAGCGGGCCGTCCTCGACGCGCTCCGCGCCCCAGACTTCCTCGATCGGCACGCCGAGATGCTGTGCGCGCGCTGCGGCCGCGGCGCGTTCCAGGCGCACGATCCCCTGCGGGACTGCGACTTCCACGAGGCCGAGCCGCTGCTCGTTCGCATAGGCGACGAGGTCGGCGACCGCGTCCGGTCCCGGCTCGGCGCTTTCGGGCACGTCGATGCGGTACGGGACACGCCGGTCGGTCTCGAATTCCTTCGCGAACCGCACGCGGGGCTCCCCTTTGTACGCCTCCAACAGCATCCGCGCCGCGAACGCCGGATCGTCGAGCGGCGCATGGCGGCCCGTCGTCGGCTCGGGCCAATCGCCGGTGATCGTGACGCACACATCGTGCTTCGAACCGGCCAGAATCGCGTCCACACAGGACTCCGTATTCGGGCCCGCGGCGACGACCACGTCGGCGAGTGGCGTGTCCCAGCTCCGATTCGCCCTGGGGCGCTTCAGATCCACTTCGGGCACCCGATTGGCGATCTGCGGCCTGCGGTACGCCTTCGCGAGCTCTCCGCGCGAGGCGATCTGCCGCGGCCCCAGGTGCCACGCCGACGAGTCCGTATCCGGGACGAACAGGGCCCCGGCCTGGTGCAGCCTGTACCCGAACACCGTGTCCGAACCCAGCGGCATGTCCGCGTCCATCCCGCCCGAAGCCTCGAACAGCCTGCGGTGCACCGAGAACGACGCGCCGACGAGGACCCGGAACGCCCGGTGGTCCGCATCCTTCAGCCCGTCGGTCGCGTCGATGATCTGCTCGATCCACTGCGGCTCCGCGCGGTCGAACAGCGATGCGGCCTTGCCCGCGCGCACCGCCGCGAGCACGTCCACCGGGTCCAGGTCCCCGGCCCGGTAGTCCACGAACCGCTTGTGCCCCAGCACCGCAAGATAATCCGCGGCGTGGTGCCAGCGCAGCTGCGACTCGACGTGGTCGTCGAAGACGAGCATGTCCGCGTCCAGGCGCAGCACCACGTCGCCGTCGCTCTGCGCGACACCGGAGTTTGTGGCGTGCGCCGAAGCCCACCCGCCCGGCAGCGGCTTGACGATCCGCGTCGACTCGGGCCGCAGCTCCGGGAGTCGCAGCGGCGGCTCCGTGCCGTCGTCGACCACGACCACCTCCAGCAGCGAGGCCGGATAGGTCTGGCCCGCAAGGGAAGCGAGGGTCACGTCGAGCTTGTCCTGGTGCCCGTGAGCGGGGATCACCACGCTCACGCTCAATGCGGGGCGCCAGTCCCCGCCGGGCCGGTCGAGCGGACCGTAGTCGTTGCGGCGGAGGACGGCGTTCACGGTGCGCTCCTAGCGCTTGAGCAGTGCGCGCAGCCGGGCGCGCTGGCGGGCGTCGAAGTACTTGCGCGCGAAGCGGCGCGCGATGTCGGCGGGCGGCGGGTTGAACACCGAGCCCTCCGCCTCCGGTGCAATAAGGTCGGAAAACGTTGTGGCGCCCCAGATCCCGGCCACGACCTGGTCGAGGTCGCCGTTCCCGGCGATGTGGCGGGCGCGCGCGAACGCGGCCGTGCGCTCCAGGCGGGCGGGGGGCCCGTCGGGGAGGTCGGCGAGGACCAGCCCGGCGTCGACCCGCTCCATGAGCTGGAGCATCCGGCCGAGGCCCTTGGCGCGCATCGAAACGGGCTTCGGCAGCAGCAGCCGGTAGGGGACGGCCGGGTCGGCTTCGGGGGCCTTCTCGGCGATCCGCACGCGCGATTCGTGGGCGTACAGCTCCTCGACGAGGCGCAGCTGGGCGCCGTCCCCGGCGAGGATCGACGCGCGGTCCTGCGGGGCCGGGCCCTGGCCGGTGACGAGGGTGATCCGCACGTCGCCGTCGGGGCCGCCGAGGACGGGCGCGACCGCGGCGTCCACTTCGGCCACGTTCGCGTCGCCGATGTCGATCACCATGTCCACCAACGGGACCCGCCAGGCGCGGGGCGCGGCGGTGCGGCGCCAGCCGTGGAGGGGGACGCGCTGGGCGATGTAGGGGACGCGCTGGCGGCGGCCCTCCTCCTCCTTCTCCTGCATCTGCGGGATGCCGAGGTGCCAGGCGGAGGAGGTGGTCTCGGGGACGAACACGGCGCCGGCCTGGGAGAGCCGGTACGCGAACTCGGTGTCGGAGCCGAGGCGCAGGTCGGTGTCGAGGCCGCCGACGGTCTTGAAGAAGTCGCGGTGCATCGATCCGGTGGCGCCGATGAACACCCGGTAGTTCGTGGGGTGGTGGGCGGTCAGGCCGTCGGTGTCGGCGATGACCTTCTCGATCCAGTGCGTGGTCGAGTCCTCGATGGCGAACAGGGCTTCGCCTTCGCCGACGAGGACCTTCTCGTGGACCTGCTCGGGGGTGAGCTTCCCGGGCTCCCACGCGATGAACCGCTTGTGGCCCAGGACGGCCAGGTAGTCGGCGGCGTGGTGCCAGCGCAGCTGGGCCTCGACGTGGTCGCGGTAGGCGACCATGTCGGAGTCGAGCCGCAGGATGACCTGGCCGTCGGCGTGGGCGACGCCGGTGTTGACGCCGTGCGCGGAGCCCCACGAGTCGGGGGTGGTGGTGACGAGGCGGGTGTGCTCGGGCCGGAGTTCGGGCAGGCGCAGGGGCGGGGCGGAGTTGTCGTCGACGACGACGACCTCCATGAGATCGGCCGGATACGTCTGGGCCGCGAGTGCGGCCAGCGTGAGGTCCAGTTTCTCCTGCGCCCCGTAAGCTGGGATGACGACGCTCACCGCGAGACTGGGCTTCCACGTCGCCGCCTGCGGCGGGTGGAGGGCCTTATAGTCGTTGCGGACGATGCGCGGGCGTTTCGGTGAGTCGCTCATTTCGCGCCCACGATATCCCGGGGGGTGCGGGAGACATTGACCGGCTTCCCAGTTCAACATCTGTTTACGCAGGTGAGGGCGTCCGTTCGCTTTCAATTCAACTTCCGAGCCATTGGGCACGCGAGGATCTGGGCTGAATGCGACGCAGAGATGAACGGACGAGATGACCCCAGCTGACGAGGGCTCGCGCTATCCGGCCCGCCTGATCGACGACCACCTGGCACAGTCGAAGGCCCGCCGGCGGGGCTCGCTCGTGTCGACCGCGCTGCGGACCCGCTCCCCGGGGGGCCGGATCCTGCTGGCGGCGGCCGCGACCCGGGAACTGACGCTGCCGGAGCTGCTGGTGGCGGCGCGGGAGGGGCGGCGGGTCGACGCGGACCCGGAGGCGCTGTGCGACCTGGCGCGCGTGGTCGGCCTCCAGTTCGGGACCGAAGCGGACCGGCGGGATGCGTTGGCGCTGTTCGACCTGGCGTTGGAGCTGGGCGGCCCGAAGCGGGTCTCGTCCAGGAATGCGGCTGTTCACGCGCAGCTCGCGTACGCCTCGGGGGACCTGGAACGGGCCCGGTGGCTGGTGCGGCGGTACAAGCACCTGCCGGAGCTGGAGCGGGACGCGCTGCTGGCGGATCTGGAGCATCCGGACGCGGGCGGCGACGAGCAGGCGTGGGTGAAGCGCCTGGGGGCGCTGTGCGGGCACCCCGAACTCCGTCTCGATCCCGACGTCTCGCTGCCGCGGTTCGACCGCCTCCGCGCCGATGCCGCGCCCGGAAGTGTGGACGGCCCGAAGGTCTCGGTCGTCATGACCGCGTTCCGGCCCGACCGGGCGCTGCTCACCGCGGTCCGGTCGGTCCTCGACGGCACGTGGGCGAACCTGGAGGTCCTCGTCGTCGACGACGCCTCCGGGCCCGAGTACGACGCGGTCCTGGCCGCCGCCGCGGCCCTGGACGAGCGCGTGCGCGTGATCCGCAAGGACGCCAACGGTGGCACGTTCGCGGCCCGCAACACCGCCTTCGACGCGGCCACCGGGGATTTCATCACGGGGCTCGACTCCGACGACTGGGCCGCGCCCGGCCGCCTGGAACGCTCGATCGCGCCGCTCCTGGCGGACCCGGGACTCCAGTTGACGTACGGCGAGGCGTTCCTGTTCAACGAGGACCTCACCGCGACCCGCCCCGGCCGGGTCCTCACCACCGCGTCCACGGCGTCGATGATGTTCCGGCGCAGCGCACTCGACCGGCTCGGCTACTACGACGAGATCCGCAAGGGCGCCGACACCGAGTTCCTGCACCGGTTCTCGGCCGCGTTCGGCAAGAACGCGGTCCAGCGCCTGGCGGGCACCTGGGACACGGTCATGCGGCAGGCGCCCGGGTCGCTCTCGCGCGAGGAGTTCGGGCCCGGCTGGAAGCACCCGTCGCGGCGCGCCTACCAGTCCTCGTACCCGTTGTGGCACCGGCAGATCGCCGCCGGCGAAGCCGACCCGTACCTGCCGCGGCATCCCGTCAGGCGCCCGTTCTGGGCCCCGTACCACGCCGCCGTCGCCCGTGCAGACCAGCGGCAGAGGCGCTTCGACGCCGTGTTCTGCCTCGACTGGCGGCCCTTCGGCGGCCCCCAGAAGTCCGCGATCGAGGAGATCAAAGCCCTTCGCGAGGAAGGGAAGTCGGTCGCGGTCATGCACCTGGAGTCGTGGCGGCACATGACCACCGAGGACCGGCCGATGTGCGAGCCGATCCAGCGGATGGTCAACGACGGCGCGGTCGAGCAGGTCCTGGTCACCGACGACGTCGTGTGCGGCCTGCTGGTCCTGCGGTACCCGCCGATCCTCCAGTTCCGGTCCGGCGAGCGGTCCTCGGTGCGCCCGGAGCGGATGGTCGTCCTCGCCAACCAGGCCCCGGCCGAACGCGACGGCTCCGACGTCCGGTACTCGCCCGAAGGCTGCCACGCCAACGCGACCGACATGTTCGGGGTCGAGCCGCTGTGGGTCCCGCAGGGCCCGCAGGTCCGCGAGGCCCTCGCGGGGTTCGGCGCGCTCGCGGACTTCGACATGCCCGGCATCCTCGACACCGCCGACATCCACCCCGCCCGCACCGGGTTCCGCTCGAAACTGCCCGTCGTCGGGCGCCACTCGCGCGACGACTGGACGAAATGGCCTGCGCGCGAGGACCTCCCGCTGGTCTACCCCGGGGACGGCCGCTGGGACGTGCGCGTCATGGGCGGCGTCAAATCGGTCGCCAAGATCACCGGCGAACCCGTCCCGTCGGAGTGGACCTGCTACGGCTTCAACGAGACCGACGTGGACTCGTTCCTGTACCAGCTCGACTTCTGGATCTACTTCCCGCACCCGAAGCAGTACGAGGCGTTCGGGCGGGCCGTCCTGGAGGCCCTCGCCGCCGGATGCGTCACCGTCCTGCCGCCCAGGTTCGAGCCCGTTTTCGGCGACGCGGCCCTGTACTGCGAGCCCTCCGAGGTGGTCGAATTGGTGGACGGCCTGTACGCCGACCCCGAGCGGTTCCTCGCCCGCAGCGCCCTCGCCCAGCAGCGGGTGCGCGAGCGCTTCAGCCACGACTCCTACCGGGAGCTCGTCGCCGGGCTGCCGGCCGGTGTCCTGAACCCCGGCGACCTGAACCACACCGCCGCCTGAGACCGAGAGTGCCCAGATGAAGAAACTGCTCAAAGCCGTCTACCGCCGGCTCGGCCGGCCCTCGCCCGCCCGCATCGGCGCCGTCGCCGCGGTCCTGGCCGCCGCCGGACTCATGGCCGTCGCCCTCCTCGGACCCACGCGGCTCGTGTGGGCCGCGTCATTCGCGATGAGCCTGATCACGTTGGGCGGCTTGGCCCTGGTGTGGAACGAGGCGCGCCAGGCGCGGCTCGAAGCCCGCGCCTCCGCCGAGCGCGCCGAGGTCACGTACCGCAGGATCCTGGCCGCGTTCGAGGTCGAGCGCCTGGCAGCGGAGCGCAGGCACGCGGGCGGCGGCGACCGCGTCCCCTAGCCGGGGACGGTGCGGGAGGGGCATGAGAAACCTCTCGGATCGGCCGTGATCTGCCCGAAAAGACCGGGCGGTAGTATTGGCGCGCCATCGAAGGCTGCACTGCAACCACATGTTCCGGGAGGGCCGCCCCCATGGAGGAGCCGATCATTCAGGCTCGTGACCTCGGGATCTGCTTTGCGAAAGGCAAGCAGAAGAAAGGCCGGGTCAAGGACCTGTTCGTGCGGCGCGCCGCCAACAAGCAGGGTGTCCAAGCGCAGGACTTCTGGCCGCTGCGCCACGTCAACTTCGACATCTTCCCCGGCGAGGCCGTCGGCATCATCGGCCGCAACGGCACCGGCAAGTCCACGCTGCTGCGCCTGATCACCGGCGTCCTCATCCCCGACGAGGGCTTCGTGCGCCGCGAGGGCCGCGTGGCCCCGCTCATCGCCCTGTCCGCCGGGTTCTCCGGCGAGCTCACCGGCCGCGAGAACGTCAACCTGGTGGCCGCCCTCCACGGCATGACCACCAAGGAGATCAAGTCGAAGTTCGACGAGATCGTCGACTTCTCCGAGCTTGAGGACTTCATCGACACGCCGGTCAAGTACTACTCGTCCGGCATGAAGGTCCGCCTCGGCTTCGGCGTCATCACGCAGCTGCCGCACCCGATCCTCCTGGTCGACGAGGCGCTCGCCGTCGGCGACGCCGCGTTCAAGCGCAAATGCCAGCAGGTCATCGCCGGGCTCCTCGACGAGGGGCGGACCCTCGTGTTCGTCTCCCACTCCGAAGGCGACCTGAAGAAGTACTGCAAGAGGGGCATCTTCCTCGACGCCGGCACGCTCGTCACCGACGGCACCGTCCAGGAGGCCCTCGACTCGTACAAGCTCGCCGAGGAGCGCGACCGCGAGGCCTACCAGGCCCGCAAGGCGCGCCGCGCCGCCGCGGCAGCCGAAGCGGCCGCCGCCGCGAACCCCGCCCCCGTCCTCGCCGCGGGAGCGGCCGAG
>NZ_QFRW01000207.1 GCF_003265355.1 Glycomyces dulcitolivorans | reverse complement strand
GAGCTGCTCGGCGTCGCCGACCAGCTGCGCGGCGCGCCCGACCGGTTCGACGTGGACGCGGCGATCCTCGAACGCGCCCTTCGCGACCGGCTCGGCGCCGCGGCCTTCGAGGCCGCGGCGCGCACCGGCCGCGCCTTGGAGCGGGACGCGGCGCTGGCCCGCCTTGAGCGGGCCTGCACCGCTTAGGTGCGGCGCCGGTAGGCGGCGACCGCGAGCGGTGCGAAGACCGCGATGATCCCGGCGATCCACGCCAGGGTGACCGCGACCGGTCCGGCGACGGGGCCGCCGGTCATGAGCCCGCGGGCGGCGTCCATGGCGTACACCGACGGGTTGACGTCCATCCACGCCTGGAGCCAGCCGGGCATCGACTCGACCGGGGTGAGCAGGTTGGTGCCGAAGGTGAGCGGGAACGTGACGAGGAACGCCACGCCCTGCACCGACCCCGGTTCCTTGAGGACGGCGCCGAGCAGGAGGAACACCCAGCTGAGCGCGAAGCCGAGGCCGATGGCGAGCAGGCAGGCCGCGAGGGCCCGCGCCGGGTCGGTGTCGATCCGGAAGCCGAGCGCGGACGAGAACCCGAGGAGCACGACGACGGTGACGACGTACCGGATCGCGTCGCCGAGGACCGCGCCGATCAGCGGCGCGGACCGGCCGATCGGCATGGACCGGAACCGGTCGAACAGGCCGCTCTTGAGGTCGGCGCTGAAGTTGACGCCCGACTGGATCGACGCGAACAGCGTCAGCATCACCATGAGCGCGGGCACGAGCGTCTGGAGGTACGCGGCGGTGTCTCCCGCGAGCGCGCCGCCGAGGAGGAACCCGAACATGGCGGTGAAGATGATCGGCTGGAGCGTCACGTCGATGAGCTGCTCGGGGTTGCGGAGGGTCTTGACGAGGTTGCGCCAGGCGAGCGCGAGCGAGTGGCGCGCGAGGGCGAAGGGCCGCTTGGCGTCCGGTGCGAGGACCTCGGGCGCGGTGTCGGCGGTGAGGACGGCGGTCATGCCGGGACCTCCTCTTTCTTGTCGGCGGCGGTGTGGCCGGTGAGGGTGAAGAACACGTCGTCGAGGTCGGGCAGGCGCAGCGCGAGCTCGGTGACGCCGATGCCGGCGAGGGCGAGCTCGGCGACGACCGCGGTGAACACGAGCTCGCTGTCGGCGGGGACGGCGAGGACGCCGCGCTGGGGCGATTCGGGTTCGTGCCCGGTGAAGCGCCGCAGGAGGGCGGCGACGGCGTCGAGGGAGTCGGCGCCGGTGGGGCGCACGATGATCGACTGGCCGCCGACGATCCGCTTGAGTTCGGCGGGGGTGCCGTGGGCGATGACGCGGCCCTGGTCGAACACGGAGATGGCGTCGGCGAGCGCGTCGGCCTCCTCCAGGTACTGGGTGGTGAGCAGGACGGTGGTCCCGTCGGCGACGAGCCTCCTGACGACGCCCCACAGCTCCTCGCGCTTGGCCGGGTCGAGGCCCGTGGTCGGTTCGTCGAGGAACACGGTCTTGGGGCGGCCCATGAGGCCGGCGGCGAGGTCGAGGCGGCGGCGCATGCCGCCGGAGTAGGTCTTGACGGTGCGTTTGGCGGCGTCGGTGAGGTCGAAATCGGCCAGGAGCCGTTTCGAGCGGGAGCGGATCTCGCCGCCGCGCAGGTCGAGGAGCCTGCCGATGAGCTGGAGGTTCTCGAAACCGGTCAGGTCGTCGTCGACTGAGGCGAACTGGCCGGTGAGGCCGATGCGGCGGCGGACCTCGTCGGGGCGGCGGGTGACGTCGATGCCGTCGACGCGGGCGGTGCCGCCGTCGGGGCGCAGGAGGGTGGCGAGGACGCGGACCATGGTGGTCTTGCCCGCGCCGTTGGGGCCGAGCACGCCGAGGACGGTGCCTTCTTCGGCGGCCAGGTCGACCCCGGCGAGGGCGGTGAAGTCGCCGAAGCGCTTGACGAGCCCCTCGGTCTCGAATGCGGTGGACATGGGTGTTTCCCTTCGAACCGTTTCGGTTGTCGGGTCCCATGGTTCGACGGGGGCGTGTCATCGGCGGTGCACGCGCGTGTCACGGCCCGCACGCGGGCCGCGGGCCGTGACACGCGCGGCGCTACACGAACGGCTCGGTGAGGTGCGGCGTGGCGAGGTGGAGCGGGCCGGTGCCGAGGAGGCGCTCGCGGGAGCGCCTCGCGGCGGCGGGGTCCATCTCGTGGGCGTATTCGAGTTCGGGGTGCAGCAGTTGGACGGCGTGGACGAGGAGGTCGCCGGTGACGGCGGCGCGTTCGCGGCCGGATTCGACGAGGACGCTCTGGTGTCCGGGCGTGTGGCCCGGTGTCGCGACGATGCGCTCGCCGGTGCCGAGGACGGTGTCGCCGTCGAGGAGCCGCAGCCGTCCCGCGTCCCGGAGCGGTGCGAGCAGCACGGACTCCAGCCGCGGGTTGATCGCGTCGACCGCGTCGGCCTCGCTGCGCTGCAACAGGTATTCGGCGTTGGGGAAGTAGGGCCGCTGCTCGTCGCCGACGACCGCCCACCCGACGTGGTCGGTGTGCAGATGCGTCAGGACCACATTGGACACATCCGCGGGGTCGATCCCGGCCGCCGCCAGCTCCTCGGGGAGCCGCCCGGGGACCGGCGCCCAGGCGGCGGCGGGGCTGCCGGCCGGGCCGATCCCCGCGTCCACCAGGGTCACGCCCCGGTCGGAGCGGATCGCGAAGGCCCGGAACTGGAGCAGCCACCGGCCCTCGGCGTCGACCGCGCCGGGGTCGAAGGCGTCGGCGGCCGCCCACTGCGCCGCGCTCGCGCCGGGGAACGCCTCGGCCCTGGGGGAGAAGAACGGGCCGGCGCCGTCGGCGAGCGCGATGACGGTGTGGGTGCCGAGGTCGATCGAAGGCGGGGTCATCGCCCGATCCTGCCACGGGTTCCCCACCTGTGACCTGCGGGGTTGTCATGGAGTGCACTCCAGGACGTAGGCTGCGAGCGTTCACATCGACGACATAGGGGAGGCGCGATGGCGCGCGTGGCGGTCACCGGTGGCAGCGGGAAGCTCGGCAGGGCCTGCGTACGGGATCTGGTCGAGCACGGCTGGGAGGTCGTCAACCTCGACCGGCGGCCCTCGCCGGACCACCCGGACCCATTCTCGTTCCCGTACTCGCAGGTCGACTTCACCGACTACGGGCAGGCCGTGGAGGCCCTGACGCGCATCGACGACCGCTTCGACGGCTTCGACGCGCTCGTGCACCTCGCGGCGGTCCCCGCGCCGGGGCTCCAGCCGAACTCGGCGGTGTTCCGCAACAACATGCTCACCAGCTACAACGTGTTCGCCGCCGCGCGCCTCGCCGGGATCAGGAACATCGTGTGGGCCTCCAGCGAGACCGTCCTGGGCCTGCCGTTCGAGACCCCGCCGCCGTACCTCCCGGTCGACGAGGAATACGCCCCGCGGCCCGAGTCCACGTACTCCCTGGTCAAGACCATGGAGGAGACGATGGTCGACCAGTTCTGCCGCTGGGACCCCGAACTGAAGGCCACGGGCCTGCGCTTCTCGAACGTCATGTACGTCGAGGACTACGCGCAGTTCCCCTCGTTCGAGGCCGACCCCCAGCTGCGGCGGTGGAACCTCTGGTCGTACATCGACGCCCGCGACGGCGCCCTGGCCGTCCGCCGCGGCCTCGAACGCGCGGGGACCGGCAAGGAGGTCTTCACGATCGCCTCCCCGGACACCGTCATGTCCACGCCCACAGCGGAACTCGTCGCCCGCCACTACCCGGACCTGGAGCTCAAGCGGCCCGTCGAGGGCCACGAGACGCTCCTGTCGATCGACAAGGCGCGCAGGGTCCTCGGCTACGACCCGAAGCACTCCTGGCGCGACCACGTCTGAGCCCCAACCGGTTCGGCGCACGGTGCAACCTTCGGGCGGTTTCGGCGCATCTATGAGGTGCCGCCCTGACCGCCGATCCCGGAAGGCCCCGCATCCATGCGCCGAACCGTTCTCCCGCTCCTCGCCGTCCCGCTCGTCCTGACCGCCTGCTCCGCAGAGGAACCGGTGGAGGTCACCGACGAGGACGTCACCGCCATCGAGCAGAGCATGGTCAACATCTCGACGCTCAACTTCGAGATCGTCCAGGCGGAGGTCCGGATCGGGTCGATGTGCATGCAGGACGAAGGCTTCACCGTCCACGACCCGATCGCCCTGTTCGGGAACGGGATGCCCGGCCGGTTCGCGGGCTTCCAGTCGCCGTACGCGCGCATCCCCACGGTCGAGCAGGCCGAGAAGCTCGGGTTCGGGGCGTGGGTGACCTGGACCGATTCCGATGCGGCGCTGGAGATGCAGGAGGACCCCGACTACCTCGCGACCCGCGTCGAGGACGACGGCTGGTGGGACCCGGCCTTCGACGTGGAGCGCGCGGAGTTCGACGCCCTCGGCGACGAGTACGCCGCCACCTGGGAGGAGGCCTGGCAGGGCAGCGAGCGCTTCGCGTACGACCAGGAGTTCGAGGCGTGGATCGACGCCGGCGAGGACCCGTTCGAGTTCGAGGTCCAGCAGCCGCCGTTCGGCGGCTGCGAGCTGGAGACCATCGAGACCGTCTACGGCGAACCGGTGTCGGAGGAGGCCGACGGCGAAACCTACTGGTCCCGGCCCGGCGCCGACGGCAGCCCGATGGCCGCGGTCAGCGACGGCCAGGTGTACAGCGACATCCTCGACGAGTTCGCCGACGCCGAGCGGGCGTTCCTCGACTGCCTCGCCGACCGCGGCTACGGCGAGTGGGAGTTCGACGAGTACGGCTACCTGCCCACCGGCGACTACATCGCCGTGAACCTGTACGGCGACACCACGATCGCCTACGACGGCGACGAGCGGGTGGAGGTCGCCGAGCTGCCCGACGACACCGACGTGAGCGACCCCGTCGCCGCCGAGTTCGCCATCGCCCTCGACTTCGCCCAGTGCGCCGAGGACGGCGGCCTGCGCGACGGCGCCGAAGAGGCCTACGCGCGGCGCTACACCGAACTCGTGATCGGCGACCAGACCGAGCTGTACGCCTACGAGCAGCAGCTGGAGGGCTACCTCGCGAACGCCCAGGCGTCCCTCGAAGGCGAATAGGGAACGGGTGTCGGGCCCCCGATCTACGATCGGGGGCATGGCCGTCACATTCAAGATCTGCATCGACTGCGCCGACCCGCACCGGCTCGCCGACTTCTGGGCCGGGGCCATGGGCTACGCCGTCGAAGACCACTCGAAACTCATCGCGACCCTCCTCGACCAGGGGATCGTCACCGACGACCACGTCGTCGACGTCCACGGCCGCAAGGGCTGGAAGACCGCCGCCGCGGTCCGCGACCCCGACGCCCCCTTCGACGGGCACTCCGGCGTCGGCAAGGGCATGCGGCTGCTGTTCCAGACCGTGCCCGAACCGAAGACCGTGAAGAACCGCCTCCACCTCGACCTCCACTACGGCCCCGACTCCTACGAGGCCGAGGCCGACCGGCTCGAAGCGCTCGGCGCGACCCGCCTCGGCGCCTACGACGAGGACGGCGCCAAATGGATCCTCATGGCCGACCCCGAAGGCAACGAGTTCTGCTGCCACGCCTGACGAACGGAGAGCCCTGGAGCGGGATCGGGAGAAGCGGTATGTTCGATCGCGGAACCAGTAGAAGGTGAACACCGCGATGCCCGCACCCGATCCGAACATCCGCCTCTCCAACGCCGACCGCGAGACCCTCATCGGCCGGCTCCACGCCGCCACCGAAGAGGGCCGCCTCGACCTCGACGAGTTCGCCGAGCGCTCCGCCCGCGTCTACGAGGCCAAGACCTTCGCCGACGTCGAGCGCCTCCTCGCCGACCTCCCCGCAGCGGACCGCGCCCTCGCGGTCCCGAAGCGCCCCAAGTCGATCGCCGACGCACCCGACCTCGACCTGCAACCCGTGCACTCCCACGTCAAGCGCCAGGGCGCCTGGACCGTGCCCGCGCGCATCACCACGAAGCAGAAGCACAGCGCCGTCACCCTCGACTGCCGCGAAGCCCACTTCGCCGCCCCCGACACCGACCTCAAGGTCGACCTCGTCCACTCCAAGATCACGGTGATCCTGCCCCCGAACGCCTCCGCGGTCGACGAGGGCGTCCAGCTCCACGGCGGCGCCGTTGTCAACAAGTGCCACCAGAGCACCGACGGGCCCCGGATCCACCTCACCGGCACCAGCCGCTACGGCAAGGCCGTCATCCGCTACGAGCGCCGCTTCCTCTGGTGGCGTTGGTAAAGCACCATACGACCCGCACGACCAGGAAGGGGACCCCGAATCGGGTGTCCCCTTTCGAGTTCGCGCTGTTCACTATTCGCCACAACTTTTCACTCTAAAGGCGTAACTCGCGCGCCCCGGGTTCGTTAGACCAGCCATTCCCAGGCAGCAGCAGGCGGACACGATGCCCGGCCACCTGCGGCCTCGGACTCCCGATCCCACCGAACCCACCGATTCCCACCGGTCGCACCGCCCCCACCGGCAGTGCGATGCATCCACCGAAAGCGAGAACGCCATGACCACCATGGTCGTCTGCGTCCCGACCGTGCAAGCGGCCCGGGCCATATCCGCCAGCGCCTCCAGAATGGGCCAGTCCCTGGCCATCCGCACCGTCGACTGCGCCGCCGCCCTCCTGGTCGAGCTGCGCCAGCGCCTCGTCCAGACCGCCGTCATCGACTTCAAGCTCGCCGCACCGAATCCCGTCGTCTTCGCCCAGAACCTGCGCTCGCGCTTCCCGCAGACCGCGCTCGTCATGTGCGGCGACGCCGACCCGCGCACCGCCGCCATGGTCGTCGCGGCCGGCGCCCGCGGCGTCCTGCGCGCGCCCGCCGCCG
>NZ_QFRW01000206.1 GCF_003265355.1 Glycomyces dulcitolivorans | reverse complement strand
GTTGCGGCCCGCGGGGCTCCCGGTGGCGCGGCGGCGGCCGCCGAGCGGCGCCGGCGGCCGGTACCGGCGGGCGGTCGATGGTGCGGTCATGGCTTCCTCTCCGAAGCTGGCGGGCGGCGGTGCGGGGCGGCGGGGGCGCCAAGGGGAAGCGCCCCCGCCGCGGGCCTACTCGTCGAGCGCTTCCTGGACCTTGGTCTGGGCCTCGGCGAGCAGGGCGTCGATGTCGCCGCCGGCGACCGCCTGCTGGGTGAGCTCGTCGACCGCGCTGAGCACGTCGGTGGTGTTGACGACGCCGGGCAGCAGCGGCTGGCCGGTGCCGGCGATCTCGGTGAGCGAGGCGACGACCGGGTTCTCGGAGACGGACTCGGCCGGGATGTCGGTGCGCAGGGGCGGCCAGCCGGAGCCGAGCGACCAGGCGACGGAGTTCTCGTCGTTGAGGAAGAACGAGAAGAACTCCTCGGCGGCCTCCTGCTCGGCGCTGGAGGTGTCGACCGTGACGGCCATGGAGACGCCGATCGCGGAGGCGGCCTGGGCGGCCGGTCCGGCCGGGAGCGCGGCGATGCCGTAGTCGATGTTGTTCTCGGTGGCGATGGAGGCCATCCAGGGGCCGCCGACGGTCATCGCGGCCTGGCCGCCGCTGAAGAGCTCGTCCGCGCCGACGCCGTCGACGCCGGTGGGCGAGATCTGGTCGCCGACGATCGCGTTGCTCCAGAACTGGAGGGTCGCGGCGTTCTCGGCGGAGTCGATGACGGCGGTGCCGTCCTCGACGATGCCGCCGCCGTTCGCGTAGAACAGGGACGGCCACAGGCCGTTGGCGACGGTGGCGTGGTCGGGCAGGACCACCCCGTACTGCTCGGGCGTGCCGTCGCCGTCCTCGTCCACGGTGAGCTGCTGGGCGGTGGCGACCCACTCGTCCCAGGTCTGCGGGAACGCGGTGACGCCGGCGTCGTCGAAGAGCGCCTGGTTGTAGTAGACGGCGAGCGGCACGAAGCCGGTGGGCACGCCGTACTTGACGCCGTCGACGGTCTCCATCTCGACTGCGCCGGGGTTGAGGTTCGCGGTGTTGCTGGACTCGTCGGCGTAGAAGTCGTCGAGGTCGGCGAACGCGCCCTTGTCGGCGTAGACGGGGAGGCGCTCGGCGGGCATGGCGACGATGTCGGGGCCCTCGCCCGCGGACAGGGCCGTCAGGAGGGTGTCGTCGATGCTGGCCCAGGTCTTGAGTTCGGTCTTGATCTCGACGTCGTCGTGGGCGGCGTTGAACTCGTCCACGATGCCCTGGAGGACGTCGCCGTCGGCCTCGGTGTAGCCGTGCCAGAAGGTGAGTTCGACCGGTCCGCCGTCGTCGCCGGCCGAGCAGCCGGTGGCGGTGATGGCGAGCGCCGCGCCGACGGCCCCCGCGAGGATTCGCTTGCGTGTCATTTCGGAGTTCCCTCTCAAAGCGAGACTGCGCTGTCTGCGCGTCGTCCAACGCCGAGTCCGAAACCTTCGTTCTACAACGTTGTAACTTCTGGATCGTAGGAACATCGCCCGCCCGCTGTCAACGCCCCGGGGCGTTCCGATCCACTTCTTTCCCGTTTCGTGATCATGGCGGGGACCAGCGGATACGTCAGAACAGGGTAAACCGGCACTGAAATTCTACAACGTTGTAAACGTGAGGTGCCGCCGATCCGGCGCGATTCGGGCTCACGCGGGCGGGGCCGACTCGCGCTCGATGACGGCGAAGTCGGCCGCGCGGGTGCGCGGCTCGGCGGCGGCGCCCTCGCGGCCGATGCGCGCCAGGAGCGTCTCGACGGCGGTGCGGGCGATCCACTCGCGGCCGGGGTCCACGGTGGTCAGCGACGGGATCGCGTAGGCGGCCTCGTCGAGGTCGTCGAAGCCGAGGACGGCCACGTCCTGGGGGATGCGCAGGCCCGACTCCTGGAGGACGCGCATCGCGCCGAGGGCGAGGGTGTCGTTGAAGCCGAAGACCGCGTCGAACGCGACGCCGCGGTCGAGCAGGTCGTGCATGGCGTGCGCGCCGTCGGCCCGGTGCCACAGGGTCGCGCGGGCCACCAGGCGCTCGTCGTACTCGATGCCGTTGGCGGCCAGGGCTTCGCGGTAGCCGCGCAGGCGCAGGCGGGCCGAGCCCATGACCTCGGCCTCGTTCTCGCCGATGACGGCGATGCGGCGGCGCCCGGAGGCGATCAGGTACTCGGTGGCCGCGCGGGCGGCTTCGACGTTGCGCATCGTCACGTGGTCGCACGGCCAGTCGAAGGTCCGCTCGCCGAGCATGACGACGGGGAGCGGCCCGCCGAGCGCGGGGGCGTCCTCCTGGCCCAGGCCCAGGGGGCTGAGGATGAGGCCGTCGGTGCGGTTGAGCCGGGGGCTCTGGAGCAGGGCCAGCTCGCGGTCGCGGTCGCCGCCGGTCTGCTCCACGAGCGTCACGAGCCCGGCCTCCTCGGCCGCGGCGATGACGAAGCTCGCGAGTTCGGCGAAGTAGCTCAGGTTGAGCTCGGGCACGGCGAGGGCGATCGTGTCGGTGCGGCCCGAGCGCAGGCTGCGGGCGCTCAGGTTGGGCTTGTAGCCGAGCTCGGCGATGGCGCGCTCGACCTTCTCGCGCGTCGCGGGCCTGATGTGGGGATACCCGTTGATGACGTTCGAGACGGTCTTGAACGACACGCCCGCCAGTTCTGCGACGTCGCGCAGGGTCACCGCCATGGAACCTCACTTCGGTCAACGGGCACGGTCGGCCACGATTCTACAACGATGCAAATCCAGGGAACCGCAGATGGACGGCGGTGGCGTCGTCATGGCGCTTCGCGCCGGGGCGCGGATCGCGGTCGCCCTCCTCGCGCACGAGGTCCAGGGCCGCGCCGACGCCGGCGTCGAAGACGAGGCCGAGCACGTCGGGCCAGGTCCGGTCGTAGCGGTCGACGAGGCGGGCCAGGCCGTCGGTGCACAGCAACAGGTCGGCGACCGGCGCGAGGTCCGCGGTGCCGGTGCGGGCCATGGCCGCCGCAGCGGGGTCGGTGGAGGCGACCCAGAAGCCGTTGCCGCGGTTGCGGACCCGCGCGACGTAGTCGACGGGCCAGCGCCGGACCCCGGCGAGGTCGACCGCGGGGACGCCGGGGAGGGCCGCGAGCCGGTCGTCGGTCTCGATGCGGCTCTTGCCGTCCCGGTCGCGCCAGGCAATGGTGCAGTCACCGAGGAGGAGCCATTCGAGTTCGGCGCCCCAGCGGACGAGGCCGACCGTGGCGCCGGGAGAGACGGGGTTGGCGAGATCGCAGGTGGCGGCGTGCCGGTCGTTCACGGCCGCGATGGCGGCGGCGAGGATCTCGGCGAGCGGGAGGTGTTCGGCGATGCGGTCCGCTATGGACTCGGCGAGACCGCTGACGTACCAGGGGACGTCGTGGACGCAGCCGTCGTCGGGGTAGCGGGTGATGCCGTCCAGGACCAGCGCCCAGGTGTCGGCGACGAGGTGCAGGTCCTCGTTGGGCGCCGACGATCCCGGGCGCGACTGTGCCTCCCACTTCAGCGCCCTCGCCTCGATCATTGCGCCAGCCTACGGGAGGCCCGCCCGTGCGGGCTCCGGCGGCCGCGGGCCGGTGAACGGACAGCGCTCTCCCGTGAAATCTCGATAACGATCGCGTTTCCAAATGATTGAGAGTTCAAGCACTTTTTACCGTCCGCGGCAACGGAAGCAACCGCAAGTCCACAAGTGAGTTAGTACGCGCGTCCGAATCACCAGGTCCCGGGCGCAAGGACTCGAAGCGCGGCTTTGATCGCCCTCGTTGACTTCAGGGCCCGGCGGTCCCATACTTCCGAAAAGACTGCATAATATTGGCTTGCCAAACATCTCAGCCCCAGCTTTCGCCAGGAGCACCGTTGACCGACGCCCCCTTCAGAGAACGCTCTCTGACCAGCGCCGACGGCTGCGTGACGGTGACCGTCGCCGCCGGAGCCGCACCCCGGTTCGAACTCGCCCCCGCCGCTGAGCGCATGTTCACGCGCGACCTCGCCGAGCTGATCACCTTCACCGCAAGGGAAGCGGCGCACGCCGCGATGGAGGACGCCCTCGCCGACGGTTCCGGCCCCGACATCGGCGAGGCCATCGAGGCGCTCACCGAGTTCCGCGACGGCATCCGCGAACGCGGCTTCGCCGCCGTCATCGCGGAGCGCGCCGAAGCGCTCGAAGACGAAGCGGCCCAGGAGGAGCAGCGGCCGGCCCGACAGGAGCGGCCGTTCCAGGGGAAGGGACTCGCGCTCGACCCGTCGAGCCTGGCGACCCTCGATGCGGCCCTTGACATGTGGAAGCGCTTCCAGGCGACGCCGCCGGGCACCGGCGCGGGCGAGGAGCCCGGCCCGGTCGGCCGCGCCAAGAGCGAGTCCAGACTGGTCACCGTCGAGTCGACCCTCGAATACCCCGTCGCACAGGTGATCCTCTCCAAGAAGGCCCTGGAGATCGGCGCCAGGGGGCTGTCACTGGAGCTCACCGAGACGGCCGCCGCCGCGGTCGCCGACCTCGACGCCAAGCAGTCGGCCTACCTCACCGGCCTCGGCCTGCCCGTCGGCCCCGACGAGGCCAAGGCGGCCGTGTCGGAGGCGGAGCGGGTGGGCAAGGACGGCGTCGGCCTCGTCACCGACCTGCGCGCCCAGCAGGACCGGATCGCCGCAATGTTCAAGGACGGAGGGCACTTTGCCTGAGATCGACCCCCAGGTCCTGCGGGACCTCTCCGACGGCATCGTCGCCGACGTCGCGCCCAAGATGGAAGAGGCCATGCCGATCATCCCCGAGATCCGCGAGCTCGACCAGATGCTCATGGTCTCGGTCGACATCTCGCTCGCCTCGGCCCACATCCTCGCCAGCGGCTACATGATCGAGATGATCCAGGGCGCCGCCGAATGCTTCAACTCCCTCAACACCGCCCTCGCCGAGACCGCGCAGTCCTGGGAGGACTCCGACGGCGCGGTCGCGGACAGCTTCAAGTGACCAGCCGCGTCGCGCCGCCCGGCGCGGCCCATTGAAAGGTAAGTCCCCCATGGCATACCAGGCACCCGACCCGGAGCAGTTCGCCGGGGCCTCGGAGGCGTACGGCTACATGGCACCGCTCGCCGCCGTCAACATCACCCTGCCCTCCTTCGTCTTCGGCGGGCCGTGCGTCCAGCTCTCCCGCATCATCTACCTGAACCAGTGCAACCCCGGCGACATCCTCACCGGGGCCGCGCAGTGGCTCCAGATGGCCCAGAAGTTCGACGAGGCGCGCGAGGCGTTCCAGGCCCGCCTCGACGGGCTCTCGCCCGAGGCGTGGGTCGGCGAGGACCGCGACGCCTTCGACGAGAAGGCCCAGAAGATCGTCAACCAGCTCCAGGCGATCCACGCGTTCGCGATGCACCTGGGGATCTCGATGTTCGCCATCGGGCTCATGCTGTGCGTGATGATCCCGATCATGCTCGTCATGGCGACCGTCCTCATGGCGCTGGCGGTCACCACCCTGATCGTGCAGCAGTTCGTGCCGGCCGGGCCGATCATGGCGCTGTCGTGGCGGGCCACGGCGATGACGTTCGGCGCCACCTCGCTCGCGGCGCTCAAGGTCATGGACGAGGCGTGCGGCATGGCCGCGCGGGTCCTCGCCGGGTTCATCGGGGCGAACATGGTCCTGACGTGGATCAACATGGCCGCCAACGGGAACATCATCAGCCCGGCGTCCACGATCGGGTCCACCGGCTACAGCTTCCTCCAGGGCCTCGCGCAGCTGGCGGTCGTGAAGATCATGGCGCCGGGGAAGACCGCGGGCAAGGGCGGCCCGCTCGGCGGCGCCAACACGATCCTGTCCAAGGCCGGGCCCGTCCTCCTCGGCGGCGTCGGGGCCCAGGGCATCTACAACATCGGCAACAGCGCCGCGGGCGACGACGCGCCCAACAAGATGAAGGACGCGGGCGTCGACGTCGGCGCCTACGACTTCATCCCGGACACGTTCGGGGACCAGGCGAGGGCCGGGGACGAGGCGCCGAGCTGGCGCCCGGACGGCTCGAAGCCCGAACCCGAGGGCGAAGGCGCGGAAGGCGAAGAAGTGGCCGCCTGACCCGGAGCCCCCGCGTGGCTACCGATCAGTATCGTGGACGCGCCTAATTGAATACCAGGTATTTATACCCTTTCGGACGATCGCGGCACCGTACCCACACGCCGGCCGCGACTGGCACAGATCGGCGACCCCATGGCAGCAAGAGAGATCGACCCCGAGGCGATCCAGGAGTACAAGACCCTGATCCAGGAGCAGCTGGACCACCTCGACGAGATCATCCCCCGGCTCAAGAAGGGACAGGTCCTCGGCAGGCTCCCCGCGTTCGGCCAGCTCGACGCCTCCGCGACCGCGCGGACCAACTACGAGACCTTCCACTCGACCACCTGGGACAACCTCCAGAACCTCCGCGTCTCCCTGAGCGGCATGATGGAGACCCTCCAGTCGTCCTCGGACAACGCGGAGGAGACCGACGAGGCGGCCGCCTCCGAAGTGATCGACTACGGGTCCGAGCTTGGCTAGCGGGGCGCGGCGCACGCGCGGCGCCGCCGCGCTCACCGCCGCCGCGGCGCTGGCCCTCGCGGGCTGCTCCGCCGCCGACACCGGGAGCGGTGAGTCCGACG